>DAORCC010000007.1:0-31815 GCA_035345235.1 Azospira sp.
TGGCCGGCTTCGATCAGGTACTCGGCGAAGGCGATCATCCAGTCGAAGTAGTTGGAGGCGTAGTAGAGGTTCTTCTCGCCTGCTTGCTCCCACGAACAGCCCAGCCACTTCACCGCATCGACGATGGAGTCGACGTATTCCTGCTCTTCCTTCTCCGGGTTGGTGTCGTCGAAGCGCAGGTGGCAGCGGCCGCCGTACTGCTCGGCGAGGCCGAAGTTCAGGAGGATCGACTTGGCGTGGCCGAAGTGCAGGTAGCCGTTTGGCTCCGGCGGGAAGCGCGTGCGGATCCTGGCCGCGTCGAGCGGCGCCGCCGCATGGTCGGCCGCCGTGCCGGGCTGGCCGGCCCAGCGGCGCTGCGCGTGCTTGCCGGCGGCGAGGTCGGCCTCGACGATGTTCTTGATGAAGTTGGCGGCCGGTGCCGGCGCCGTGGCGTGGTTATCCTTGGACATTGGGGTCTCTGGGCGCGAGGGGCGCCCTTGAAATTGCGGCAAAGCCGCATTCTAGCAGCCTGTCGCCGGCCGCTGCGTGGAATGGCGAGGGGACTACTGGTTGTCCAGGCAGCCGAGGAAGTGATCGAGCAGATAGGGATCGTGCTTGCCGCCACGCTCCGCTTCGAGGATGGCGATGACTTCGTCGTGGCTGCGCGAGGCGTGGTACGGGCGAGGCATGGCGATGGCGTCGTAACTGTCGACGACGGAGAGGATGCGCGCCATGACCGGAATCGATTCGCCGGCGATGTTGTCCGGGTAGCCGCTGCCGTTGAAGTGCTCGTGATGGTGGCGCACGATGCGGGCGACGTCGGGCATGCCGTCGGCCTCGATGCTGAGGATGATGCGTTCGCCGCGCACCGAGTGTGTCTGCATGATCTCCCATTCATCCGCGGTGAACCCCTCGGGCTTGAGCAGCACGCTGTCCGGGATGCCGATCTTGCCGATGTCGTGCATCAGGGCGGCAATGCCGAGTTGGCGGAGTTCGCCGGAATCGAGGCAGCAGCGACGCCCCAGTGCCACGGCGAGCATGGCGACGCGGTCGCTGTGCTTGCGCGTATGGCCGTCACGTTCGTCGAGTGCGGCGACCAGTGTACGGGCGAAGCGCTCGGGGAACGGATCGTCCCCGTTCATCGGGTTGGGGCTCATCTCAGTCTGCTGATCCTCGTGAGTTCTCGTCGGTCGGTGTTTTGCCTGAAGAGAAATGTTCCGAGGATCATGCCACGAAACGGATATTCCGGATCAATATGAGCTTGAACGGCGAGGCCAGAATAATTCCGGCCTTGCCAGAGCGGCTGCGCCCCGGCATTGCGGGTGTGCGACAACGGGGGAAGGGGCGATTGGCGGCCACCGGATGACGGTGACCGCCGGGTGTGGTCAGGTGGGGTCGCCCGTACGCAGGTTGGTGCCGCTGCGCGAGGATGCGATGTGTTCGTCGAAGCCGCCACGACGAAGGATGTTCAGAAAGGCTTCGACGACGGTGGGGTCGAACTGGCTGCCGGCACCGCGCTCGATCTCCGCGACCGCGTTCTCAATGCTCCAGGGTTCCTTGTAGGGGCGGGGACTCATCAGGGCATCGAAAACGTCGACGACGGAGACGATGCGGGTCAGCAGCGTCAGTTCGCGTGACTTCCGGCCTTCCGGGTAGCCGGAGCCGTCCCAGCGCTCATGGTGCGAATAGGCGACTTCGCGGGCGATCTCCATGAACTTGTCCTGATCGAGAATGGTGGCGCCGATGTGGGTGTGCTTGCTGACTTCGGAAAACTCCTCCGGCGTCAGCTTGCCGGGCTTTTGCAGCAGTGCGTCCGGTACGCCGATCTTGCCGACATCGTGCAGGCGGCTCGCCTTGCCCCAGAGCTGGGCTTCCTCGGGCGGCACGCCGAGCTCGAGGGCGACGGTGCGCGTGTAGTTGTCGATGCGCGAGATGTGGCCGCCGGTGTTCTTGTCCTTGAACTCCGCGACCTCGGCCAGCATGTCGATGGCGTGGTCGAAGGACTCCTGGACTTCAAGGTGCAGGCGCTTGTTCTCGAGCGCGCTCGAGCACTGCTGGGCCAGCACGTGGATGAGATTGCGGTCGGAGGCGGTCAGCGGCAGCGAGGTCTCGATATAGACGAAGCCGACCGGCCGGCTGCCGATCGTCAACGGGATGATCATGACCTTGTCGGTGGAGGCGGTGTCGGCATTGCCGGCGAGGATGATGGCGGTGCAATGCTCGCGGATCTGCTCGAAGCGCTCGGTCTGCGCGAAGCCGCCGCACGCGGCGCGGACGTTGACCTCCTGGCCGTCCATCGTCGCGACGATGCCGTCCAGCGTTCCCATGCAGCTGACCTCCGAGAGGTTGCAGAGGCCGACGATCTGCGTCAGCACGCCTTCGAAGAACTGGCTCAGCGAGGTGTCCGCGAGGCGGTAGATGTCCGGCGCCGCAGCCAGTACATGCGAGAGGCCGATGCGGTTGAGGTCGATGGTCTTCAGGTCGCGGTAGGACTTGATGGCCGTGCGCACGGTCGTATAGAGGCGCGTGGCCGTAAGTTCAGTCTTGTCCTTGTAGTCGTCGATGTCGTAGTGGTCGATGACGAAGCGCTCCGGCGCGACGCCGGGCTGTCCGGTACGGATGACGATGCGCATCATCGCGTTCCCAAGCTCGTTGCGGATGTATTCGACCAGCTTGAGGCCGGCATCGTCGGTTTCCATGACGACGTCGATCAGCGCGACCGCGATGTCGCTATGTTTCGCGAGCTGCTCGCGGGCGGCGTAGGCGGAAGTGGCGGTAACGATCTCGAGCGGCCGCCCGGCAAAGGTGAAGCCCTTGAGGGAGAGCTGGCTCACGGAAATGACATCGGGCTCGTCGTCGACGACGAGGAGTTTCCATGTCAGGGGCTGGGGGGTCGGGGCAGCGGGTTCGCCCGCCTTCTTTTTCACCAGTTTCATTGCTGGCTCTCCTTGTCTCCCGTGTCGCACGGGACGTCGATCTCGAAGCTTACGCCACCGCCGGGGCTGCCTGTGCACTGGATGTGGCCGCCCAGTTCGTTGGTGACGATGTTGTAGCAGAGGAACATGCCGAGCCCGGTGCCGCCGGCGCCGCGCCGGGTCGTGAAGAAGGGCTCAAAGATCCGCTCGGCGACGTCGGTGCTCATGCCGGCACCGTCGTCGGTGTAGCGCAGGCGCATCGTCGTCGGGGATGGCTGCGAGATGTCGATGCGGACGTTGCCGGCGCGGGTGCCGTCGGCGAAACCATGCTGCAGGCTGTTCATCAGGAGGTTGACGAGGAGCTGCTCGAAGAGGCCGGGAATGCCATTGACGCGAAGTGCGTCCGGACAGTTCACGGTGACGGTGACCGGCCCCCGGCGCAACTGGCCGTTGAGCGAGAAGACCGTGTCCTCGATGATCTCGCGGACGTTGAAGACCCGCCGTTCCTCCGACGACTGGTCGACCGAGGAGCGCTTGAAGCGCTGCACCATGGTCGAGGCCCGTTTCAGGTTTGACATCGCCAGGGTGCCGCCGTGGCGCAGTTCATCGAGGTGGCCACGCAACTGATCTTCGTCGACCTCTTCTCGCGTCAGCATCGTGTCGATCTGCTTCAGGGTCTCGTCCGTGTAGGAGATGGCGCCGACCGCGACGCCGATGGGCGTGTTGATCTCGTGGGCGAAGCCGGCAACCATGCGGCCGAGCGATGCCATCTTTTCGCTCTGTAGCAGTTCGCTACGTGCTCGTGTCAGTTCCTCGATGTTGCTCTCGAGCTTCAGCCAGCTGCGGCGCAGGAGTTCGAGCGAAACGCCGCTGATCAGGACCAGCAGCAGGAAGACACCGGCGTGCGCGAGAATCGACGTCTGTTCGCTCGGTGCGGCGGCCGCAATGAAGGGCGCGTAGTCCTGCGAAATGCTGATGCCGCCACGCAGGTCGCCGACCTTGTAGCCCTGTTCGCGGTGGCAGTCGAGACATTCTTCCGTAACCCAGAGCGGCGCCAGATAGCGGAAGACGAGGCGCCCGTCCGCCGATTCGGTCAATGCGGCAATTTCGCTGTCGGGGCGTGTGATGCGGCTGAGGGCGTCGCGCTCCCAGCCATCCGGGGCATTCCCGGGATTGACCGGCGAGAGGCTGGTGCTGCGGAAGGAAAGTCCCTGCGAGAGCCGGGTCATCTCGGAAATCATCCGGGTCATGAAGGCGGGATTGACCATGGTCAGCGCCTGGCCGTCGACGGTGCGCAGGTCGCGTCGGGGATGCTTCAGGTAAGGATTCGGCTGCGTGTGCTCGCCGACGGCGACATAGACTCCTCCGCGCTCGGCGTTCCACTGGCGGGTGGTGACCAGCGTCTTGAAGACGTTGCGGGCTCCCGCCGTGGCGAGGTCGATACTGTGTTGCCGGATTTCTGAAAGGGCGGCCTGCAGGAACAGGGCGGTGACGATTGCGTAGCCCGCCCACAGCACCAGCCACCAGACGCGCTGGACGACAAGTGAACGAATCAGCGAGGCCATCGGGGTTGTCCGGATTGTCGGAGTCGTATGTTGTTGTAGGTCTGCGCAAGGCGCTTCTGCCACGCACGGTCCGGAAATTGTGTGCCTCCCGCCCGGCCGGGTCAACTTCGAGGCCGTGCCTGAGCCCAAAAAAAAGACCCCGGCCGGAGCCGGGGTTCTAAAGGCGGCGGGGGGAAGCCGCCAGAGGGGTCACACTCGAAACAGTTAGCGCGATTGCAGCGCTGCAATACGTTCCTCGATCGGCGGGTGGCTGGCGAACAGCGCGCCCCAGGACGAGCCGCCACCGGCGATACCCGAGGCTGCCATGTTCTGTGGCAACGGCTCGGTGTGCAGGCCACCGAGGCGACGCAGGGCGTTCACCATCGGGGTCGGCGTGCCGACCAGATGCGCCGCGCCGGCGTCGGCGCGGAACTCTCGCTGACGGGAGAACCAGGCAACGATGATGCTGGCGAGGATGCCGAAGACGATTTCGCAGATCAGGCTCGTCACCATGTAGCCGATGCCCGGGCCGGACGACGATTCGTCGTTGCGGCGCAGGAAGGAATCGACGAGATAGCCGACGACGCGCGACAGGAAGACGACGAAGGTGTTCACCACGCCCTGGATCAGCGTCAGCGTCACCATGTCGCCGTTGGCGACGTGCGCGACTTCGTGGGCGAGTACGGCTTCGACCTCTTCCTTCGACATGCTTTGCAACAGGCCGGTGGATACGGCGACCAGGGAGCTGTTCTTCGAGGCGCCGGTGGCAAAGGCGTTCGGCTCGCCGTCGTAGATGGCGACTTCGGGCATCGCGATGCCGGCGCGCTGCGAAAGGCGTTCGACGGTCTGTACCAGCCAGAATTCGGTCGAGTTGCCCGGACTGGTGATGACGCGTGCGCCGGTGCTCCACTTCGCCATCGCCTTCGACATGAAGAGCGAGATGAAGGCGCCGCCGAAGCCCATCAACGCAGAGAAGACGAGCAGCGCGCCGAGGTTGAGGCCGTTGGCAGTCAGGAACTTGTTGACGCCCAAGAGGCTGGCCGTGATGCCCAGGACGAGCATGACGGCAAGGTTGGTCGCCAGAAACAGGATGATGCGCTTCATAAGGTCCTCCGTGGGGCTCCTATGGATTGGACAGGGTGAATATACGGGTGTTGCGTTATTTGAAAAAGCGGATAAAAATTGACGAACAATTCGTAAAAATGGAATTAATAGCGGGTTCCCATGCGTGATTTGAACTACAAGCACCTCCATTACTTCTGGGTGGTTGCCAAGGAAGGTGGGGTCAATCGCGCCGCAAACAAGCTCGGTGTTGCGGCGCAGACGATCAGTGGCCAGCTCGCGCTGCTGGAGCGCAGCCTTGGCGTGGCGCTGTTCGCCCCGGCCGGGCGCGGTCTGGCGCTGACCGAGGCCGGCCGTACGGCGCTCTCCTACGCCGACCGGATCTTCAGCCTCGGCGAGCAGATGCTCGAGGCGCTCGAGGATCGTGCCGGCGAAACCATCCTGCGCCTGACCGTCGGCATCCTCGACGCGCTGCCCAAGCTGGCCGCACATCGCCTGCTGCAACCGGTGATGGGCATGGGCAAGCCGGTGCGCCTCGTCTGTTACGAGGGCGAGATCGACGAGCTGATGTCGGATCTGGCGCTGCACCGGCTCGACGTGGTGCTGTCGGACCGGCCGGTGGCCAGTACCGGCAGCCTGCGCGTCTTCAGCCACACGCTCGGCGAATACCCGGTGAGCTTCTATGGCTTGCCGGCGCTGGCGCGGCAGTATGCAAAGGGCTTTCCGGCCAGCCTGTCCGGCGCACCCCTGATGCTGCCGACGCGGACCAATGCGCTGCGCGGCAAGCTGGAACAGTGGTTCGAAGCCAATGAGCTGCGCCCGCAGATCGTCGGCGAATTCGAGGACAGCGCGCTGATGGATACCTTCGGTCGCCAGGGGATGGGTCTGTTCCCGGCGCTGACGATGCTCGGACCGGACGTGGCGGCGCAGCTCGGTGCCGAGCCCGTCGGGGAGCTGGAGGGCGTGAACGAGCAGGTATTCGCGATTTCCAGCGAACGGCGCATCCGCCATCCCGGTGTCGAGGCCATCCTGGCCGGCGCCGCAGGGTAAAATGCCGGCATGAACGGAATCGGATTCATTGCGGTCGGACTCGGCGCAGCGCTCGGCGCCTGGGCGCGCTGGCTGCTTGGCCTCGCGCTGAACCCGCTGTTCGTCATGTTGCCGCTCGGCACGCTGGCGGCGAACCTGATCGGCGGCTATCTGGTCGGCGTCGCCGTCGGTGTCTTCCACATCCATTCCGGCCTGCCGCCGGCGCTGAAGCTGCTGGTCGTCACCGGCTTCCTGGGCGGCCTGACCACCTTTTCCACCTTCTCAGCCGAGGTTGTTGAGCGCCTGCTCGCGCACCAGCTCGGCTGGGCGCTGGCGCTGGCGGGCACGCACCTCGCCGGCTCGCTGCTGATGACCTACCTCGGGCTGCTCACCGTCGGCGCCGACAAACTGTTTTCCTGATGCGTATCGAACTTGACGATTGCCTCGCCAGCGACCGGCGGCGGCTGAAATCCCTATTGCGCGACCTGAAGTCGGCGCCGGGGGCGAAGAAGGACAAGGCGCGCGCCGACTTCACGGCACTGGCGGCGAAATCGAGCGAGATCGTGCAGAAGCGCCGCGCGCGCCTGCCGAAGCCGGAGTACGACGAGGACCTGCCGGTCAACACGCGGCGGGCCGAGATCGCCAAGCTCATCGCCGGGAATCAGGTGGTGATCGTTTGCGGCGAGACCGGTTCCGGCAAGACGACGCAGCTGCCGAAGATCTGCCTCGAACTCGGCCGCGGCGCCACCGGCCTGATCGGCCACACGCAGCCGCGCCGCATCGCCGCGCGCTCGACCGCCGCGCGCATCGCGCAGGAGCTGAAGACCGAACTCGGCAGCCTGGTCGGCTACAAGATCCGTTTCACCGAACGGACGATCCCGGAAACTTTCGTCAAGCTGATGACCGACGGCATCCTGCTCGCCGAGACGCAGGGCGATCCTTCGCTGTCGCAGTACGACACGCTGATCATCGACGAGGCGCATGAGCGCAGCCTGAACATCGATTTCCTGCTCGGCTACCTGAAGACGCTGCTGCCGAAGCGGCCGGACCTGAAGGTAATCATCACTTCCGCGACGATCGATGCCGAGCGCTTCTCCAGGCATTTCCACGATGCGCCGGTGATCGAGGTCTCCGGCCGCCTGTTCCCGGTCGAGGTGCGCTACCGCCCGGTGGAAACCGAAGAAGCCGAACGCGAGGATCAGCGCGACCTCTACGACGCACTGGTCGACGCCTGCGACGAGCTGCACCGCGAGGGGCCGGGCGACGTGCTGGTCTTCCTGCCCGGCGAGCGCGAAATCCGCGACGCAGCAGAAGCGCTGAGAAAGCATCACCCGCCGCACACAGAGATATTGCCGCTGTTCGCCCGCCTCTCCGCCGAGGAGCAGTCGCGCATCTTCAAGCCGCACGGCGGCCGCCGCATCGTGCTGGCGACCAACGTCGCCGAAACCTCGCTGACGGTGCCGGGCATCCGCTACGTCGTCGATACCGGGCTGGCGCGCGTCAAGCGCTACTCGTATCGCAACAAGGTCGAGCAGCTGCAGGTCGAAAAGATCTCGCAGGCCGCCGCCAACCAGCGTGCCGGCCGCTGCGGCCGCGTCGCCGCCGGCATCTGCATCCGGCTTTACGACGAGATGGGGTTCAAGGCGCGGTCGGCCTTCACCGATCCGGAAATCCTGCGCTCCTCGCTGGCGGGGGTGATCCTGCGCATGAAGTCGCTGCATCTCGGCGACATCGAGGAGTTTCCCTTCCTCGAGGCGCCGTCGTCGCGTGCCGTCGCCGACGGCTACCAGCTGCTGCAGGAACTGAACGCGCTCGACGGCAACAACGTCCTGACCGGCATCGGCCACGGGCTGGCCAAGCTGCCGCTCGACCCGCGCATCGCCCGCATGATCGTGGCCGCCCGCGACGGCGGCTGCCTGAAGGAAGTCCTGGTCATCGCCGCCGCCCTCTCCGTGCAGGACCCGCGCGAACGGCCGCAGGAGAAGCAGGGCACGGCCGATGCCGCGCACGCCAAGTGGGCCGACGAGAAGTCGGAATTCCTCTCCTGGCTCAAGCTGTGGAACTGGTACGAGAACGAGATCGATCACAAGAAGTCGCAAAGGAAGCTGGTGCAGGTCTGCCATGCCAGCTTCCTCTCGGCCAATCGCATGCGCGAGTGGCGCGACATCCATTCGCAGCTGCACGCCTTGATCGGCGAGCAGGGTTGGAAGGAAAACGAGATTCCCGCGACCTACGACGCGATCCACAAGGCGCTGCTCACCGGCCTTCTGGGCAACCTCGGCTGCCGTTCCGAGGATTCGATGTACTTCCTCGGCGCGCACGGCATCAAGTTCCTCGTCCATCCCTCGTCGCCGCTGCAGAAGAAGGTCGGCCGCTGGCTGATGGCGAGCGAGATCACCGAGACGAGCAAGCTCTACGCACGCTGCATCGCCCGCGTCGATCCGCTGTGGCTGGAGGAAGTCGGCGCTCACCTGATCCGCCGCAGCTACTTCGATCCGCACTGGGAGCAGAAGGCGATGCAGGTTGCCGCCTGGGAGCGCTCGACGCTCTACGGCATCGTGGTGAACCCGAAGAAGCGGGTGAATTTCGGCCCGATGAACCCGGCCGAGGCGCGCGAGATCTTCATCCGCCAGGGTCTGGTCGGCGGCGAGATCAACGAGGACTTCGCGCGGCGCTGGCCGTTCTGGCAGCACAACAAGAAGCTGATGGCCGAGATCGAGTCGCTCGAGCACAAGTCGCGTCGCCCGGACGTGCTGGTCGACGATGAGCTCATCTACGCCTTCTACGACCATGTGATCCCGGAGGGCATCCACAACGGCGCCGACTTCGACAAGTGGCGCAAGGAAGCCGAGCGCGAAAACGCCAAGCTCTTGTTCCTCAAGCGCGAGGACCTGATGCGCCATGAGGCGGCCGGCGTCACGACCGACGCCTTCCCCTCGCAGATCAAGCTCGGCGGTGTCGAGTACGCACTCACCTATCACTTCGAGCCGGGCTCGCCGAAGGACGGCGTGACGCTGACCGTGCCGCTGCCGCACCTCAACCAGGTGCCGGCGCTGCGCTGCGAGTGGCTGGTGCCGGGCCTGCTCAAGGAAAAGGTGCTGCAGCTGGTGAAGACGCTGCCGCAGAAAATCCGCGCCAAGCTGGTGCCGGTGCCCGAGTTCGCGGCCGAGTTTGCCGAGAAGGTGGTTCCTCCCGACCGGGGGCTGGTGCCGGCACTGATCGCCTTCATCATGGAAACGCGCGGGCTGAATGCACGGGGATGGGCGGTGACGCCGGACGCCTTCCGCCCCGGCGAGTTGCCGGCGCACCTGTCGATGAACTTCAAGCTGGTCGACGAGCACGGCCGCCAGCTCGACATGCGCCGCAACCTGACCGAGCTGCGTGCCGAGTGGGGCGGGCAGGCGAAGACCGAGTTCGCCGAGAAGCATGAGGCGCCCTCCGAATTCTCCGGCCTCACCGACTGGACCTTCGGCGAACTGCCGGAACTGATGGAGGTCGAGGTCGGCGGCCAGATGCTGCTCGGCTACCCGGGGCTGACCGATGATGGTGAATCCGTTTCGCTGAAGGTCTTCGATTCACCCGAGGAGGCGCGCGCCGCGCACGAGAAGGGGCTGGTGCGGCTGTTCAAGATCCAGTTCAAGGAGCAGCTCAAGTACTTCGAGAAGAACCTGCCCGGCCTGCCGCAGATGGGCATTCAGGCGATGGGTCTGATGACGGTCGACGAACTGAAGCAGCAACTGATCGACATCGTCTTCGCCCGCGCGTGCCTGACGGCGCCGCTGCCGCAAACGGAAGCGCAGTTCCGTATGCGCTGCACCGAGGCGAAGTCGCGGCTCGGTCTGCTCTCGCAGGAAATCTGTCGCCTCGTCAGTCTGGTGCTCACCGAATGGCAGGCGCTGATGAAGAAGCTGCCGGGGTTCAAGGCCCATGCAGCAGCGGTGAAGGACATCGAGGTGCAGGTGGCGCGGCTGATGGGCAAGCGCTTCGTCGTCGCGACCCCGTTCGAGCGGCTGCAGCACTACCCTCGTTATATGAAGGCGGCGGCCTTGCGCCTCGACAAGCTGAAGGCCGATCCGGCCCGGGACTCTCGCCTGATGGCCGAATACGCGCCGCTGTGGACGAACTACGAGCGCCGTGCCGGGCAACTCGCCAAGCAGGGCGTGGTCGACGAGAATCTGGAGCAGTTCCGCTGGCTTCTTGAGGAGCTGCGGGTGTCGCTGTTCGCGCAGGAGCTGAAGACGCCGACACCGGTGTCGACCAAGCGCCTGCAGAAAACCTGGGAGGGCCTGGCCCGTGGTTGAAATCTTCAATGCGTTGATGCGCAGTCTGAACAACCTGCAGGACCGCCGCATCTGGTTGCGGCTGGCGGGGCCGGCGCTGGCCTCGCTGCTGGTGTGGCTGCTGCTCGCTTTCTTCGCGCTCGAATGGTTCGTGGCGCAGCTGCTGGACTTTCCGCCACTGACCTGGATCGCCGGCTGGGGGGCGCTGTGGCTGGCCAAGGTGCTGGGCTGGGTCGGCGGCTGGCTGGCCGTGTTTGCGCTGGCCTACATGACGGCGATGCTGCTGGCGGCGATCTTCATCGTGCCCTTGCTGGTCAACGAGATCGGCGCGAGCGAGTATCCGGATGTCGCACGGGCCGGCGAGGACAGCCTCGTCGCCGCCACGGCCAACAGCCTCGTCGCTGCCGCCGGCTTCCTCATCGGCTGGATTGGCACCCTGCCGCTGTGGCTGATTCCCGGCATGGGGCTGGTCCTGCCGATCTACTGGCTGGCCTGGCTGAACCGGCGCACCTTTGCCTACGACGCGCTGGCGGCGCATGCGACGAAGGATGAATGGAAGGCGCTGTTCGACAAGCATCGCGGGAAGCTGCTGCTGCTCGGTGTCCTGCTCGGTCTGCTCGCGCATGTGCCGATCATCGGCTTGCTGGCCCCGGCGTTCGGTGCGCTGGCGTATGTGCATTACGGACTGGAGGCGCTGCGTCGCGAACGTGACGCGGCGGCGGTCATCATCGAAGGGGAGGCAAGAAGGGTATGAACTTTGGCGCGATCATCATCGGTGACGAGATTCTTTCCGGCAAGCGGCAGGACAAGCACTTCGCGAAGATCGCGGAGATGCTCGGTGCCCGCGGCTTGCGCCTCTCCTGGGTCGAGTATCTCGGCGACGACCGCGAGCGCCTGACCGAAACCTTCCGGCGTACGCTGGCCTCGGGCGATGTGGTGTTCTCCTGTGGCGGCATCGGCAACACGCCCGATGACCACACGCGCCAGGCCGTGGCGGCGGCGCTCGGCGTCGGCCTCGAGATCAGCCCGGAGGGCGTCGAGGAAGCGCGGATCCGTTTCGGCGACGACATGACGCCGGAGCGCCTGCAACTGGTGACCTTCCCGGCCGGCACGCAGATCGTGCCGAACCCGTTCAACCGCATTCCCGGTTTCATGGTGCCCGGCCGGCATCACTACTTCGTGCCCGGCTTTCCGCAGATGGCGCACCCGATGATCGAGTGGGCACTGGAGACCTTCTACCGCGATGCGTTCAGGGCGGCGAAAGTCGAGAAGGCGTTCCTGCTGACCGGCGAGAAAGCCTACGAGAGTGCACTGCTCGGCCTGATGGAGCGCATCGTCGCCGACTACCCGACCCTGCGCCTCTTTTCGCTGCCCTCGCTGGTCGGCAAGGAGCGCCGGCATCTGGAGCTCGGCGTCGAGGGGGAGCCGGCGCTGGTCGATCGGGCGATGGCGGAGATCCGCGTCGAAGTCGAGAAGCGCGGCATCGACTGGGAGTGGCGCGACTGAGCGGCTCGTTCCGGGAACGCGCCTGGCGTGATCCGGTCAACAAAAAACCCGGCGCATGGCCGGGTTTTTTGGGGGCAGCTGAACCGCTTACTTCTTTTTGCTTGCGCCGACAGCCTTGGCCGTGACGCTCGAAGCGGCCTGCAGGTTGGCATCAGCGATTTCGGTCATCTGCTTGGCCATGTTCTGCATGTTGCCGAAAGCCTGGTTGGTGGCATCCAGCATCGACTTCATCGCCGCGGCGAAAACGTCGCCGCCGACCGGGGCCTGGGCCGAGGTCTGGGCGATGGTGGCGGAGGCCTTCTTCGAGAAGTTGTTGTACTGCGAATCCATCACCGCCGTGACCTGCTGCTGGAGCTGGGTCACCAGGTCGTAAACGCTGCGCGAGTAGTCCATCAGCTTCTGCACGTTCGGCTGGCTGATCTCGGTGTTGATCTTGGCCAGTTCCTGTGCATCCTTGGCAGCCATCATCTGCTGCGCGCTGGAAACGCTGGCATTGAAGAATTCACGGCTGGCAGCCATGTTCAGGGCGGCCAGCTTTTCCATGCCTTCGAAGGCGGTGCGCATGAGCGCCGTCATCACTTCGGCGTTGGCTTTCTGGGCAGCGGCGAGTTGGTCGAGGTTGTTGTTGCTCATCACGTTCCTCCGGTAGCAGTGGGTGGCTAGATCGTTCAGCGTAATTGTTCAGTATAGGCCATTGGGTCGGCGTGTCCACGAACACAATGTCGTGGATAAAAAAAACCCCCGAACACGTCGGGGGTCTTCTTCAGTCGGACGCTGATTAGGCGGCCTTCTTCTTGCCGGCAGCGGCGGTTGCGCCGACAGCCTTCACCGTGGCGTTGGTCGCGGCAGCGACGTTCGCTTCGGCGATTTCGGCGACTTGCTTGGCAGCCTTGTTCATGCTGTCGAAAGCCGAGTTGGCGGCAGCGATGGCCGACTTGACGGCAGCGACGGCGACGTCCGAGCCAGCCGGAGCCGACTTGGCAGCCTTGTCCAGCAGGCCGGCGACCGACTTCTGGAACTCGGCGAACTGCGATTCCAGAACCTTGGCGAACTCTTCCTGGGTCTGGGCCGAGATTTCATAGACGCTACGCGAGTAGGCAACAGCCTTCTCGACGTTCGGCTGGGCCAGCGTGGCCTGAACCGAGAGGGCTTCCTGCACGTCCTTGACGCCGAGCAGGGCCTTGGTGTTCGAGACGCCATCTTCCAGCACCGAACGGGCGGTGTTCAGGTTCAGGGCGGCAACGCGCTCGGCCGAAGCCAGGGCGGTGTTGGCGAGGGTCAGCAGGGACTCGACGGCGGCCTTGTTGGCGGCGGCGAATTGTTCCGGGGTAGCAAACATGGTCAATCTCCTATAAGTGGGTGAAGTTTATGCAGCACCGCTTTGAGAGCGTTTCAAACATGTTGCGCTGCAGCATGACCTGAATTATAGGGGCGATTTTTCCGATGTCAAGTATTTTTTTGTGCGGCGCACAATAAATATTTAAGTGCTTTAAAACAATGGGTTGAATCAAGCGTCTGGCGGTCGCTGTGCCGAAATGGCGCGGGGCAGCATTTCCACCCCCGCGGGGTCAGCGGTGCTTGAAGTCCGGCTTGCGCTTCTCGGCGAAGGCGGCCATGCCTTCCTTCTGGTCTTCCAGCGCAAAGGAGGCGTGGAAGACGCGGCGTTCGAAGAGCAGGCCTTCCTGCAACGAGGATTCGAAGGCGCGGTTGACCGATTCCTTGACCATCATGACGGCAGGCAGCGAGAAACCGGCGATTTTCGTCGCGGCATCCATGGCTTCGTCGAGCAGCTTGTCAGCCGGCACGACGCGAGAGACCAGTCCGGCACGTTCGGCCTCATCGGCATTCATCATGCGGGCAGTCAGGCACATGTCCATCGCCTTGGCTTTTCCGACGGCGCGCGGGAGGCGCTGGCTGCCGCCGGCACCGGGCAGGGTGCCGAGCTTGATCTCGGGCTGGCCGAATTGCGCCGTATCGGCAGCAATGATGAAGTCGCACATCATCGCCAGTTCGCAGCCGCCGCCGAGTGCGTAGCCGGCGACTGCGGCGATGACCGGCTTGCGGCAGGTCTTCACGCGCTCCCAGTTGCGTGTGATGTAGTCGTTCTTGTAGGCGTCCATGTATGAGAAATCCTTCATCGCCGTGATGTCGGCACCTGCTGCGAAAGCTTTCTCCGAACCGGTGATGACGATGCAGCCGATGCCCTCGTCCGCCTCAAAGGCATCGAGCGCAGATTTCATTTCCTCGACCAGCTGGTCGCAGAGGGCGTTGAGCTGCTTCGGGCGATTGAGCGTGATCAGGCCGACGCGGCCGCGCTGCTCGGCGAGGATGAGTTCGTAGGCCATGGTGCTTACTCCTTGTTCGGCAGGTTGGCGGAGGGTTTCAGGGTCAGCGGGTCGCCTTTTGTCGGTTCGCCGCTGTTTTTGCCCTTCGGCTGGATGATGGCGCGGACGCGGCCGCCCTCCGTCTTGGCAGGACCCTTGCCGTCGGCTGAGACCCCGGAGGTGACCTGGTATTTTTCGTGCAGGCCGTCGTAGGATATGTAGTTGCCCTTGACCTCGTCGAGGCCGCTGCGCACCCAGGCGCGGATGAAGAACTCGGTGATTTCGCTGCGCGCGTCGTGCTCGATGCGCTCGCCTTCGCCCTCGATGAACTCGTCCTTGCCTTCGCGTTTCTGCTTGAAGCGGGCGAGTCCGCCGGGGCCGCCGTAGGCGACGCCCTTCTGGAAGCCATCGGCGTCCTGAGTGACGACAAGCTTGTCGGAGCGAATGACCAGCGTACCCTGCGAGAGCACGACATTACCTTCGTAGATCTGGACTTTCTTTACATCGTCGACGCTGATGCGATTGGCTTCCAGGCTGATCGGTTTTTCGCGGTCAGCACGCTCGGCGAGTGCGGAAGCGGCGACGATCAGCAGCAGTGATGCAAAAACTGGTTTCTTCATTTCCGGGCCTGGGCCTTTCTGCTTTCAAATTCACCACGTGCCCGCGACTGCAGGACGTAGGTCTGGGTCTTGTTGTCGATATTCATGCCGACACCCGTCAGCCAGGAGTTGCCTTGCGTGAAGCGGACGGCGCTGGCGGTTTCCGCCGTTTCTTCCTCGGTCTGGATCGTCAGATCCGGCATGTAGCCGAACAGCGCCGGGCGGGCGGCCGTTGCGTCACGCTTGATGCGGACATCGTCCTTCATGAAGACCGTTTCACCTTCACTGGTGATGTGCGCCGTCATGGAGCTCATCGTCAGCGTCGGCTTGCTCGGGCTGAGATAAACGAGGTGCGGCAGTGTGACATCGGTCGAGTCGTCGTCGGGGAAGTGCACGACCTGCTTCGCCGTTAGCGTGTATTGCAGGCGCCCGGTCTTGTCGAGCTTGTTGAGGCGCATGCCGTTGATCATGTAATCGGGATCGTGGCGGTCCTTGCCGTCGCGCTTGGGCTCGTCCAGCGATGTTGCGTGGAGCAACCAGAAGCTCAATCCGGCCAGCGTCGTCAGCACGGCGATCGGGAAGACGGCAGTCGACCAGGCCTTCATTGCGGCAACCAGGGCAGGAGCATTTCGTCGAGGCGGCCTTGCGACGCAAGCACGAAGTCGCAGGCCTCGCGTACTGCGCCGTGGCCCCCCTGCTTGCGGGTGACCAGATGCGCACGTTGCAGTACCGCATCGTGTGCATTGGCTGGAGCAACGGCGAAACCGCAGAGGCTCATGGCGCCGAGATCCATCACGTCATCTCCCATGTAGCCGGCGGCCGTGGCATCGAGGCCGAGATCGGCGAGCATGGTCTGCAGGCAGGCGACCTTGTCGTGAACACCCTGGTGCAGGCGTTCGATGCCGAGGTTGCGCGCCCGCTGTTCGACGCAGGCGGCCTGACGCCCGGTGATGATCGCCACGGTGATGCCGGCCTTTTCCAGCATCTTGAGCCCCGCGCCGTCGAGGGCGTTGAAGGCCTTCAGTTCGGTGCCTGCGTCGGTGTAATAGATGCTGCCATCGGTCATCACGCCGTCGACGTCGAAGGCCATCAGCCGGAGCTTGCGCGCGCGCGCGGAGGCGTCCATCAGATCACCTTGGCGCGGAACAGGTCGTGCATGTTGAGGGCGCCGATCAGCTGGCTGTCCGTGTCGGTGACCGGCAGTGCGTTGATCTTGAACTGCTCCATCATTTCGACGGCTTCGACCGCGAGCTTGTCCGGACCGATGGTGCGGGGTTTCGCCGTCATGACGTCGGCGACGGTCAGTGCCCGAAGGTCGATGTCCTTCTCGAACGCCCGGCGCAGGTCGCCGTCGGTGAAGATGCCGAGCACCCGGCGTCGCTCGTCGACAACGGTGGTCATGCCGATGCCGCCGCGGGAAATCTCGAGAATGGCGGCGGCAACCGGGGCGTCCGGTGCCACGAAGGGCGGGTTCTGGTTCATGACGTCCCGCACATGGGTCAACAGGCGGCGACCAAGGCTGCCGCCGGGGTGGGAGCGGGCGAAATCGTCGGCGCCGAAGCCGCGCGCATCAAGCAGCGCGACAGCCAGCGCATCGCCGAGGGCGAGGGCGGCGGTCGTGCTCGCCGTCGGCGCGAGGTTGTGCGGACAGGCCTCCTCGGCGACCGCTGCATCGAGATGGGCATCCGCTTCGGCGGCGAGCGCCGATGCGGGGTTGCCGGTGATCGCGATGACCTTGCCCCCCTGGCGCTTGATGATGGGGATGATCGCCATCAGTTCGGCGCTCTCTCCCGAATTCGAGAGGGCGATGAGGACATCATCGCGCGTGATCATGCCGAGATCACCATGGCTCGCTTCCGCCGGATGCACGAAGTAGGCCGGCGTGCCGGTGCTGGCGAATGTCGCGGCGATCTTGCGCGCGATGTGCCCGGACTTGCCGATGCCGCTGACGATGACGCGGCCATGGCAGTTCAGGATGAGTCCGAGTGCCGCCAGGAAGGCGCCGTCGATGCGGTCGACCAGGGCGGCGACGGCATTCGCCTCGATGCGCAGGACCCTTCGGGCCAGTTCGAGCGCTTTCGGCGAGGGCGTGATTTGGTTCATGGAATTGATGCGGTTATGATTCGGAGGAGTATAGCAGATCACCCCTGACCGCCTGATTCCATGCCGCTTTCAATGCCGCCGCCCATGTCCCATTCCAGCGAACGAAGCCGATGACCACTCTGCAGCTCTCCCTGCTTCTGCTTGGCGCGTCCGTGCTGGCGGTGATCGCCTTTCGCCGCCTGAACATGCCGCCCTTGCTGGGCTACCTGCTGGTCGGTACGGCGATCGGCCCGCATGCGCTCAATCTGATGGAGGATTCGGCCGGGGCGTCGCATCTCGCGGAATTCGGTGTCGTCTTCCTGATGTTCTCGATCGGCCTGGAGTTTTCGCTGACCAAGCTCCATGCGATGAAGCGCATCGTTTTCGGGCTTGGTGCCCTGCAGGTCGTCGTCACGCTGCTGCTGTCGGCGTTGATCTGCATGCTCTTTGACATGCGCTGGCAGGGCGGGGTAGCGCTCGGCGGGGTGTTGGCAATGTCTTCGACGGCGGTGCTGACGAAGTTGCTGACCGAGCGGCTCGAACTCGATTCGAAGCACGGGCGTGAGGTCATGGGGGTGCTGCTGTTCCAGGATCTTGCCGTGGTGCCGCTGCTCATCCTGATTCCGTCCTTCGGTCAGTCGCCGGAACGGATGGCGGTGACGATGGCCCTGGCGGTCCTCAAGGCCTTCGTCATCCTGTCGCTGGTGCTTTACCTCGGACAGCGCCTGATGCGGAAGTGGTTCTTCATCGTTGCCCGCGGCAAGTCGGCCGAGCTGTTCATGCTCAATGTCCTGCTGATCACGCTGGGGCTGGCCTATCTGACGGAAATCGCCGGCCTGTCGCTGGCATTGGGTGCCTTCGTCGCCGGCATGCTGATTTCGGAAACCGAATACCGCTATCAGGTGGAAGAGGACATCAAGCCGTTCCGCGATGTGCTCATGGGACTGTTCTTCGTGACCATCGGCATGCTGCTCGACATGCACCTGGTCCTGGCCAATTTTTGGCTGGTGCTTGCGGTTCTGGCGGCGATGCTGCTGCTCAAGTTTGCCGTTGCCGGCGGCTTGTCGCGCCTGCTCGGGAGTGCGCCGGGGACCGCGATCCGGACCGGTCTCTGGCTGTGCGCCGGCGGAGAGTTTGGTTTCGTTCTGCTCGCGGAGATAAAGCCACTCGGGTTGGTGCCGTCGTTCGTGTCGCAGGCGGTACTGGCGGCGCTGGTGCTGTCGATGCTGATTGCGCCGCTGATCGTGCATTACAGCGACCGTATCGCACTACGTTTCGCGAGAAGCGAATGGCTGCTGCGATCGATGGAACTGACCAATATCTTCGCCCAATCGATGGGCAACGAGAAGCACGCGATCATCTGCGGTTTCGGGCGCAGCGGACAGACGCTGGCGCGCTTCATGGCCCAGGAGGAAGTGTCGTATGTTGCACTGGATCTCGACCCCGAGCGCGTCCGCGAAGCCGGTGCCGCGGGTGAGAACGTCGTGTTTGGTGATGCTGCAAGGCGGGAGGCGCTTGTCGCGGCTGGCGTCACGCGGGCCAGCGTACTGATCGTGACCTTTGCCGATGCGCGTGCTGCGGAGCGCATCCTGCATCTGGTGCATGAACTGAAGCCGGATCTCCCGGTCGTCGTGCGCACCTACGACGACACCGACATGGAACGCCTGCGCAGTGCCGGCGCGGCCGAAGTCGTTCCGGAATCGCTCGAGGCCAGCATGATGCTCGCCTCGCACGCGCTGGTGCTGATCGGGGTGCCGATCAATCGCGTCCTCAAACGGGTGCGCGAGATGCGCAGTGGCCGCTATCAGCTGTTGCGCGGCTTCTTCCATGGGCAGAGCGACCGCGAGGAGGATGTGCATGAATCCGAGGCTGTCCGCCTGCATTCCGTGACGATGGCACCTGGTGCGAGCGCCATCGGGCGCGCGCTCGGTGACATCGGTTGTGCCGGTTTGGGCGTCACGGTGAGTGCCGTGCGTCGGCGCAACATCCGGGCGCTGGAACCGTCGGATGAACTTCGCTTCCAGGAAGGGGATGTGGTCGTCCTGCTCGGTCGGCCGGACGGGCTGGCTGTCGTCGAAGAACGGCTGCTGAAAGGCTAGAAAAAGAAAAACCCGCCGAAGCGGGTTTTTTCAGGGCATCTGCAGATCAGTAGCCGACGCAGACGATATAGACACCGGAATCCGTTGGTGCTGCTTCGATGGTACCGGCACCGGCGGCAGTGATGGCACTGAATACCCTGAGGGTGCCGGTGTCGGCCTTGCCATCGTCCATCGTCGTGTCGAGCTGCTTCGCAAAGCGACCGGTGATCTGACCGGAGCATGCGAAGAAGGTGGCATTCCATGCCGTGCCGCCGATCGTGATGGTGCCGGTGACGCCGATGCGACCGCCTTCGGCATTCCGGGGAATGAAGGCCGCGAGATCCGCTGCACTGCTGAATGCGGTCGGACCCACCGCCAGATTGGCGAGGCGGACGTGCTGCCAGAACAGGAACGATTCGTCGGTCTGCGTTTCCGAGTCCCAGGCGCCCTCGATTACTCCATTGCCCTGCACTTGACCGCCTGTGCTGGCCTTGATGCCGCCAACCCGAGTCGGATCCCGATCATCTCCCGGCAATGAACGGAACCTGTCCTGATAGCCGTAGATGAAGGTCGGAATGGCGCGGAATTCACTCGCCAGGCTTTTTACCTTCGCGCTGTTGATCAATTCCTGACCCTTCAGCACGCCGCCGAGCAGCAGGCCAATTATGACCAGTACAATGGCAATCTCGACCAGCGTGAAACCGGATTGTTGGTTTTTCATTTTGTTTACCTGCTATGGTGGGTTGTGACAACCTTGCTCATGCATGATCCGTGCCAGGGAAATATGACCAAAGTAATGCAGATTGACGGGCATTTTGTCACCAGGAAGACACCTGTCTCCGATAGCTGTCGGATTTTCGACATGTTTTGGTGCGGAGAGGCGGCATGAACCTGCTCGCGCGGACGGGGGGGGTGCTGGTCCGGCGGCAGCGTGGATTGCTGGTCCTGCTGTTGGCCGTGCTGCATTTTTCCCTGCTTGCCGGCCCCGGAAGGGGCTTCGGCATGGTCTGGTGGCTGGTCGACGTCGGCCTGTTCATGCTCTGGCAGCCGTTTGTCCATGCCGAGCGGCGCCTGGGTTTCTCCTCCCTGTCCAGCTTTCTGCTGATTCTCGCGGCGGGAATCTGGGGTTACGGCGACTGGCTGCTTTTGCTATGGACGGCCTTTGTGGCGGCTCTGGTGGGCGGGCGTGTGCTGTTCGTGTCGCACCGCGCCACCCGCATCTTCTATCTGCTGGCCTTCGCCTATCTTCTGGTTGCCGTACTCTTTCATCTCGTGCCGCGCGTGGTACCCAATCCCGGCGCCGCGGGCGAGTTGCTGGAAACCCTCTTCGTTTGGGGGGGGCCGGTCCTGATTGCCGTGATGCCGTTGATGCCGCTGACGTCGACGGTCGGGCGCAAGGCGGCGGGGCCCGTCGATTTCGTCTACAGCCTGTTCGTCTTCCTGCTGATCGCCGTGCTGGTGCTGGGTAGCCTGGCCTTCATGGTCATCCAGAGGGTTGGTTATGTCGAGGCCTTGCTCGGTACGCTTGCCGTCATGGGTAGTATGCTCCTGTTGCTCGGGTGGGCCTGGAATCCCCGGCCGGGTTTTGGCGGCGTTGGCATCTTCTTTTCCCGCTATCTGCTGACGGTCGGCCTGCCGTTCGAGGAGTGGTTGCATCGTCTGACAGAGATCGCCGAAGAGGTCCGTGACCCCGGCCCCTTTCTGGATCGTGCCCTGGCGCAGATGCGTGAGCTGCCTTGGGTCGAGGGCGGCGAATGGCATGCCGGTGACGATGTCGGTCGCTTCGGTGCGCGAGGCGCGTTCGAACAGGAATTCGAGATCCTGTCGCTGCGCCTGGTGCTGTTTACGCGCTATCGCCTGAGTCCCGCGCTGGTCTGGCATTTTCGCCTGCTGACGCAATTGGTGGCCGAGTACCACGTGGCGAAATTGCGCGAGCGGGAACTCGAGCAGGTCGGCTATCTGCGTGCCGTATATGAGACCGGTGCGCGCCTGACCCATGACGTCAAGAACCTGCTCCAGTCGCTGAACAATCTCTGCTACGTGGCACAGTCCCTGGAGGGGGAGCGCGCTTCCGAAATCCAGCCGCTGATGCAGCGACAGTTACCTTTGATCGTGCAGCGCCTGGAGCAGACGCTCGAGAAGCTGCGCCGCCCGCGTGGTGGCGGCGGGGCGCTGCAGGGGGCGGAAGTCTGGTGGGTCAGCGTACGCCAGCGCTACGAGCCGGAGGGGGTTGATTTCGCTTCCGATCGCTGCCTGTCGGACGCGACCGTACCGACGGCGCTCTTTGACAGCGTGATCGACAATTTGCTGCAGAACGCGCTTGAGAAGCGAAAGCGCGAGCCCGGCGTCAAGATTCTGGTACAGATGATGGAAGGCGGGCGTTCGCTGGCAGTTTCCGATACGGGGTCGCCCGTGCCTGAGGAGGTGGTCGTCGGCCTGTTCGCTGCACCGGTCGCCTCCGAGGATGGCCTGGGCATCGGCCTCTACCATGCGGCGCTGCAGGCATCCGAGTCCGGCTATTCACTGCGCCTGACCGCGAATGCGGATGGCAACGTGCGATTCGAGATGGTTCAGACGGCCGCCTGACCCGGCGTGCTACCTGCTGTGGCAGGGGTCTTGGGCCCGATCAGGCGGTACACGACCATATTGCCTTTCCCCTTCAGGTAGATCGTCTGGGGGTCGTGGAAGCTGTAGCGATCCTGCAGGCGGCGATAGGTCGTCTCGTCGACCTGGATCATCCCCGGGACGCCTTCGCTGGTGATGCGGCTGGCGATATTGACGGTGTCGCCCCAGAGGTCGTAGATGAATTTCTTCTTGCCGACGACGCCAGCCACGACCGGTCCGGTTCCGATCCCGATGCGGACTTCCAGATGCATCTGGTTGACATTGAAGTCGCGGTGCAGGAGGTCGCGCATGTCGGCAGCCATGTCTGCGATGGCGGCGGTGTAGTCGCTGAACTCGCTGTTGAGGCCGCCAGCGACCATATAAGCGTCACCGATGGTCTTGATCTTCTCCATGCCGTATTTCTCGGCCAGTTCGTCGAAGGACGAGAAGATGCGGTTCAGCATCGCGAATACCTGCTGCGGGGTCAGCCCTTCGGCAACACGGGTGAAGTTGACGATATCGGCAAACATCACGGTCACGTCGGCAAACCCGTCGGCGATCGTCTGCGAACTGTTCTTCAGGCGCTCCGCGATTGATCCGGGGAGGATGTTGAGCAGCAGCTTCTCCGAGCGCTCCTGCTCTATCTGCAGCAGTCGGTGGGCTTCATCGAGGCGCTGGGCCGCCTTCTCCTTCTCGAGCGTAGAAAAACGCAAAAGCAGGTAGACGATGCTTGAAACAGCGATGAAATTGAGTACGAAGAAGAAGACACTGGTGCGAATGGGAACGGCGTTCGCGGAGGATTTCAGCATCGTGTCGGCAAGGTAGAAGTCGAAGAAACCCGACAGGGCCGTCATGAAGATGTAGGCGGCGAACCAGGCAATCGATTCGCGTACGCCGCAGAAGAGAATGGCGCCGATCGGGGCCAGCAGGCCCCACAGGCTGACGCCGCTGGCCGTGATGAAATTGCCTATGCTCCACTGTGCCACGAAGGGCATGAACAGGAAGAGGCCCAGTTGGGTGTGGCGAAAAAGGTCGAAGTTCCTCGTCTTCAGGTAGATCGCCATGTTGCCGGCGAGCAGCAACTGGAAGGCGAAGGGAACGGTCGTCGAGAACTGCGGGCCCAGTTGCCAGTATATGAACAGCCATAGCATCGACATCACGCAGACGAGGCCGGTGGCCAGCATCAGCAGCGATTTCTTGAGCTGCAATTCCGCGGAGTCGTCCGGGGATATGCCCGCGCTGCGGAACGGGGAAAGAAGGGCGTCGCTCACGTTGGGTCTGCCGGATAGTACATGCGCATCGTTCAACTATGGCAGTCGGGGGCAGGACGGTCAAGCGCAACAGCGGCCTTGCTTGACGGGGGATGGGGGGGCGCCTAAGATGCGCCGGTTTGCCAAACGAAGCCCGCCGCAGTGAATCTCGAACAGCTCTATGCCTTGATCGGCCCGGACATGAAGGCCGTCGATGCCGTCATCCGGCAGCGCCTCCATTCCGATGTGGTGTTGGTCCGCCAGGTTGCGGAATACATCATCCAGAGCGGCGGCAAGCGGCTGCGGCCGGCGCTGGTGCTGCTGTCCGCCGGAGCGCTTGGATACTCCGGGCGCTTTCATCATGATCTTGCCGCCGTGGTCGAGTTCATCCATACCGCGACGCTGCTGCACGACGATGTCGTCGACGAGTCAGCGCTACGCCGGGGGCGGGATACCGCCAACGCGATGTTTGGCAATGCGGCCAGCGTTCTTGTCGGCGACTTCCTGTATTCGAGGGCCTTCCAGATGATGGTGGCCGTTGATGACATGCGTGTCATGCGCGTCTTGTCGGATGCCACCAATGTCATCGCCGAGGGCGAAGTCCTGCAGCTGATGAACTGTCACGATGCCGATGTCGACGAGGCGCGCTATCTGCAGGTTATCCGCTACAAGACCGCCAAGCTCTTCGAGGCCGCCGCGCAGCTGGGGGCGATCCTCGGCAAGGCCACGTCAGAGGTCGAGACCGGGTTGGCCGCCTATGGCATGCATCTTGGTACGGCTTTCCAGATCATCGACGACGTGCTCGATTACTCGGGCGCCGAAGCGGAAACGGGCAAGCATCTTGGTGACGATCTCGCCGAGGGCAAACCGACGCTGCCGCTGATTCATGTCATGCAGCACGGTGCACCCGAGGACGCAGCCCTGGTGAGGCAGGCGATCGAGCAGGGCGGGCGCGACGCATTTTCCGACGTGCTCGCCGCAGTGCGGCGCAGCGGGGCGCTGGCACATGCGCGCCACGTCGCGGAGGGCGAGGCGGCGCGTGCGGCTGATGCAATTTCCGGACTTCCCGCTTCACAGTACAAGGATTCGCTGCTACAATTATCGGCTTTCGCGGTATCCCGAAGCTTCTGACGCCGCGAAGCCCTCGGTCGGGGTGTAGCTCAGCCTGGTAGAGTACTGCGTTCGGGACGCAGGAGTCGGAGGTTCGAATCCTCTCACCCCGACCAACAAATTTCGAGAAGGCCCTGATTCGTCAGGGCCTTTTTTATTTTCTGATTTTCCTATCTGCTATGCTTGGCCCCCGATATTGGGGAGTGTTCATGGGCAAGGTGTTGCTGTTTCTGGCCGTGGGGGTCGTCGTCTGGTGGTTCTGGCGCAAGGCGCGCGCGCGGCCGGAGGCCGCGCCAACAATCCCGAAACCGGCAGAACTGATGGTTGTATGCGCCCATTGCGGTGTCAATCAACCTCGTAGCGAATGCATCGAAAGCGGAGGGCGACTCTACTGCTCGGACGCCCATCGCCAGGCCGCCGAGCAGGCGGGGGGCGGGCGTGACTGAGTCTGCGGTTGGCGCCGATGCGCAGTTCTCGGAAACGCAGTGGCGATCGCTGCGTTACCTGAATCTCTATCGGTTCCTGCTCGCCAGCCTGCTGTTTCTGGCCTCGGCCGGCCTTTCGTCCGACTTCTCGCCTTTTCTATACGAATATTCGCGCCTGCACGTATCGGTCACGGCGTTCTATCTTCTCGCGACAGTGCTGGCGGTGATGCCATTGCATCGCTGGCGTACGCTCTTCAATTTGCAGTTGTCGCTGCACGTCGCCGTCGATATCGTCGTCCTGACGATATTGATGTACGCGAGCGGCGGATTGCGAAGCGGCTTCGGTGTGCTGCTCCTGGTCTCGCTGGCGGGGGCCGGGCTCGTCGGGCAGGGGCGCCTCGTCCTGTCATACGCCGCCCTGGCGACACTCGCGGTCCTGGGGGCTGAGACCTATCTGGCGTTGGGCGGTGAAATCGAGCCGCATCAGTTTGTGCAGGCCGGCCTGTTGTCGGCAGGTTTCTTCGCCATGGCCATCTCTGCCCGTCTGTTGGCAAAGCGCGTGCTGGCCAATGAAGAACTGGCGCGCCAGCGGGGTGTTGCACTCGCCAACCAAACGCTGGTCAATCAGCGGGTGATCGAGGAAATGCAGGACGGCGTATTGGTCGTCAGCCAGGAGGGGGTCGTCCGGCAGCACAACCCCCGGGCAGAGTCGATGCTCGGTTTGCGTGAGGCGGCCGATGCGCCGCTTGCGGAATATTCCGCAGCGCTGGCAACGAGATTTGCCGAGTGGCGATCGGGGGCTGTCGGCGAACTCGAGCCCTTTCGTGTCGACGCCAGCGGCCTGACGTTGCGTGCCCGTTGCGTGCCGACGGAAAGCAGTGAGCGTGATGTTCTCGTTTTTCTCGAAGACATGGGGCGGGTTCACGAACGTGCCCGTCAGTTGAAGCTGGCGGCGCTCGGGCGCCTGACCGCGAACATCGCTCACGAAATCCGCAATCCTCTCTCGGCGATCAGTCACGCCGGGGAATTGCTCGCCGAGGAGCGGCGCGAGGAAACGCAGGATCGCCTGCTGCGCATCGTCAACGACAATACGCAAAGACTCGAGCGCATCGTGCGAGACGTACTCGAACTCGGGCGACGCGATCGTGTACATCGGGAGGCTATCGAGCCACAGGCGTTCCTTTCCTCATTTCTTGAAGAGTTCTGCAGCAAGGAACGTGTAGACCCGATGGTCGTCCACTGCGCCCGCTCGAACTGTCCGTCGCTGTGCTTCGATCGCTCGCACCTGCATCAGGTGCTTTGGAACGTCATCGGAAATGCCTTGCGACACAGTCATCGTGGTCGGGGTAGTGTCGTGGTTGAACTGGTCAGCGCCGATGCAGCGCATTTCGAACTGCATATCCGCGACGATGGGGAGGGTGTTCCTGCCGCTCTGCGCGAACAGGTCTTTGAGCCGTTTTTTACGACCCACTCGCGCGGGACCGGCCTTGGCTTGTATATTGCACGAGAGTTGTGCGAAGCCAACGGCGCGCGGCTGGAATTGGTCGACAATTCGCCGGGGGCACACTTCAGGATCAGGGGGGATCTGTCAGGTGATGGAAAGTCGTGCTGATGTCCGTTCCGACCGCAGGGCGCGCGGCGAACTGCGGCGCGTTCTCGTCGTTGACGATGAAGCGGATATTCGTGAGTTGCTCGATCTGACGCTGTCCCGAATGGGGCTGGCCGCCGACTGCGCCGCGAGCGTCGGCGAGGCGCGATCGCTACTCGCTTCCTGTCGTTACCATCTGTGCCTTACCGACATGCGCCTTCCCGACGGCGAGGGCCTGGACGTCGTGCGGGCTGTAGGCGAACTGTGCCCCCAGACGCCTGTGGCCGTGATCACTGCTTTCGGTAGTACAGAGAACGCGGTGGCAGCCCTGAAGGCTGGCGCCTTCGATTATCTGGCGAAACCGGTGGCACTCGATCAATTACGAACGCTGATCAAGTCCGCGCTCGAGCTGCCGAATTCTGAGGAGCAGGTTGCGGGCGAGGATCGCCTGATCGGGACATCCCTCGCGATTGCCGTGGTGCGGGAGATGATCGACAAGCTTGCGCGCAGCCAGGCACCGGTCTACATCTCTGGAGAGTCCGGCAGCGGAAAAGAATTGGCAGCACGCCTGATTCACGCGCAGAGTGCGCGCAACGGGGGGGGCTTCGTTCCAGTCAACTGTGGCGCCATCCCGGAATCGTTGATGGAGAGTGAATTCTTCGGTTATCGCAAAGGGGCCTTTACGGGAGCGGACAGCGATCGCGACGGCTTTTTTCAGGCGGCCAGCGGCGGCACCCTGTTCCTCGATGAAGTGGCGGACTTGCCACTTGCCATGCAGGTGAAGCTCTTGCGCGCCATTCAGGAGAAACGGGTACGCAAGGTCGGTGCGTCAGCCGAGGAGGTGGTCGACGTGCGCATCATCTCGGCCACACATCGCAATCTTCGCGAGGAGGTCGATCAGGGCCGCTTCCGTCAGGATCTTTACTATCGGCTGGCGGTCATCGAGTTGCGCATGCCGGCGCTACGCGAGCGCAGCGAGGATATCCCGATCCTGGTTGAATCGCTGCTGCTCAAGATTGCCGGCAGTGCCCCGCCGAAGTTGTCCGAACCTGCGTTGCAGGCGCTTTCGACTTACCCATTCCCCGGCAATGTGCGCGAGTTGGAGAACATCCTCGAGCGTGCGACGGCGCTTTCCTCCAGCAGCATAATCGACGTTCCAGATCTTCAACTGGCCCCCGAAACCGATGCCGGAGTCCCGTCCGGCCGTGCCGGCGAAACGCTCGATGACACGCTCAATCGTGTCGAGCGTGCCGCGATACTCGACGCACTCTCCAAAACCGGGGGAAATCGCACGGCTGCGGCACGTCTTCTCGGCGTGACCTTCCGCTCGCTCCGCTACCGCATCGAGCGACTGGGTATCGATGACTGAATCGTGCGCCAACGATGCGGATTTTCCCGTCTCGGGCTGGCTGCCGGATTGCCGCCGTATCCTCTCTCCGAACTTCGATCTTCGTCCGCCGGATACGGTGATATCGCTTCTCGTCGTGCATGCCATCAGTTTGCCGCCCGGCGAGTTTGGTAGCGACGATGTCGCGGATCTGTTCCGCAACCGATTGAACGTCGCTCGCCATCCATTCTTTGCCGGGATTGCGGGGCTGCGCGTCTCGTCTCATTTTTTCGTTCGTCGCGATGGCGAACCTGTCCAGTTCGTTTCCTGCGATGCGCGCGCTTGGCATGCCGGCGCCTCTGTGTGGCAGGGGCGCGAGCGCTGCAATGATTTTTCGATCGGCATCGAACTCGAAGGGTGCGACGATCTCCCGTTCGAGCCAGCCCAGTACTCGACACTCAATCGTCTGGTCGTGCAGTTGCGCGAACGCTACCCGTTGCATGCTGCCGTCGGTCACAGCGATATAGCACCCGGCCGAAAGACTGATCCCGGGCCGCATTTCGACTGGTCTCAAGTGACCGGTATCGCCTGTCCTAAGACTGCTGCCTGAGCGTTTTTCAGCGTGCCTTGCGAGTGATGCTCGCTGTGCTACTCAACGAACATGAGCGCCGCCGATTTTTTCGAGCATGACGCATGATTGCAACACCGGATGCGCGGGGTTGACATTCTTCCGAAAAAAATTCTTGCATCGAAATAAATCAACTACTAGAATTAGTCGAAATTTGCAAGGGAAGCACAATATCTAGTAGGTCCCTTGCCAAGGGCCGCCAGGAGCGGGTTTCCGGGGTGTCGGTAATGCCGAGCCTCACGAATATGCGAGAGCGATGATACTGACGAGATCACTGAGTCGCAATAGATTTCGAGGCCTGCCGGCGCAATGCCGAGCCGATGCCGTTGCTCCCCCTCTCGCTTTGCTTTCGCTACCCCGCACTCCTCTTCTTTCCCCCTCCCGTTTTCCTTTCTCCGCTGTCGGCGCCAACACCCGCATGGGTTTGGCGGACAGGCAATGCGCGGGGAGTTTCGTCCGAATTGCGGCTGATGATGCTGCTGTTGAATTCGATTGTTCCGCTGACGCGGCGGTGATCGGATGGTCCGGGCCTGTTGGGCCGGATTGCGTTTTGTGTATTGATCCAACCTCGAATATTTATTCTCGTATCAACAGAAGGAGGTAACCATGGCAACAAGCGCGAAGAAACCCGCCGCCAAACCGGCTGCGAAGAAGGCTGCTCCCAAGGCAGCTGCGAAACCGGCAGTGAAGAAGGCTGCTGCCAAGCCGGCGGTGAAGAAGGCCGCCCCGAAGGCTGCTGCCAAGCCGGCAGTGAAGAAGGCCGCCCCGAAGGCTGCTGCCAAGCCGGCGGTGAAGAAGGCCGCTCCGAAGAAGGCTGCTGCCAAGCCGGCAGTGAAGAAGGCCGCTCCGAAGAAGGCTGCTGCCAAGCCGGCAGTGAAGAAGGCCGCTCCGAAGAAGGCTGCTGCCAAACCGGCAGTGAAGAAGGCTGCTCCGAAGAAGGCTGCTGCCAAACCGGCTGCCAAGAAGGCCGCCCCGAAGAAGGCTGCTGCCAAACCGGCTGCCAAGAAGGCCGCTCCGAAGAAGGCTGCTGCCAAGCCGGCAGTGAAGAAGGCCGTTCCGAAGAAGGCTGCTGCCAAACCGGCTGCCAAGAAGGCCGCTCCGAAGGCTGCTGCTGCAAAGAAGCCGGCCGCGAAAAAGCCTGCTGCCAAGCCCGCTGCGAAGCCGGCCGCGAAGCCTGCTGCCAAACCGGCCGCCAAGAAGGCTGCTCCGAAGAAGGCTGCTGCCAAGCCGGCGGCCAAGCCCGCAGCACCTGCTCCTGCTGCAGCCCCCGCGCCGACTCCGTCGACCGCAGCCACTCCGGGTCTGAAGACTGCGCTCAACCCGACCGCAGCCTGGCCGTTCCCGACCGGTTCGCGTCCGAAGTAATCGGCGGTAGATGTGGTGCGGGGCGTAGCGTTTTCGCTTGCCCCGCCCGCTCTTTTCAGTGGCGCGGCTTTTGTCGCGCCGCCTTCGTTTACAGCGCCGCTTTTCTATCGGCCGATGAATCGCCGGATGCGATCTGCCGCTTCCTGCAAACGTTCGATCCCCGTCGTGTAGGCAAATCGAAGGTGCCGTTCCGGCGCGTGGCTGCCGAAGTCCAGTCCCGGCGTTATCGCGACACCGGCGGATTCGAGGAGTTCGCGCGCGAAACGGTCGCTGTCGTCGGTCAACGCACTGCAATCTGCATAGATGTAAAACGCACCTTGCGGTACGGCGCTCAGCTTGAAGCCCAGTGTCGCGAGCGCTGGCGCCAGAAAATCCCGGCGCCGACGAAATTCGGCTCGCCGCTGTTCGAGAAGACCGATGGTTTCCGGTGTGAATGCCGCCAGCGCAGCGTACTGTGCCGGAGTCGACGGCGAGATGAACAGGTTCTGTGCGAGTTTCTCGATGTCGCGCATGAATCGTTCGGGAACGACCATCCAGCCGAGGCGCCAGCCAGTCATCTGGAAATACTTCGAAAAACTCTGGATGACGAAGATGTCATCGCCCGCGGCCAACGCGGTCGGCGCCTCGCTTTCGTAGGTGAGTCCGTGGTAAATCTCGTCGAGGATGAGTTGGCCGTCGCGCCTGCGGATGGTTTCTGCCAGTGCTTCGATCTCGACCATCGACAGCATCGTGCCGGTAGGATTGGCCGGTGATGCGAACAGCGCCCCCCGGGTATTCTTGCTCCAGTATCGGTCGACGTCTGCTGCCGTAGGCTGGAAGTTGCTGTCAGCGTCGACCGGAATCTCGATCGGGATGCCGCCAAAGGCGCGGATGAAGTGCCTGTTGCACGGGTAACCGGGGTCTGTCAGCAGCCACTCGCTGCCAGGCTCGACGAGGCAGGCGAGTGCCAATGTCAGTGCGCCGGAAGCCCCTGCCGTTATTGCGATGCGCGATGCCGGTACGTCGGTGCCATAACGAGTGGCATAGAACTGCGAGATCGCTTCACGCAGTTCGGGCAGGCCGAGTGCCGGCGTGTAGAACATGCGCCCGCCGGCGATTGCGCGCTGTGCGGCTTCGACGATGGGTGCCGGCGTCGGGAAATCGGGCTCGCCGACTTCCATATGGATGATGTCGCGCCCCTCCGCTTCGAGCTGCTTTGCCCGGGTGAGCAATTCCATGACATGGAAGGGTTCTATGTCGGCAAGACGCGAGGCGGACGGGATCATGCGGGTACTCCGGAAATGACAAGGGCCGCCCGAAGGCAGCCCTTGTAGTTTACTGCGTCGCTTGCGAGGCCGTGAATCAGTCGCACCCCAAGGGGGCTTCCTCGCGAAGCTGTCGTTTCTCTCAGGCGGCGTCGCGGAAGATGTTCATCGCGAACAGCTCGCGCTTCAGCGTCAGCTGCTTCGGCAGCTTCTCGCCCAGCTTGTCGAACCACTCCTTGTGGCCGGCCAGTTCGTTCTGCCAGGCATCGGCATCGATCTTGGTCAGCGACTCGAACTCTTCCTTGGTGATGTCGAGGCCGGTCCAGTCGATGTCCTCGAAGCGCGGCATCCAGCCCAACGCGGTTTCCTTGGCCGAAACGCGGCCGCGGACGCGGTCAACGATCCACTTCAGGACGCGCATGTTCTCGCCGAAGCCCGGCCACATGAACTCGCCCTTCTCGTTCATGCGGAACCAGTTCACGCAGAAGATGCCCGGGGCCTGGTCGACGGTGTGACCCATCTTCAGCCAGTGGTTGAAGTAGTCGCCCATGTGGTAGCCGCAGAACGGCAGCATGGCGAACGGGTCCCGGCGGACGACGCCCTGCGCGCCGAAGGCGGCGGCCGTCGTTTCCGAGCCGAGCGTGGCGGCCATGTAGACGCCGTAGTTCCAGTTGAAGGCCTGGTAGGTCAGCGGCACGGTGGTGGCGCGACGGCCGCCAAAGATGAAGGCCGAGATCGGCACGCCCTGTGGGTTTTCCCACTGGGTGTCGACCGACGGGCACTGCTCGGCCGGGGCGGTGAAGCGCGAGTTCGGGTGAGCGGCCTTGCGGCCGGTTTCCTTGGCGATTTCCGGCGTCCAGTCCTTGCCCTGCCAGT
>DAORCC010000008.1:0-4066 GCA_035345235.1 Azospira sp.
TGGCGCGCGTCAGCAGCACCTGCGCGCCCTGATAGCGCGGCTGGTTGAGCACGAAGTTCGGGTTCTTCGGGCGCTGCGCAGTGGTCGCCGCATCCTGTCCCGGCTGGCCGACATCCATGTAGCGCCACTCATCGAAGGCGTTGGGGCCGAAGCCCGAGCGCTTGATCGACTTGAGGAACTGCTTCGGGATGATGGCATCCGTATCGACGTTGTTGCGGTCGAGCGGCGCGACAAGCCCTTCAAGTTTGATGAATTTTTCCATTTACTTCGCCGAGCGCTGAATGGCCTCGCCGCCCTTTTCAATGTCCTTGCCAATACCTTGCACGGTATTGCAGGCAACCGAGGCAAAAGCCATGGCCGCAAGAATGAAAGCGGTCAGTTTGTTCATGATCATTCCTCGTTCAATTCCAGAAAATCAGAAATTCAATTCGCGCACGTCGGCGAAATGACCGGCGATTGCTGCCGCCGCAGCCATTTGCGGGCTGACGAGGTGCGTACGCCCGCCCGGGCCCTGACGCCCCTCGAAGTTGCGGTTCGACGTCGAGGCGCAACGCTCGCCCGGCTCCAGCCGGTCGGCGTTCATCGCGAGACACATCGAACAGCCCGGCTCGCGCCACTCGAAACCGGCGGCGACGAAAATCTTGTCCAGCCCTTCCTGCTCGGCCTGCTGCTTGACCAGCCCCGAGCCCGGCACGGCCAGCGCCAGCTTCACGTTCGCGGCCACATGGCGACCTTTCACCACGGCCGCCGCCGCACGCAGATCCTCGATGCGCGAATTCGTGCAGGAACCGATGAACACCTTGTCGATGGCAATCGACTTCACCGGCGTATTCGGATTCAGGCCCATGTACTGCAGCGCGCGCTCCATGCCTTCGCGCTTGACCGGATCAGCTTCCTTCGCCGGATCCGGCACATTGTCGGCAATCGAAATCACCATCTCGGGCGAAGTACCCCACGTCACCTGCGGCAGGATCTGATCGCCGCGCAGTTCGACCACGCGGTCGAACTGTGCACCGTCGTCCGACCTCAGCGTGCGCCAGCAGGCAACGGCCTTGTCCCAGGCCTCGCCCTTGGGCGAGAACGAGCGGCCGCGCAGGTAATCGATGGTCGTGTCGTCGACCGCGACGAAGCCCATGCGCGCACCACCTTCGATGGCCATGTTGCAGAGGGTCATGCGCCCTTCCATCGAGAGACCGCGAATGGCGCTGCCGGCGAATTCGATGGCATAGCCCGTACCGCCGGCGGTGCCGATCTTGCCGATGATGGCGAGCGCCACATCCTTGGCGGTCACGCCCTTACCGAGCGTTCCTTCGACGCGCACCAGCATCGACTTCGATTTCTTCTGCACCAGACACTGCGTCGCCATCACATGCTCGACCTCGGAGGTGCCAATGCCGTGCGCCATGCAGGCGAAGGCACCATGCGTCGAGGTGTGCGAATCACCGCAGACGACCGTCATGCCCGGCAGCGTCGCGCCGTTCTCCGGGCCGACGACATGCACGATGCCCTGGCGCAGGTCCTTGAACGGGAAATAGGCCAGCGCCCCGGTCTCGCGGATGTTGGCATCCAGCGTATCGACCTGCAGGCGGGCGATCGGATCATCGATGGCGGCCGTGCCTTCGGCCTTGTCCCAGTGGTTGGTTGGGGTGTTGTGGTCGGCGGTGGCGACGATGGACGACACGCGCCACGGCTTGCGGCCGGCCAGCTTGAGGCCTTCGAAGGCCTGCGGGCTGGTCACTTCGTGAACGAGGTGCCGGTCGATGTAGATGAGCGCGGTACCATCGTCTTCCTGATGGACCACGTGGCTCTGCCAGAGCTTGTCGTATAGGGTCTGCGCCATATTCTGCCGGTTGCGAAAAATTGGGGCTGAAAGGGGTTGGATTATGTCACAACATCAGTCACTTGCGCCACACCCGGAACGGCCGAAACGCCGCTCGCATCAGGGCTCGCGGCCTGGCGAGCGATTCGGTTCCCGAGCGGACACCGGGTCATCCACCTCGCGCACCCAGACCCAGACCAGCCACATGCCGACAGCGGCGCTCGCCGAACTGATCGAAAAGGTGATCCCGGCGCCGAGCGCCTCCCAACTCCAGCCACTGAAGAGGCCGCCAAGGAGGCCGCCGGCCCCGAACGAAAGGCTGGAATAAAGCGCCTGACCGCGCGCCTGGCAGCGTCCCGGAAACCAGCGGTTGATCGCGGCGATCGCCGCAGCATGGTACGCACCGAACGTCAGCCCGTGCAGCAGCTGGGCAAGAACGATCAGAACCAGTGATTCGACCCCCCAGCCGATCGCGATAAAACGGACGGTGGCAGCGGCAAAGCAGGCGAGCAGGATGAGACGCAGGCTGAAGCGTCGCATCAGCTTTGCCATCGCCATGAACACGACGATTTCGGCCAGTACGCCAAGCGACCACAGGGCGCCGATCACGGTATTGCCATAGCCATTGGCCGCCAGGTGGATCGAGTAGAAAATGTAGAGCGCGCCGTGTGCCACCGACATGGCAAAGCATGCGCCCAGCAGCGCACGCACGCGCGCCTGGGCAAGCACCGTGCCGATCGGCGGCGAATCACCTGATGCGACGTGCAGCGACGCTTCCGGCATCAGCAACGCGAGCAGCAGGATGCCTGCAAGCATGCCGATACAGACCCAGAGCAAGGCCGGCAGGGGAACGTAGTCGAGCACCCAGCCGGTTCCCATCACCGCAACGATGAAGCCCACTGAGCCCCAGACGCGGATGCGGCTGTAGCGCCCCGGTTCCTCGCGCAGATGATCGAAGGTGAGGGTCTCGACCAGGGGGAGCGCGGCGCTCCAGAAAAACGACATCAGCGCCATGGCGACCAAGAGGGTGCCGAAATCGTGCGCCAGGAAAAATGCGGAGAAACCGACCAGGCTGGCGATGGCTGCAAGGCGCACGATCGGCACGCGGCGGGACGCGCGATCGGCCAGCGTACCCCATACGTAGGGGCCGAACAGACGCATCAACTGCATCTGGGACATCAGCAGGCCGATATCCCACGCTGACAACGAGAGCGACTGGAGATAGAGCCCGAAATAGGGCGAAAACGCCCCGATGAAGGCAAAGTAGAAAAAGTAGTAGCCGGAAAGACGCCAGTAGGGCAGGCCGGGGCCGGAAAACAAAAAAGGCATCCGGCAATTCTACCGGATGCCTTCTGGCAGGGTATGACGAGCCGCGCTCTTACTGGGCGCTCTTCTGACCCGCCTGGAACGCCACGATCATGTGATAGAGATCGTCCTTCAGGCGGACGCGCTTCTTCTTGAGATCCTCGATCGTGAAGTCGTCGACCGGGATGTCTTCCTCTTCCAGGCGCTCCACTTCCTTCGTCAGGTGATGGTATTCGTCGAACAGCTTAGAAAAGTGATGGTGACTCGTCTTCAGCGCATGGATCACGTCAGTGAGTTCGGGGAATTCGTGGTGAAGATCGTGGTGTTCGACTTGCATGATGTGCTCCCTGGCAACAACTCGCCCAGCGGCCGGGCAAAACGATAATTATATGATGAAGCGGGGGTTCCCCTCAAACCCCCTCAATCCCTGGGTACCGCTCCTGGGATGCGTGGCGTCGCGCAGACCACGTCGCCGCACTGGGCGCGGTGGCGCAGCGCATGATCCATCAGCACCAGCGCCAGCATCGCCTCGGCGATGGGCGTGGCACGGATGCCGACGCACGGGTCGTGGCGGCCATGTGTTTCGACCATCGCCGGCTTGCCGGCAAGGTCGATGGTGCGACGTTCGAGACGGATGCTCGACGTCGGCTTGATCGCCATGTTGACGACGATATCCTGCCCGGTCGAAATCCCGCCGAGGATGCCGCCGGCGTTGTTGGAGAGGAAGCCCTGCGGCGTCATCTCGTCACCATGCTCGGTGCCCTTCTGCGCCACCGAGGCGAAGCCGGCGCCGATCTCGACGCCCTTCACGGCGTTGATGTTCATCATCGCGTAGGCGATCTCGGCGTCCAGCCGGTCATAGACCGGCTCGCCCCAACCCGGCGGCACGCCGGCTGCGGTGACGGTGATCTGCGCGCCAACGGAATCTCCGGATTTGCGCAG
>DAORCC010000008.1:4166-31766 GCA_035345235.1 Azospira sp.
CGCCGGCTGCGGTGACGGTGATCTGCGCGCCAACGGAATCTCCGGATTTGCGCAGCTCGTCCATGTAGGCCTCGAGTTGCGTCACGATGCCCGCGTTCGGTGCGAAGAACGGATTGTTACCGATCTCGTCGGCACTCTCGAACGGGATCGCGATCGGCCCGAGCTGGCTCATCCAGCCCCGGATGGTCACGCCGTAGCGCTCCTGCAGCCACTTGCGGGCAATGGCGCCGGCGGCGACGCGTACCGCCGTCTCGCGCGCCGACGAACGGCCGCCGCCGCGGTAATCGCGGAAACCGTATTTCTGCGTGTAGGCATAGTCGGCATGCCCCGGGCGGAAGGTCTCGGCGATGTTGCCGTAGTCCTTGCTGCGCTGGTCCTGGTTACGGATCAGCAGTCCGATCGGCGTCCCCGTGGTCTTGCCTTCGAACACGCCGGAGAGGATCTCCACCGTATCCGGCTCGCGGCGCTGCGTCACGTGGCGCGAGGTGCCCGGTTTGCGGCGATCGAGTTCGGCCTGGATGTCGGCCTCCGAAATTTCCAGCCCCGGCGGGCAGCCATCGACCACGCAGCCGATCGCGGGGCCATGGGATTCACCGAAGGAGGAAACGGTAAAAAGAGTGCCGAGGGTATTGCCGGACATGGGGAAAAGAGGAAAACTGGAATGGAACGAGTTTAACACAGACCCCATGATGCCCCGCCCCAAGCCCCCGTCCGCGAAGGCGCCGTCGCCAGCGGCCTCCGCCCCCCTCCGCAACCCACCCAACCCGGGCCCGACGCTGGATCAGCGCTGGCAGCGTACCGTGCGATTCAACTGGGACAAGGGTGGCAGCAAGGGGGGGCGCAAGTGAGCGACGCAATCCCGATCGACATCGTTTCGGACGTCGCCTGTCCGTGGTGCTTCATCGGCAAGCGACATCTCGAGGCAGCGCTGGCGCAGTGCGATCTGCCGGTATCTATCCGTTGGCTGCCCTACTTCCTGAACCCGGACACCCCGCCCGAGGGCGAGGCCTACCGCCCCTTCCTCGAACGCAAGTTCGGTGGAGCGGCAGCGCTGGAAGGTATCTGGGCACGCGTACGCGACGCGGGGGTAAAGACGGGTATCGATTTTGCCTTCGAGAAGATCGAACTGCGCGCCAATACGCTGGCCGCACATCGGCTGATCGAGCGCTTCCAGCAAGGCGGTGATGCCGGCGCATCGAACGCAGCGAACGCCTCGAACGAACTCGTCGAGCGCCTCTTCCATGCCGGCTTCTGCGAAGGCCGGTTCATCGGCGACCCCGCCGTGCTCGCCGACATTGCCGCAGCCTGCGGCGAAGACCGCGACGAGACGCTCGCCTGGCTACAAAGCAACGCCAACGCCGACGCCGTGATCGCGCAGGAAGCCCGCCTGCGCCAGCTCGGCATTTCCGGCGTGCCCTTCTTCATCTTCAACGGCCGGCTCGCCGTCTCGGGCGCCCAGCCGCCGGATGTGCTGCTGGACGCCCTGCGACAGTCCGTCGAGCCTTCCGACGACTAGGCCTGGAAGAATTCCTCCAGCCGCTCGAACACCGCATGGTCGGCGCCATGCCGACGCACGGCGAGCACGTCTTCCAGCTTTTCGACCTGCTTGATCATCTGCGGCAGGCGCTGGTCTTCGTTCACCATCAGCCAGATGCGGCTCTTCTCGCCGCTGCCGACCGGCATGACGAGGATACCCTCGACGTTGTAGGCGCGACGCGAGAAGAGGCCGACAACGTGACTCATCACGCCGGCGTGGTTGTTAACGTCGAGTTCGAGCACCGCGCGGGTCAGTGCGTTACGTTCGTTCTGGGTCAGTGCGTTCATGTCATCAGCCTCCAATCATGTCCTTGTTCGAGGCGCCGGGCGGCACCATCGGGTAAACCTTCTCGTGCATGTCGATGCTGGCGTGGATCAGGCACGGCCCCGGGGTGTTCAGGGCATCGGCCAGCGCGGCGCGCGGCTGCTCGGCCTTGTCGAGATCGACGGCGCGGATGCCGAAACCTTCGGCAACCTTGATGAAGTCAGGCATGCCCTTGAATTTAGAAGCGTAGATGCGTTCGCCGTAGAACAGGGTCTGCTGCTGATAGACGAGACCAAGTGTGGCGTTGTTCATCAACACGATCTTGACGTTGGCACCCTCTTCCGCGGCCGTGACAAGTTCCTGGATGTTCATCAGGATCGAGCCGTCGCCGGAGAAGCAGACCACGGTGCGCTGCGGCTCGGCGAGCGCGGCGCCGATCGCCGCCGGCACGCCGAAGCCCATGGTGCCGAGGCCACCCGAGGTCAGCCACTGGCGCGGTCGGCGCAGCGGGTAGGCCTGCGACACCCACATCTGATGCTGACCGACGTCGGTGCTGATCGTCGCTTCGTCGTTCAGCGCCGCGGCCACCGCCGAGATCAGGCCATAGTGCGTGCGCGGGTCGTCGATGCCGGGCGTCTGCAGCGGGTGCGCCGCCTTGAGGCCGGCCACGTGCGACAGCCAGCGCTTCCGCAGCGTTGGCTGCACCTTGGGCAGCAGCGCCTGCAGCACTTCGCTCACATCGCCGGTGATGCCGATATTGGCCGTCTTGATCTTGTCGAGTTCCGAAGGATCGATGTCGATGTGGATGATCTTCGCGCCGGGGCAGAACGCCGCGACCTTGCCGGTGGCGCGGTCGTCGAAGCGGGCGCCGACGGCGATCAGCAGGTCGCACTCGTCGAGCGCGAGGTTAGTGCAGCGCGCGCCGTGCATGCCGAGCATGCCGAGCGAGAGCGGATGATCGACCGGCATCGCACCCAGCGCCATCAGCGTCATCACCGTCGGCAGCGAGGCCTTTTCGGCCAGCGCCACGGCGAGTTCGGCTGCGCCGGAATGGATCACACCACCGCCAAGGTAGAGGATGGGCCGCTCGGCCTGTTCGATCATGGCGAGGGCCTGGTCGATGGCGGCCGCGTCGAAGGCCGGCGCAGGCTCGGGCAGACCGGGTGCCGGCCACGCCTTCACTTCGATACGCTGGTTCTGCACGTCCTTCGGAATATCCACCAGTACCGGGCCGGGGCGGCCCGAGGCGGCAATGGTGAAGGCGCGCGGGATGACGTCAAGCAGATCTTCCGCCGACGAGACGAGGAAGTTGTGCTTGGTGATCGGGATGGTCAGCCCGTAGGTATCGACTTCCTGAAAGGCATCGGTGCCGATCATCGCCTTCGGCACCTGACCGGTGATGGCGACGATCGGAATCGAATCGAGCTTGGCATCGGCGATGGCCGTCAGCAGATTGGTCGCACCGGGGCCGGACGAGGCGATACAGACCGCCGGCTTGCCGGTGGCCCGCGCCATGCCCTGCGCCATGAAGCCGGCACCCTGTTCGTGGCGGGCGAGCACGTGGTGGATTTTGTCCGTCTCTGAAAGCGCGTCGTAGAACGGCAGGATCGCACCGCCGGGGATACCGGCAACGACACTAATTCCCTGACGTTCAAGCAGGCGCACGACAATCTGCGCGCCGCTCAGGGTTTCGGACTGGTTTTCTGTTGAGGCTGGGGTACTGACTGACATGGGCTTCTCCTTGTCGAGGTTGCCTTGCCGGCTTCACCGAGGAGGGCCTGAAAACGAAAACCCCCGCTCGGTCTGCACCGGCGGGGGTTTCTGGAAATCTGCCTTGCTGCTACTTTCCGATCCGCGACGGTGCGTGGCGTCCTACGCCTACTACTACGCGTACGACCGATACCCCAATGGCCAGCACTGCCGGGAAGGCAGGAGCGAGGGCGGTGTCGGTGCAGCGATTCATGGTCGGCGTGGGGTCGGTGTAAATCGATTCGTTTCAGGGGACCGATTATGAGCGCATCAGGACATCGAAATCAAGGGCTTTTGCCGCCCCCTGCCGATTGCCCTATCATCGTCGGACTAACATGACGAACAAAGGAGACAGGATGAGCATCGATCCGCTCGCCGGCATTCCGGCAATGACCGAGGAGGAATTGGCCAACTGTGCGGAACGTGCGGAATTCCTGCCCGAGGAAGATGCCGGCTGGGTCACGCAGGTGCTGCTCGAGTGCCGTCGTGCGCGCAGCGCACTGGAGTCGGCGGCAACCACCAGCGGCAACCCGGCGGCCGATCTGGTCTCCGCCGACCTGACCCAGGTCGTGCTCGACACGGCCGAGTGGCTGCGTACCCTGTGGGAAGTCGGCTACATGGGAGCGAATACACTCCCGGTGCCCCCGCGCACGCATTTCCCGCTGATCGAGGTCGAGGATGTTCTCAAATCGGCCCTGTTCGCCCGCATCCGCCACGGCAAGCATCCGTTGCCCTTTGCGCCACCGACCCGCTGGGGCAGCCCGTGGCATGAAGTGGTCGAGAGCGAAGAGGCGCAATCGGTGGAAGCGGAGATCATCGAGGACGAGGGGAAGCCCGCCTTTGCGATCGTTGACGGCTGCAACCGTTGGCGGATCATGCGCAGCATGGATGCAAAATCGCACGTGATCCAGCACGAGGGGAAAGGCCCGCTTTACCAGCTGACCGTCGATCCATTCATGTCGACGCTGCAGCGCCTGCAGCCCGAGATCCGTCGCCGCATCGTCGTCCGCGAACGTGCCGGGCTTCGCCACTATATGCTCGAATGGCATACCGAGAACGGCATCGTAGAAGAAGTAGCGCTGCGCGCAGCCACGCCAGAAGGTGCGGAAGCTGCGGCGGGCGCGTGGATTGCACGCCATCATCCACAGCACTACGGACAGGTCTCATTCGAACACGCCTGAGCGATGCGGATACGCATCGCGAACAAGTACTCTTGGGGTCCCGGTGCAAGAGCACGGGGAAACTGTGATCCGGGGAGGAGCCCTGCGTGCCGCATTTCCCGCATCGCGATGCAGCATTCAGGATGGGACAAAAACGCGCAGCCGTGACGAGAAAAGGCCGGGGAGCAATGCCCCCGGCCTTTTCTGATGAGTCAGGGTCGGTTCAGCCGGCAGCACCGTCCTTGAGCGCCCGGCGCAGGATCTTGCCGACGTTGGTCTTCGGCACTTCACTACGGAACTCGACGTGCGAGGGCACCTTATAGCCGGTGAGGTTGTCGCGGCAATGCGCGATGATCGCTTCCGGCGTCAGGCTCGGGTCCTTTTTGACGACGAAGATCTTCACCGCCTCACCCGACTTTGCATCGGGAACGCCGACGGCCGCCACTTCCAGCACGCCCGGGTGCATCGCGACGACATCCTCGACTTCGTTCGGGTAGACGTTGAAGCCGGAGACGAGAATCATGTCCTTCTTGCGATCGACGATACGGAAGAAACCGAAATCATCCATCACCGCGACATCTCCGGTACGCAGGAACCCGTCGGGTGTCATTACCTTTTCAGTCTCGTCGGGGCGGTTGTAGTAGCCTTTCATCACCTGCGGACCGCGGATACAGAGCTCTCCCGGCTGTCCGTGCGCCGCCTCGACGCCGTTATCGTCGAGGATGATGATTTCGGTCGAGGAAATCGGCAGACCAATCGAACCGTTGTACTGTTTGAGGGTCAGCGGGTTGATCGTTGCCGCCGGCGAGGTTTCGGTGAGGCCATACGCTTCGAGCAGCGCCGTCCCCGTCACTTTCTGCCATTTCTCGGCAACCGCCTTCTGCACCGCCATACCGCCGCCCAGCGTCAGGCGCAGGCTGGAGAAATCCAGGTTGCAGAATTCGGGGTTGTTGAGCAGCGCGTTGAACAGGGTATTCACGCCGGTAACCACCGTGAACTTGTGCTTGCCGAGTTCCTTGACGAAGCCCGGAATGTCGCGTGGATTCGCGATCAGCACATTCTTGGCGCCGATCTGGAAGAAAGTGAAGCAGTTCGCCGTGAGCGCGAAGATGTGATACAGCGGCAAGGCCGTGATGATGCATTCCTCGCCCTCGCGGATCCCCGGCTTGATCCAGGCGTAAGCCTGGAGCACGTTGCCGACGATGTTGCGATGGATCAGCATCGCCCCCTTGGAGACGCCCGTCGTCCCACCGGTGTACTGGAGGAAGGCGAGGTCATCGTGGCCGATTTCCACTTTCTTCAGGTCGGCACCGGCCCCCTTGCCGAGCACTGAATTCAGGGATACGGCCTTGGGCAGGCTATAGTGCGGCACCAGCTTCTTGACGTACTTGACGACGAAGTTGACGATCGCACCCTTGAGGCCGCCAAGCATGTCGCCCATCTTCGTAAGCACGACGTGCTTGACCGGGGTCTTCGCCAGCACCTCCTCCAACGTTGCCGCGAAGTTCTCCATGATGACGATCACGTCGGCACCGGAATCCTTGAGCTGATGCTCGAGTTCCCGCGGCGTATAGAGCGGATTCACGTTCACGACCACATAGCCGGCGCGCAGCGCACCGAACATGCAAACCGGATATTGCAGCGTATTCGGCATCATCAGGGCAACGCGGGCTCCCTTCGGCAGTTTGACCACCGACTGCAGCCAGGCGGCGAAATCCCGCGACAGGCGATCCACGTCGCCGTAGGTCAGCTCGACACCCATGCTGACGTAGGCAACCTTGTCGCGGTATTTCGCGATGCCCTGCTCAAAAAGATCGGCAATCGACTTGTAGGTATTCAGGTCGATTTCGGCAGGAACGCCTTCGGGATAGCTTTTCAGCCAAACTTTGTCCATCTGTCCTCCTAAGGATTGGTGTTATTTGGGTTTGTTGTTTTCCGGCGCCCGGATTATCACTCCGCTTTGCGCCGATCCGATGCCTGCTCAGCCTTTGGCCGGCTCGCCGTCCGGCCAGTTGCGGATATAGTTCTTCAGCATCTTGTTCTCGAAACTCTGCTCCTCGAGAACCGCCTTGGCGACGTCGAGGAAGGAAATGACGCCCTGCAGGATCCCCCCTTCCATCACCGGGAGGTAGCGGGAATGCTTTTCGATCATCAGGCGGCGCAGGTCGTCGACCAGCATGGCCGGCTCCACCGTCACCGGGTCGCGCACCATGACTTCCTCGACCGTAACGCTGTCGATTTTGCCCTTGCGTGCGTTGGTGGCCTTGATGACCTCGCGGAAGGTGAGCATTCCGACCATCTTGCCGCCCCCCATGACCACCAGGGAACCGACATCATGCTCGGCCATTGCCGCGATGGCATCCGCCAGCGGCTGCCCCGGCATCGCCGTGAACAGCGTCGATCCCTTGACGCGAAGTATTTCCCGCACTTGCATGTCTATCCCCTGAAACTTGCGTTATTCGTGTTCGACCGCCCTGACGGCGGCAGTTTTGTAGCCGGATGCTATCTGATAAGGCCGGTTTCGGAAAGTGCTTAGTTCGGCCAGACCGGGGCTGGAATCCGCCGCTGACATCAGGGCGGCCAGTGGCGACGATGCCGCAGCCTGGAGAAAATTCCTACCGATACACCAGACTGGTAACCCGCTGCTCCGTCACATTGCCGGCCTCGTCGATTTCACGAACCCGAATTGGCAAGTAGCCCATCTCCGGCACGAGATAGAGTTCAATCCTCTCGCCACTCCTGGTGTCAGCCTTTTCTGGTTGCAGGGTCACCCTCGTGACACGGATCTCTCCCAGAGGCGGCAAGGTTTCTTGCCCGCCAGGCTCGACCCGATAGGAAAACGCCACGTAGGCTTTGCCATCGGAGAGCAACACTTTCCCGCCTCCAGGATCCGGTGGCTGCAAACTGAAGTGGAAGATCAGACTTTGGCGATCCAGGAGTCCATCTCGAAACCGCCCCGCACGTCCTTCAAGCTGGCCCTCTCCTGCGGGATCGACACGTTTTTTCAGGAGCAGCATGTTGCTGGCAGCCTGGCCGTGCACCTCAAAAACCTCGGGACTCAGTCCACGAGGAGTAATGACACCAGAAACCGACAGGGAAACGGGCCCGTCTTGTACGACGGCGGCTCCCGCTGGCGCTAACTGAACGGCAATGCCGTAGTGCGCATCACTGGCTGAATACACGGCCCGCCCCGTAGTCGTGCTGGAGCGGCCATTGCCCGAATGCATTTCAAAGGCCATTTCAACATGCTGGAATCCCGCCGAGCGACCGGTTGCAGCCACGCCGGCAAACGCCGGACTGCTTTGTGCGCCAGACGACGCGAAGGGACTGCTGCGCGGGCGTTCCTGCTGCGTTGGCACAGGCACGGCATCCGCAGCGACCTGGCTCGATTTCGCTGCCTCGGCCCTTCGTTCGCGCGGGCGCTCGATACGTGGGGCTCGAAGGGGTGACTCCTTCGGCGCGGCCAGGGCACTGACGACCGGTTCGCTCCTGCCGGCATCCGCCGAAGCCTGCGCCTCACGGTCCTTCACCACAAGTCTCGCCTGCAGGCCCGGGGGGGCCGCCAAGCCCTGCGCACTTGGTGCAGGCGCGAGCATCGACAGAACGAGCACATGCACTGCCAGCGATAGCACGCAAGCAATGGCGAGGCGTCGACATGACACCGCATCGCCGTTGCCGCAACCAAGCGATTCCATCAAAACCCTACCGAGAACAGACCGAGACGTCATACAGCAGGCATCCTAGCCGAACAGCGCGGGCGAAGTCTCACCGCTCGAAAAAACGGCACCGCAGATGCGGTGCCGTTTGGGGTGAGAATATCCGAACCGAGAACCCCCGTCCGGACTTTCCGGGTCAATCCCGGATCAACTCGCGCCAGGAATTGCGCTTCGTCGGCGTTGCCAACTTCGACATGGACGGATTTTCAACCGGGAAGCAGTCGCCACTGGAGCAATCCGTCTTCTTGGCGGTACCGAACTTGACCCCACTGGCAGAGACATAGGCCGTGATACCGGACGACAGGCTGTCGAACGCCTTTATTCCGGATATGTTGGTCGGGCTCAAGGCTCCGCCGGTCTGATAGTCGACCCAGTGCTGGTAGGTTTTTCCACCGACGTCGCAGGCTGCGAGCGACGGGACCGAGGTATTGAGACCGAGGATCCCCAGCACCAGCACGGGGTCGGTATTGGCCCGTTCGCCAGTGACGATGAAGTCCATGAACCAGCCCTTCTTCGTGCCGTAATCGACGGTATTGCTTGAGTTCAGGAACACCCTTTCACCCAGAACGCACAAACCTTCCGCGATCGCCGCAGTCGGACAATCGACTTCCGTCAATGTCTGCTGGACGAAATCGAGGTTGCTGCCGCGCGTCGTCTCACCCCCCGGGTTGTCGTAGGTCGCCTGCGCCACGGTGCGATCGTCGATGATGCCGTAGAGCGTTTGCTGCGTCGTCGTCGAAGAATCGCTGGCCGCGAGCAGTTGCCCCGTACCGACCAGAACGATGTACTTGCCACGGGCCTTAGAAATGATCGGTGTCGTCGTGATTGGCTGACCGGCACCTGACACATCCTTCAGTGCGGCAAACTTGAACGCCTCGGTACCCGCAGGGCCCATCGTATTATTGATGTCGAAACGCCACAGATTCCCCAACAGATCGCCGCCATAAACCGCACCGATCGTTGCATCGGTCAATGGGTTCACCACCTGGGCTGCAATCTTGCCCAGGCCACTGGGTGTCGTCGTATTGCCGACACCCGTGGAAATCGGCGACAAGCCGGTCACCTCGGTTCCATCAGATGCCTTGACGATGTAGAGACGCCCGACACCATCACCACCAGCGCCGTCATCGTTCGCGATGTTGTTGTAACCCGAGGACAGCAGGACGACCCACGTCCCATCGCTCAATTTGCCGATCTGCGGCGGGCCGTAGGTGTAGCCCATGTTGGTATCCGAGAACTCCCACAGCGCCTTCGGATTGGCAGGATCGGTGATGTCCAGTGCATAGTAGCCACGACCGCCACGACCGAGCCCGCCAACGAGGATCGTCTTCCACACCGCCGTCCCGGCGTTGCTGCAGTTCGCCGTACAGACATCACCGACGATGGGGCTCGAGTCGATGTAGTAGCGATGATTGTCGCGATACTTCTTATCCGCCAGACGATACAGGTTGGGCATCACGAACGACGGGATGAATGCCCACTGCTCCTGCCCGATCTGCGTATCACCGGCAATCGCAGCAGATGCTGCCGCAGTTGCCGTGGCCGCGTCGGCTGCCTTCGTCGCATTGGTCGGATCCAGCGAGGCTGCGGCACGTGCATTGGCAGCGGTTGTCACGAGGGCTTCCGTGGCGGCAAGTCCCTTCGCCGCGAACGCATGCAACATGCCGTCGTTGGCGGCGACATAGACCATCGCCAATCGCGACGCGTTGCTCGTGCGGAAGGTGTCATAGCCCGGATCAACATAGCTGTACTGCGGCGATGTCACATAGGAGACCTGGGCGTTGACGATGTCGCCCAGCACGTGAGAACGCTGCCGGTAGTACTTCGTGTTGTCCGTCTCGACCCCTTCGTTTGTCCGGTCGCCACGCAGGTAGTTCACGAGATTCGCACCGGCGCCATGTGACGTATCCTGATTCGTCGCCGACAGGCAGATATCCGCCGACGAACACAGGAATTGCGTCAGGCCTGTCGGCGAGGTCGAAATATGCGGCTTGTTGAAGTAGCTGTTCGCCCCGTAGTTCGCACTGGTGAAAGCCTTCAGCTTGGTCGTCACGACGCTGGCGTCATACGTCCAGACACTGCGCGTCGAATACGACTTTGAATCCAGCTTCGCCTGGGCCGACCAGTCTACCGTCGATGACGGCAAACCGCTGATCGGATCGAGCGTCACTCGAATCAGTTCACCGATCCAATCGACCGTCGTGTAGCCCGCGATGAACACGTAGCTGTCAGCCGGCGTCAGCACCGGGCTGCTCACGGAACCCGCAGCAGAAACACCGCCGGAGGCCGCCACCTGCGCCAGCGTGGCAGAGATGCTGTTGCCCAGGGAGACCGGATCCGTGGCACTGAAGTAGGCGCCACGACCATTGACGCCCGCATGCCAGAGATCATCCACGGCCGTCTGCTCGTCAGCCGCCGGCGCCGGCCAGTTGCAGAGGCCCGTAGACTGCCACGGGCAGACACCGTTGGCGGGATCCGCGGCGATGCCGTTCGCCGGCGCATAGGGTGCGACCCCCTTCACCGTCGGGAAATCACCGGTGGAGTCGGTACTGTAGGTCGGCGAATATTTCATGTAACCCGAGACGCCGAGACCCAGCGTAAAGGTCGTCATGTGCTGTGCGGCGTTGGTATCGGTCGCCGTCGTCGGCACATTGTTCATCGGGTCAGACGCCGAGCAAAGCACCGAGCCGGTCGTCGCAGGAGGCACGACAGCCCCGATGCAGTTGTTCAGCGCAGTCGTCCGCAGGTCGGTCTTGTAGTAGTAGGCCGCCACGTCCGCCAGGGTATTCGACGTACCGTCGCCATTATCGACGCAGGTAATCGTCTGATACAGCGGCGATGTCGGCGACGACGGCGAGCAACCCATCACGTTTGAACTCGTGGTGGTGGTGTTGCAGGTCGTACGGATGTAACTCGGCGCCGTCGCCGGATTGATCGGCGTGCAGGACGCAACCGGCGCCGACGTGTTGATCATCTCCGTACACGTCGTCTGCACTTTCGTCGTCGGATGCGTACCCGCCGTACAGGTCGCGACGGGAACCGGACCGGTCGGGTAATCCGCCGTATAGGTCGTCTGGTCCGTCGACTGACATGCCACTGCCTTGCCCGTTCCGTCGAAAGTCGGCGGCGTCACGGGGGGGCCCGCAGTACCGAGAATGCCGATGGGCGTACAGGTTGGCGCGACAGGTACCCATCCTGTATCCGTAATGGGACACGTCACTGCCGTCACGTAGGGCGAACTTCCCGATGCCGCGACCGGCGTACAGGTCGCGGTGTTGGTTACTACGGGCGCTCGGTAGGCACAGGTCGTGGCCGTTGCGACGTTGATCAGCGTCGTCGGATCGGTGACCGACGTCGGCGCCGTCGAACAGCTATCGACGATCGACGCGACCGGCCCGGTGACCACCGGGAACGAACCCGCGGTACACACCCGCTTCTGCAGAATCGAGTACGGGTTTGCCGTTGACTCGGCATCCGTACAGGGGGCGCCGACATTGTTCGTCGTTACCGCGCCGTTATAGGCACACTCACGCGCCGGACCGACATAGGGCGACCCACCGCTTTGCGCCACCGCCGTACAGGAACCGGACGACACGTTCGACCAACCCGAGGCACTGCCGTAAGCACAGGAAACGGCCGGCCCCACATAATTCGTCGGCCCCGGCGATGCCGCCTGCGTCGTACAGGACGCCACGTTATTGGTCACCACCGCCGCTGCGTAGTTGCAATCCACGGCTGGCCCGGTGTAAGGCGATGCCGTCTGGCGATTCGCGGTACAAGTCGTTGCATTCAGGTTGGTGGCACTGGCTGTGCCCGAGTAGGCACACCCGATCGCGGGTCCTGACCAGACCGTACCCGTTGCCGTACCGGACGACTGAGCGACCGTCGAACAGTTGGTCACCGTCGAGTTGCTCGCTGCAGCATAGGAACACTGAACCTGAGGCGCCGCGAATGTCGGCGACTGTTGTGCATAGGTGCAACTGGTCACGTTCGTTGCCGTACCCAGGGCCTGATAGGCACATGCATTCGCCGGGCCGGTCCAGACCGTCCCTGCAGCGGTGCCGGTGGACTGAGCCACCACCGTGCACGAGTTCTGGTTCGTGACCGGCGTTCCGTTCGTGTAACCGCAACTCGTGTAGGCAAGGTATGGCGGCGCCCCGGAAGGCGCACCCCACGTGCAGGATGCAACCCCTGCGGTCTGCAGCACGGCCGCCGCGTAGTTACAGGTGACGGAAGGCCCCGTCCAGACCGTGCCGTTGGCCGTGCCGGTGCTGGCAGCTACAGGCGTGCAGGTTGCGACCGTCGTCGTCGTCGCTGCGCCGGCGTTGTAGACGCAATCGGTTCGTGGCGCTGACGCCGCGGGCGAGGGCACCACCCAGGTACAGGAAGCAACCCCGGCCGTCGTCGTGGGCGTTGCGTCATAACTACAGGTACGTGCCGTATTCCAGACCGAGCCGTCCGTCGTCGCCGTCGCGGCAGTTGCGGCCGTGCAGGAAGTCTGGTTGGCTGTTGCCGTTGCCGTCTGGTAGCTGCATTCCGTGTAGGGCGCAGAGTTCGCCGGCGAGGGGACGTCCCAGGTGCAAGTCGACAGATTCGTGGTCGTCGATGCCGCCGTCGTTTCCTTCGTACAGGTCACCCCGGTATTCCACACCTGACCATTTGCGGTATTGGTGTTCTTCGTCGCAGCGGTGCAGGTCGTCTGGCCCGTCAGCGTCGTCGCCGTCTGGTAACTGCACTCCGTGTTGGAGGCGGAGGTGGCAGGTGAAGGAACAACCCACGTGCAGGTCGACAGATTGGTGGTTGTCGAAGCGGCTGTCGTTTCCTTCGTACAGGTCACCCCGGTATTCCACACCTGACCGTTGGCGGTATTGGTGTTCTTCGTCGCAGCGGTGCAGGTCGTCTGACCTGTCAGCGTCGTTGCCGTCTCGTAGCTGCACTCGGTGTTGGAGGCGGACGTGGCAGGCGAGGGTACAACCCATGTACAAGTCGAGAGACCCGTGGTCGTGGACGCCGCCGTCGTTTCCTTCGTACACGTCACCCCGGTATTCCACACCTGACCATTGGCGGTATTGGTGTTCTTCGTTGCAGCGGTACAGGTCGTCTGACCGGTCAGCGTCGTCGCCGTCTCGTAGCTGCATTCGGTTTTCGGGGAAGATGCGGACGGCGACGGCACGACCCACGTGCAGGTCGAGAGACCGGTCGTCGTCGTCGGTGTCGCATCATAGGAGCACACCATCTTGTCGCCAGTCATCGTGCCGGCGCCGGTCTGATCCTTCGCCGTACAGGTTGCCTGGTTGGCACTCACCGTCGAGGTTGCGCCATAACCGCAACTGACCGACGGCGAATACGGCGAGGAGCCCCCCTGCGCAACGACGGTGCACGAAGCAACCGCCGCAACCGTCGGGGTCGTCTCGTAGGAACAGCTGACCGCCTGTCCCACCGTGTAATTCGTTGGCCCCGGCGAAGCAGCGACTACGGTGCAGGAATTGAGCCCGCCCGCCACGACCGGCGATGCATACTGACAGGTCGTGTTCTTTGTCCATAGCGACGGCGAAACCACGGTCACCGCCCCGGTCGTCGTCACGGTGCAGGACGATGCATTCACCCAGCCCGTGTCGATCCAGCTGTCGCCACCGTCAGTCGACTCCAGCTGCCGCTTCTGCAACTGCCGCGTGCTCGACTGCAGCTTGTAGGTACTGCTTTGCAGCGGGTAGCTGGTACGGGTGACGTTATAGACCTTCTTCGTGACGAGCTGCGTGTCCTTCTTGATGTTGAACACCTTCTTCGTAACGAGCTGCGTGTCCTTCTTGATGTTGAACACCTTCTGCGTGACGAGCTGCGTGTCCTTCTTGATGTTGAACACCTTCTTCGTCACGAGTTGCTCGTTGCGCGTGACGTTGTAAACGCGCTGGTCCAGCGGCGTCGTTGTCTTGGTCAGGTTGTTGATGTAGACGTTGAGCGGCTGCGGTGTCGAGGTGATCAGCGCCGTCCGTTGCTGCAACTGATAGGAGGACTGGATCAGGTTATAGCTCCGGCTCTCCAGGTTCTGCGTCGTCTGGTTGAGCGGCGTCGTCCGCGTACGCAGCTGGGTCAGCGTTTCCTGGAAGGGGTAGGTCGTCGTCGTCGTGACCCCCTGATCGAGGCGGCTCGTACTCGTTTGCTGCTGCTGCGTGCGCTGCTCGACGAGCAGCGCGTTGTAGCCGACCTGGTAATCGCTCTGAACCGTCTGGGAAACCGTGCGCGCCTGCGTCGTGCCATCGTAGTAGGGGCGCGGGTCATTGCCGTCCTGGTTGCCGATCACGGTGGTACCGTCGACCTGCACCGGGTTGGTGGTGTCATTCCAGTAACCGTCCGTGGACAGAATGCTGAAGTTCTGCTGGCAGGAATACTGGACCGGATCGACCACCGATACGGTATTCAAGGTGGATAGCTTGCCGGCATACATGCGACCGATGTTGGCCAGACCGGTGCGCAGCGGTGTCGCCCCGTAAGGGGTGGCCGCGAAGAACTTGGTATACCAGTTGTATTTCTGCGTGCCGGTAAAGGCTCCGACGTTCAGGAAGTCACTGCCGGTCGCGTTGTTGATGCTGTAATAGCCGACCCGATACTTGTCATCGACATTGGAGAACGCGATACCCGCTGCAGTCTTCATCATCTGCATGCGCGTCCGGTAATAGGCATACCAGTTCGCGTAGTTGGTCATTTCCTCGATGTAGGTACATGTCGTTCCTGCGCAATCGGTACGCGAGGACGCCTTGGTCGCCGTGCCCGGATAGGCATAACTGGTGACCGTCGGCGTGATGACGGTAAACAGCGTGGCACCGGGGACGTTGCCGCCCGAGAACGCAGCCGGCGTGGTCGTACCGCCGGTGACGACGGGAGTCGACGTTGTCGCTGTCGGCGCGGTGACGGTCACAACGTTCGATGCACTGGTGGCGCTGAAGCCGACGGTAGCGCAGGCGCCCGTCGTGCCCAGGGTACAGGCATTGATCTTGGCGGCGATGTCGGTCGCAACCGCAGTCGTCGTGCCGCCGGTCGCACTGGCGGAAAGGATCTGGACACCGTCGACGGTAATGCCGGTAACGGTTCCCGCAGCGCCGACCGTAATGGTCGCCGTCCGCTGTCGCGCGATACGGGGGTAGGTGTAATCGGTAACGCCTGCGGCAGGCTCGATGTTGCTCGCGATACACGAAGTTCCGGCGTTCGCGGTCGTGTCGAGCGCGAGGGCGGCTGTCGTACACCAGCGCAACGGCGCGGGCACGGTGTAGGACCCTGTCGGTGACGAAGCGGCAGTACACGTACGCAAGTTTGCTGCCGTGCAGTACTCGCCGGGAACGGTCGTGTAGGAAAACGCGGCCCCTTCGAGATTGGCGGTCAGCGCCGACTGAACACCGTAGCCATCCACCTTGACAGCCCGCCAGTTGCGCGCACCGGACGTTGCCGTCGCGTCCCCGCCGGCAGCCACGCTCGAACCATCCATACTGGGATAGGTCGTGGTATCTAGCGCGCCACCGCTGTCGAACATTGCAGGCGGACGATAGCGGGTCGCCGGGTTGTAGGCGACGCCGTTGTACGACGCGTTGAAGAAGCGATGGGGCGGCGTGATCGTCGTGAGCACGCTGGCAACCATTTGCTGATAGGGGCCGGCCCAGTCGGGAGAGAAATCCCGGTTCATGCTGCCCGAGTCATCGAGGATGAACATGACGTTCGGCAACGCGTTGATCTTGCCATCCGTCGAGAAGGGCTTGGTCGCCAGCTCCGTCGGGGCGGCATTGACGTTCGTCATCGCAAACGCTGCGGCAAGAACCGCCCAGAGGAAACGGACGGAACAACGGGCTTCGGGCAGATTATGGGATTTCATGGCATGCTCCCGGTCAATCATTTGGTCACAATCGCCTGCACGTAACTGACGGTATTGCGCGGACCAGTGACGCGTACGGTGATTCGGTAGTAGTACTGTGCAAGCTTTTTGTAGCTCGGCGCATTCGGATTCAAGGGATTGCCCTCCTGGGGTGACTTGCGCTCTGCAGATGCGCACCCGGTAGGATCACTCAGCGGATCTCCAGCATTAAGACAAAGGCGCTGGACGTGGTAGGAAACGCGATTGCCCGATGCATCCGTCGGTAACGAGCAGACACGATCCGCACAACTGCGTGGCGCCGCCGGAGACGCGACGGGATTGGGATTGAGCGTCGTACGCCAATAGGTATCCCAATTCGCCGGCGTCCCGCTGGCGGGCGTGGACGCCACATAGCCGCGCGCCAGATCGTCATTCCAGAGGGCGGTCGCTGCGCCCGTCTCGAGCACGTTGCGGATGGCATCCTCGATGCCGGCCTCCGCCGAGCGCGTCGCTGCCTGCTGGAAAGCCAGGTTGCCGGCGACGAGGTTCGTGGTATCCACCGTGCGCATGAGCGAGACGGCGCCGATCGTCATGACGACCAGAATGATCAGCGAGATCATCAGGACAACGCCCTTTTCGCGACGCGGCTGCATACAGGCCGACCGGGCAGCGGGGAAGGATTTCGGATGGGCTAGCATTCCTCGGGAACCCCCCTCATCGTCACGTTGCGTAGCGGAACGACCGTTTCGAAGACCTTGTAGCGGAAATCATTCCACTGCGGCCATGTCGCGCTGGGACTCGTTGGAGAAATGCTGACCGCTGCCGCGGCAGCCGCACTATTCCCGTCAGCCACATTGGTGACGCTGCCCGACCAGGTCAACGCGCTTTGCCAGACGGGTACGTCGTTGTTGCCGGCATCCTTGACAGGTCGTTCCGGTTGCGAACTCCGCGCGACCATTGCAAGGCGAACTGCGCGAATACGCATCTGCGCACAGGCCGCCGGATCGCCGTCCATGCCAGGCTGAACGAACGTAGTCACGCCGGCAGTCGTGAAGCTCTGGTCCCAGGTATCCGGTGCGCCGGTCATTGTGTTGTTCTGGTTTTCGCGTCGGTACTGGGCCCGAAGACTGACGACGCTGTTTGCGATGGGGGTCCAGTTATCGGCATCGGTACAATCCGTGCCCGCCGTCGTATAGTCACAGACCGTCAATTTATCCACCCCGTTGGGATCGACACCCGTGGCGGCTGTCATCTTCCGGATTGCGTAGCCGCGGATCAGCGGTGCAGCACCGAGATTGAAGAGGCGATCATTGACGTTCGAAGCGGCCAGAGCGCCGGTGCTGACCGTAACGGTACCAAGGCCACCCGCGTTCGTAACGGTCGAGACGACCCGGTTCACCTGAACGGAGCAAGCCCCGATGGCGCGATCAGCTCTGACGGCAACGACGTAATCACCTGCAACGAAGGCCGAGGGCGTGTGTACGGGGTAGACCGTTCCACCAATGGCGACCGCGCCATTGATAATGTCGCCCTCGATGGTTGAATTGCTGGTTCCGGAAACGACCAGCAGCGTATCGGTGCCCCCCTCTCCTGCAGGCAAAGTCGCCACTGGAGGATTGATCGTCACCGGGACGAGAGGAATTGAAGTGACCCCTTGAAGCAGGATGTTTCCGGCGTCGGTCAGGGTGCAGCCGATCATCTGGATGGCGTTTATTCCCCAGCCACTTTGCTGGATGTCGCGCTGGATCGAATAGAGAGCGATCGAGCCGCTGCTGATGGAATCACCTCCGCCGGTACTGGTCCGCTTCTGCCCCTCGAAGTTCGCGAAGACCTGCAGCATGACCACCATGCCGATCATCCCGATCACCAGGGCGATCAGGACTTCAACGAGGCTGAAGCCCGCAGCAGTTTTCCCGGTTCGACGAACGCCAACCACTCCCGAAGGAGGTTTTCCGGCGATCGATTCGCGCTGCATGTTGGTTGGCATTCCTGCGCCCCGCCCTTCAGATGATGTCGACGACGACACGATAATTCCTTGGCGACGACTCCTTCGGCGTCTGCCAACGGATGACAACGCAGACCCGCGTACTGGTGGCCGCCTGATTATTCAACGCAGCCAAACCGAGTTGCGAATCGGTCGGGTCCGAAAAATCGCAGACGCTGGCTCGACCGACCACGACCAAAGGTGGCGCGGCCGCAACCCCCGGCAGCGTCGAAGCGACCCTCGCCAGCCAAGCCGTGTACTGCGCGCCATCCGTAGTGCCGCCCGCTCCATCGCCCTCGAAGGCTTCCCGCAGGCGCTGCCCCGGCGACTTGCCGCCGATTTCCTGCTGCGACTGCTGCGCCCACATCATTCCCAACAGTTCGTTGGCCAGCAGGCCGGCATCCGTTCGATACTTTGCATCCTGCACGGTACTGACGGCAGACGCCTGCATGCCCACCACGCCAAGGACGCCGAGTGAAAAAATCACGATGGCAATCAGTGCCTCGAGGAGCATGACACCCTCTTGTTGTTTCCTGATCGTGTGCTCTAGAAACATCCCTGTGGATCCTTATCAGAGGCCGCAAACTTCGGGTCGCACATGCGGATCTGCCCGCCCGGCGTCACCTGGACGCGCAGACAGCGAATCTTTCCGCCATCGGCCGCACATGTCCCCGCGTTCGGATTGCTGATGTTGATATTGACATCCACCGGCACGATGCCGACCGGAAAAGCGTGCCGCCCCAGGCCATTGAAAGTAAAGGTGCTTTGGCCGGCAGCCACGACAATGTCCGCAGACCCTTCCGTTGCCGGGCGCATCTGCAGGATACGAGGCGCCGGGTTGTTGGCAGCATCGGTCGCGGGGAATGCTTCATTGACAAACGCCCCTCCGCACGCGTTGGCCGGATTATCGTAGCTGACGACCCAGTTGGTACTGGTCGTCGACAGGGTACAGTCGTTACCGGTACTCGAAGTCAGTTGAAAGCGGATCAGGTCGTTGCGCCGCACCGCTTCCGTCCGCGCCAACTGCAATCCGGCCTGAATGGCCTCTGCGGCGGAGCGGACACGCATATTGCCAATCCAGTTCGTGAAGCCGCTGGCCCCGACCGCAAGCAGAATCGCAATGATGGCTATCACGACCACCAATTCCACGAGCGAGAAACCTTTGGCGCGTGGACGCATTGCTAGCAACCTCCGCCCTTCGAGACAACCCAGCAGGTGGTGCTCCCTGTCCATCCTCGACTCGCCTTGCCGGCCGCACTACTCGTGGTCGTACTCTTCTGGTTGGCCTGATTCACGTTGTAAAGGAAACCGCTCATCTTCCCGGACGCCCCGGCACCGTCGCCATCCGCCTGGACAACGAAAGTGGTCGCCGTAAGCGTCGGGCAACTGATGGTGAAGTCCGGATTGTCGCCTGCCGCCGGGAGGGGGGCGACCGTGCCGGCGACACAGGCGCCGACATAAGTACGATTGTCCTGAAAATACTGTTCGAGCTTGACGCGCATATCCGACAGCGCCGCTACCGCTCTGGTAATCCGGCTGCGCTGCACATACTCGTTGTAATTCGGAATGGCAATGGCAGCCAGCACGCCGATAACGGCAACGACAATCATCAGCTCGATGAGCGTAAATCCTTGATTCCTGTTCATAACGAAAACCCTCCTACCCTTGGGATTATTGAAGCAGATCCGATCCGGCAACGTCCACTGGCGCCCGATCAGCGGTTTGTTTCACGCCGTCAATGGCTTGATCTGTTGAACAGACGCGCAACATGGATGCGTCAGAAAAAACCAGGACACCACAAACACTTTTATTTGCAAACACCTCGGCAACTGCGCGGCAGTAGCCCAGCACCTGAAGGTGATACTCAGACAGACGGTCAGTATCACTGCCGGAACTCTTGTAGTCCAGCACCCAGATCCCCTCGCCATCCTCGACCAGGCGGTCGATCCGGAACAGGTTGCCGGCAGAATCGGTGAATTCGACCTCGTTCCATGCCCGGCGATAGCATTCAGCGGCGAAGAAGCGCCGCAGCGCGGGTGCGGCAATAAGGCGCTCGGCGACCGGCATCGCATTGGCCAGGTCGCCGTCACTGTACCCCATCGCCCGCCACCACGGAGACCCGCCCTCCCCCTGCTCGACGAGAGAAGCGCCGCCCTGCCCCGGCACCCGACGCTCGAGAATTGCATGTAGCAGGATGCCGAAACGGGCGGCAGGATCGAGGGGAGAACGGCGCTCACCGACAGCCGGGACGGACGGCAGCCCACCTTCTGCCTGCAATGGCACCACAGGCGTCCCGGCGCCGGCGAGAGCGGAAAGCGTTTCGGAATGCAACGCCGAAGGAAGTTCAGGCAGCGACTCGCCATAACGGCCGAGCTCGCCAACGCCGAGACGCGCCAGCGCAGCCATCAGCCGGGCATAGGGGCTTGTGTCCGACGCGCGTGAATTTTCGCTGCCGCTGGCGATGAATACCTGCTGTGCCCGGGTAATGGCGACGTAAAGGAGGTTCAGCTCTTCGCGCTCGGCCGCGGCGGCTTCGGCAGCGAGCAAGTCGGCTCGGGCGGCACCGGCTTCGGCACGTCGCCCGACGAAGGAAAAATGGCGCGGGGCGGGGGCACCAGGCGGCCAATCGACGAGCGGCGCCCAGCCGCGTTCCGGCCGTGGCACCGGATTGGCGTCGAGCAGCCAGACAACTGGCGCCTCCAGGCCCTTGGCACCGTGGATCGTGAGGATCCGGACGCGACCATCGGCCACCGCCGAATCATTGGCGGCAAGCTCCCCTTCATCCGGCGAATCGTCATCGTCGGCCCGTCGCAACGCGCGCAGCTCGTCGATGAAGCGCGGCAGGCTCGGATAGCGGCCGCCGTCGACATCGAGTGCGAGCAGCAGCAGCGCTTCGAGGTTGGCAAGCGCTGCCGCACGCCTCGCCTCCGGTACCGCCAGCCGGTAACGTGCCCTGACCTCGCCAATGTCGTAAATATGGTCAAGCAGGTCATGCGCCGGCAGGGTCGGCGCCAGCGACAGCCATTCGGCCAGCAAGCGCACCGCTCGCTGCAGCGCCAGGCTGATTCCGGCATGCAGCCGGTCACCTCGCGCCTCATCTTCCCCATTGTCAGCAAGATCGTCACCCGACGCGAGCGCTTCGAGGCGCAGCCACCAGGTCGCCTCGGGACGCGCGGCGATCCGCTGGAGATCCTCGTCACTGCAGGCGAAGAGCGGCGACTTGAGGGCGTGTGCCAACGCCAGATCGGCGGCCGGCGTGACGAGGAATTCCAGCAATGCCGCGACATCACGGACTTCCAGAGAATCGAGCAGTCCGCCGCGCGAAGCGGCCACATAGGGGATGCCGGCTGCGGCGAGTGCCCGTTCATACACGGCAATCTGTGTTCGGGAACGGACGAGCAGCATCACGTCGCCAGCGGCGAGCGGCCGCTCGCCCTCACCGCCGGGCGCCCGGATCTGCATGCATCCGATCATCGCCCGCAGCCGCTCGGCGAGTTGTAGCGCCTCCTGTTCGCGGCGGCCATCGTGCAGCTCGATCGCCGGCTGGGTGAGCGGATCGCGCAGGGCCGGCGCGTCGGCGCCCTCTGGAAGCACCGGCCCTTCTCCGACGGTGAGCGGCAGCAACTCGACAAAACCCGGCAGCGACTGCTGCAGCGCATGCTGCTCGCGGAAAGGCACGAAGGCCGGCTCCACCGAAAACAGGGCATTGACCACCGCAATGATCGCCGGCGAATTACGCCGCGTCACATCGCGGGCGACCAGATGCGCAGCAAACCCGGCTTCGAGGAAGTCCGCCGCCGTCGCGAAAAGTCGCGGCTCGGCGCCGCGGAACCGGTAAATCGACTGTTTCGGATCTCCAACGAGGAACACGGTCGGGCGCCCGGCATCCGTGCCGGCGTAGGCCGCCAGCCACGCCTGCAGAATCTGCCACTGCAGCGGGTTCGTGTCCTGGAACTCGTCGAGCAGGATATGCCGGTAGCGGGCATCAAGTCGCGCCTGCACGTAGGGAGCGCTCTCATCGTCGGCCAACAGGCGGAACACTTCCCACTCGACATCGACGAAATCGATCTGCCGACGGCTGGCCTTTGTATCGGCAAGGTGGGCGAGGAAGGCGGCATGGACGCACAGCGCGTCACGATTGAACGAGAAGTTGCGCGCGTCCTGCAGGCGGGAACGGCAGGCGATCAAGCGCTCACCGAGCGAGACATGAAGATCGAGGAAACGGCGGGCCCCGTCAGCCCCGAAACGTCCATCAAGCGCCTTGGAGGGCTTGCGCACTCGCAGGCTGCCTTTTTCGGTCAGCACGGTGCCGGCGACCGCGGCAAAGATGCCGACAGACAGGGCGATTTCCGGCGGCAATGAACGCAACGAATCCTGCTCGCTCAGCGCTGTCGAAAGACGCTGTGCCAAACGGCGGTCGGTCTCGGTTTCGCTCGTTTCGAGAAAGCCGAGGTAGCAGTGGAAATCGATGTCCCAGCCGGGCACGAAGAAATCGGCCAGCACTTCCTGTTCATCGCCGGCGCCGAAAAACTCTCGGAGTGATTCGAGCTGCTTCTCCCAGGCGCCGGGCATCTCGCCCACCAGCATCAGCCATTCCGCGCGGCGCGCCATGCCGCTGGCCACCAGCTGGCGAGTCGCGTGCTGGCCGGCCACCGCCAGCAGGCGAACAAAGGCAAGACTGGCCGGGGAATCCGGCGCCTGCTGCAGGCGTGCGGCGAACGATTGCCATAGCTCATCGAAACGACGCGAGCCGGCGTCCGTCAGACGCATGCCGGCGAGCCCCGCTGACAGCGGCGCGGCCGCTACCAGTTGCAGGAACCAACCGTGGAAGGTATTCACGGTCAGACCCGGCTGGGCTTCGGTCAGCAGTTCATAGAGGCCTCGGGCACGCGCAATGGAGGAAGCATCGATGGCAGCATCCGGGACGCCCCGCTCCCGGAGGTAGCCGACGACCGCTGCATCATCCGCAAGCGCCAGCCCACGCAGCCCGTCGACAACGCGCTCCTCGATCTCCCGTGCTGCCTTGCGTGTAAATGTGATGGCAAGGATCTCGCCAGGCAGTGCGCCAGCCAGCAGCAGCCGGACAATGCGTGCGGCCAGCAGCCAGGTCTTGCCGCTACCGGCACAGGCCTCGACGACGGCGCTCTTCGCCGGGTCGAGGACTGCGAGGATGTCCGGATCAGGCGCCTGCGACATGATCCCTCCGACAGAGGCCGCTCGCCAGACAATGGCGGCAGACGGCATCGACGCCATGCGCCGGCAGTGCAGCGCCTTCGCGCATGGCCGCCATGGCGGCCACCAGACGTTCGCCCTGCGCGATGGCCGACGCCGTGACATCGCCCGGGCAATCAACGGCGACCGGCACCTCGTCGTCGAGCGCAAGATAGAGCGCAGAGACTGCTGCGCGCGCGGATTGCGGCTCGGCACGCAAGAGCGCATACGCCGGCAACTGGACATCCTCCGCCAGCCCGTCGCGCAACGGCTTGGCGGCCTTCGTCTTGTAGTCGATCAGCCGCTCGCCGGAGGGACCGGCATCAATGCGATCGATGCGGCCGTATAGCGCCACCTCTCCGCCTCCGGGCAGCGCCAGTGAACACGCAGCGCGCTCCTCGGCAGCCTGCCAGCGCCAGCCTTCGGCCTCACAACGGCGCTGCCACTCAAGATAGGCGCCGAGGCGCCGCTGCCAGCGCAAGCGCCAGCCGACGGCCAGCCAGTTGTCCGCCTCGGCGGCAGCAAAGGACTCGCGGACGATCGCATCCAGCGCTGCCAGTGCCATCTCCGGAGAAAGTTCCGAAACCACAGGGTGAGCGCGGTGGAAGCGATCGAGGGAACGATGCACCAGGGCGCCATAGTCACTCTTCTCCAGCTCTTCCGTGACTTCATCGAGTTCCCCGAGACGCAACACCGAACGCACGAAAAACTGGTACGGGCAGGCGACGAGGCTCGCCAGGGCGCTGACGGAAATTCGCTGCGGGACGAGCGAGGGCGTCACCGAGGGGCGCGCCGGCAGCGGGATCGCCGGGGTCGTCGCCGCATCGACAGGGCGATCGGGCCAGGCGGGCGGCGGCGGCCGGTGCAGATCATCGCCCCAGGCCGCCAGGTGCAACGCCGACAAGCGTTCGAGTTCGGGTGCCAGCAAACGCGCCTCGCCGTCCTGCTCCGCCTGCCAGGTGACGACGACCCTCGGCACGGTCTGCAGGAGCAGTTCGAGGTCGCGCCGCAGCGCGTTTGCGGCCTCGGCGTGTGAAGGCAGGCCGAGGTCCCTGCGCACGGCCTGGTTGAAGAAGCTGCCGCCGCCGGCCGTCGGCGAGAGCTGCGTCGCGTCGGCACCGATGACGAGGGCGGCGTCGAAGCGGCGTAGTCGCGTATCGTGGCGTGGGAGCAGAACGATGCTGCTGGCGATACTGCGATCGCGAAAACTGGCCGCATCGAGTTCGCGGTCGAGCCAGTCGCGAAATGCCGAGAACGCAAAGGTGTCTGCAAGGGATGCGGCCCCCTCCAGCTCGGCGCTACGCTGATCGATCAGGCCCAATACCTCGGCGCCCGCCGCATCGGCAGAGAGCGGGTCGAGCGCGGCCACGACCGCAAGTGCACGCCGCAGGCGGGCGAGCCAGCGCATGAGCGATACGGGCTTGCCACCGAGAATGATCGTTGCCGCCTCGACGCGATCGAGCAGATTCTGTGCGAGGCCGGTGACAGCGGGATCGACGTCGCCCGTATCGCTCGCGGTATCGCGCAGATTTTCCGCTTCGGCGAGAAGCGCGTGTCTGGTCGCAGCAATGCCGGCACGAACACCATGCCGCCGCATGGCAAGCTCGATTCGATGCACGGCCGCCGCACGCGGCGCAGGTTCCACGTCGGAGAACAGATGAGGAGACTTGAGAAGGTCGAGCAGGACGCGGTGGTACGCACCACTGGCCGCACATTCGAGCAGGGCATCAACCGTCGCCGCGGCACGGGTGGTCGTCAGCTTCCAGCCGGTCTCGTCAGCAACCAGCACCTGCCGTCGTTCGAGCAGGGCGCGTACACGGCGCGCCGTCAGCCGATCCTCGGCAACCAGTGCTATCCGCCGCAGCCCCTCGCCGAGCCAGCAGAGTACTTGTGCTGCGGCCGCTTCGGCCTCCGCCTCGCGCCCCCGTACCGCAATCAGCGAAAGACTTCCGGCGAGCGGGCTGGCGGCGATTCGGCCACCCATTTCCAGAGCCCGGTCGCGCAGCGGCGGGCGCGCGTGGCCGATCGCTTCGGCACCAGCAGGTTCGCGCGCATTCGCGGCGGTGCCGGATGCCGCGGGCCAGGCGGCCGTCAGCAACTGCGCCAGCGGGGTGTCTCCCGCTTCGCGCGGGCAGGGTGCATAAACCGCCACAGGCTGGCGCTCGGCATAGCGCAACAGAAAGGCACGCTCGGCCTCCGAGAGTCGTTCCTCCGGCAAGCCGTCGAGGAGAACGAACATCGGGCAATCGGCGCTGCGTGCGAGAGCTGCCAGCCGCAGCCGGTATGCGGCAGGCGCATCCGGGCGGCCGATGCTTGCCAGCACATGCCACATCTCGTGAACGACGCGGGCTTCGAAGGCCAGCGGCGCCGAGCCCCTGAGCGAGTAAGCCCTTTCGAGCTGTTCGCGCAGCGCCGCCAGATCGTCCGGCAGCAACACGGCAGCGGAAGACAGTTCGTCCGCCAATGCGACAAGTTCGCCGGCAATACCCCATAGTGCGCGCTCATCGAACCATTTGCGCGCCGCCAGCGCGCCATGTAGGAGCAACAGCCGCTCGCTGTCCGGCATCGGCGCAGGGACTTCTGTCTCCGGGAATGGCGCGGCGCAGGCCCAGCGGCGCAGCGTATCGAACCGCGGAAGAAGCAGTGGCCGCCCGGCGGCGTGCGCCAGCGCAGTCCGCAATTCCGCGGCGAGAGGCAGGGAAGAGACAAGCACCCGCACACGCGAAAGATCGCCGGCACCGAATGCGAGGAGGCGCTGCGCCGCGGCATCGAGGTAGCCGGCGACCGGCAGAAGCTGCTGGCCGGAAGAGATTCCGCCCATTCCCGTTCTAGCGCAGCAGGTCTTTCAGTTTGTCGGGCTGCCCATTCTCGGCATCGGCCTCGGGCAAAGCGTCCTTGCGTTCGACGATTGCCGGCCAGCCCTTGGACAGTTCGGCGTTAAGTGCGATGAAGTGCTGCTGGCCGTCAGGGACATCATCCTCGGCGAAGATCGCCTCCGCCGGGCACTCCGGGACGCAGAGCGAACAGTCGATGCATTCGTCCGGATCGATGGCCAGGAAGTTGGGCCCCTCACGGAAGCAGTCGACGGGGCAGACATCGACGCAATCCGTGTATTTGCACTTGATGCAGTTTTCAGTAACGACGTAGGTCATGGTGGCGGCACGCACAAGGTGCGAATCAAGGCCGTCACTATAGCCTATCGGGCGGGTACGCGCGCCGCCCGGCGGGGTTGGCACCGGTCGATCAGGCCTCGCCGAGGCGACTGCGTTGTACGGCCGTTTCGAGGCGAGCCTTTTCAGCCATCACCCGCGCCGCGTAACGTTGGTCCGGATCGTCCAGCGCACCGGCGAACTGCTGCAAGCCCGCCGCCAGACTGCCGTTACGCCGGATCGATTCCTTCAGGATGCGCGCACCGATACGGACATTCAGCACCGGGTCAAAGAAAGAAAGATCGTCGGCCCCTGCAGGCAGCTTGTCCAGATGATAGCGCGGCATCACCTGCATCAGCCCCTGTGCTCCCATGACACTCTCGGAAAACGGATTGAAGCGCGATTCAATCGCGATCACCGATACGATCAGCAGGGGGTCAAGGCGATACTCGCGGCCGGCGCTCTCCGCGGCCGCAAAAATCGGCTCCAGCGGCCCCATCGACACGCGATAGCGGCGCGACACGGACTCAAGCGCGGCCCGCATGCGCGGCGACAGTTCGCCAATGGCGCCCTCATCGTCGGCAGCCGGCAGGCCATAGGCCACCATCGTCGGGGGATCATCGTCGCCCTGCGCGAGTGACGACAGTTTTTCGACAATGCGCCGGTCGCCCTGCGACAGCGCAAACAAGCCGGCCAGCAAAATGATGCCGGCCAGCATCAATCCGGACTGCACAAGCGCAAGCATCACGGAGGTGGCGCGCATGAACATGGGTCGGGAATCGATCGTTGCGGACATGCTCTTCTCCTTCACTGTGGCACCGGATGAGAAAGCCAATCCGGCGAACGGTTATGGGGCGGCGCAGCGGGGGGTTGAATGTAACTGGCGGAGCGCCAGACAGGCCTGACAGGCGGAGGAACCGGAAAGATCGAGAGACCCGGCTCGGTTGCTGCGCCGCAGCAACGACATTATTGTCTTGTTTTTATATGGAT
>DAORCC010000009.1:0-28166 GCA_035345235.1 Azospira sp.
CGCCGAGGCGGTCGGTGACCCACTCGAACACGGTCAGGTTGTAGTAGTCGAGGCCGCGCACCAGACGCGGATTGATCTCGAACGGCAGGCCGGCGTCCTTGAGGATCTGCTGCACGGCATTGAAGTGTTCGAGCGAGGCATCCCCGAGGTAGTCGATCAGCTTCGGCGCGCCGACGATCATTTCCTGCATCGCCGGGTTCTTCGAGTCGAGTATGCGCAGCGGGTTGCTGTGCAGGCGGCGTTTCGCGTCCTCGTCCAGCAGATCATGATGCTGCTCGAAATAGGCGATCAGGTCGGCACGGTGGCGGGCACGCTCTTCCGGCTGGCCGAGCGTGTTCAGCTGCAGCTTGATGCCGTCAAGACCGAGGTCGTCCCACAGGCGGGCGCCCATCAGGATCATCTCGGCGTCGATGTCCGGTCCGGCAAAGCCGAGCGCCTCGACACCGACCTGGTGGAACTGGCGATAGCGCCCCTTCTGCGGGCGTTCGTGGCGGAACATCTGACCCATGTAGTAGAGCCGCTGAGGCTGCTGCGCGATCAGGTTGTGCTGGATGACGGCGCGCACGCAGCCGGCGGTGCCTTCCGGACGCAGCGTCAGCGGCTCACCGTTCAGGCTGTCGACGAAGGAGTACATCTCCTTCTCGACGATGTCGGTCACTTCGCCGATGGCGCGCTTGAACAGCGGTGTCGGCTCGACGATGGGCATGCGGATCGGCCGGTAGCCATAACCCTGCAGCCAGGCGCGGACGGTGTCCTCGAAGAGTTCCCAGAATTCGGCCTCGTCGGGCAGGATGTCGGGCATCCCGCGCACGGCTTGAATGTTGTTGCTCATGATGCTGAAGCGTTCTTTCTCTTGTAGGTGCGGGCCACGTAGTTGTCGACGATGGCCGTGAATTCGGCAGCGATGTTGTCGCCGCGCAGCGTGACGGTTTTCACACCGTCCTCGAACACCGGTGCCGCCGGTGCCTCGCCGGTACCGGGCAGCGAGATGCCGATGTTGGCATGCTTCGATTCGCCCGGGCCGTTGACGATGCAGCCCATCACCGCCAGCGTCATGTTCTCGGCGCCGTCAAACTCGGCACGCCATTGCGGCATCTTGGCGCGCACGTGTTCCTGGATGGTCTGCGCCAGTTCCTGGAAGAAGGTGCTGGTGGTGCGGCCGCAGCCCGGGCAGGCCGTGACCATCGGCGTGAAGGCGCGCAGGCCCATTGTCTGCAGCATTTCCTGCGCGACGATGACCTCCTGCGTACGCGAACCACCGGGTTCCGGCGTCAACGAGACACGGATCGTATCGCCGATGCCTTCCTGCAGCAGCACGCCCATCGCGGCAGTCGAGGCGACGATGCCCTTGGAACCCATGCCGGCTTCGGTCAGACCGAGGTGCAGCGCGTAGTCCGATTTCGCCGACAGCGAACGGTAGATCGCGATCAGGTCCTGCACGCCGGACACCTTGCAGGAGAGGATGATGCGGTCAGCCGTGAGGCCCAGTTCTTCAGCCTTAGCTGCCGACTCCAGGGCGGACGCGACCATCGCCGCGTGCATCATGTCGACCGAATCGAGCGGCTCGGCGCGCTGCGCGTTCTCGTCCATCATCCGCGCCAGCAGGTCCTGGTCAAGGCTGCCCCAGTTCACACCGATGCGCACCGGCTTGTCGTAGCGGCAGGCCAGCTCGATCATCTGCGCGAACTGCTCGTCCTTCTTCTTGCCGAAGCCGACGTTGCCCGGGTTGATGCGGTACTTGGCGAGCGCCTCGGCGCAGGCCGGGTTATCGAGCAGCAGGCGATGGCCGTTGTAGTGAAAGTCGCCGATCAGCGGCACGTCGACACCCATGCGGTCGAGCTGCTCGCGGATCTTCGGCACACCGGCGGCGGCTTCCGGGGTATTCACCGTGATCCGCACCAGCTCGGAGCCGGCGCGGGCCAGTTCGGCACACTGAATGGCGGTTGCCACGTGATCCGCCGTATCGGTATTGGTCATCGATTGCACGACGACCGGGGCATCGCCTCCGACGACCACTCTACCGACCCGAACCGCACGCACAGCGCGGCGCTTGATACTTTGACTCATGCTTGCCCGTTAATTCGTTTACTCGACCGTCACGCGCGCAACGTCATCCTTGCTGCGCGGCTGAAGATCAATCGTACGGCCTTGGTATTGAACGGTAACGTGCCCGGCATTGCCGACCACGAGCGAGAACGGCGGCTGCCCGTCGATCTCCTTGTCGCTGCCGGCAGGATTGAGCTGCGAAAAGATGATCTGGCCGCTCCGGTCGCGAACTTCGACCCAGGAGGGCTGCGTAAAGGTAAAGCGCAGACCCTTGCCCGGTGCTGCGACGACAGGCTGAACGGTCGGGCGGCCATCCGCGGGTGAGCCGCTGCCATCGGCCGCAGGCAACTGTACCGACGACATGCCGGCGGCACCGGCAGGATCGCCGGCCGCAACCGAGGCCGGCGTCGCACCCGGCGGGAACAAGGGGACCGATTCGGCCGCTTCCTTGGTCGTCGGCACCGGGGCAGCAGTCTTAGAAAGCCAGAGGTCCTGCGGGACGACAAAATATGCCACGACAGCGATCGCGACCAGCACCAGACCAGCGAGCACGGCGGCATAGTCGCGTTTCTGGGCCTGCCCGCGCTGCGGCATGACGGTAGCCGTGCCGTTCGGCAAATCCAGACGCGGCGCCTTCGGCGGTGGCGCATCGAGATCCGCCAGGAGCGATTCGACATCGAGCTGGACAACGCGCGCATAGTTGCGCACAAAGCCGCGAATGAAGGTGTGGCCGGGCAACTTCTCCCAGTCGCCCGCTTCCAGCGCTTCGATCTGCCGCTTCGACAGTTTCAGCGCAGAAGCAACCGCATCGATATCCATCGCACGCGCCTCGCGCGCTACACGCAGACGCTCTCCGACTGGCGGTTTCGCCGGGACAACCTCCTCCTCGAGCACCGGCACGGCATCGACGCTAGCCGCCGACGCGCCCTCCGGCACCTGCTCCTCCTGTTGCCCCTCCGGGGCGAGCTCGTTGGCTCCGCTCATTCAAAATTTCCCTTGAGCAATTCCTGGTATTCGTTGGACGCCGGAAAACGGCGGCGCAGCTGCGTCGCATAACGACTCTCCGACTCCCTGTCGCCAAGCTTGCGCTCGATCCGCAACGCGAGCCAGAGGACCTCGGAAGTCGGGTCGATCTTGCGCATCAACTCAGCCATCTCGCTCTTCGCAGCCTCCAGTCGACCCGTCCGATAAAACAATTCCACACGGTAAAACAAGGCCAGCGGGTTACCGGCGCTGAAGCGCAACGCCCTGTCGAGATACTCTTCGGCCTGCTTGATGTCACCCATGGCCATCGCACATTGCCCGGCATTGACGTAGGCACGTTCCGGCGTCTGGTACAGGCGACTGCGCAAGGCTCTTTCCAGCTGGGCCAGCCCTTCCTTGTACTTGCCGTTCTGGCAAAGGAACCAGCCATAGTTGTTGGCAATTTCCGGATCATCCGGCGCATAGCGCAGCGCCTCACGGAAGTTGTCTTCCGCATGCTGCGGTTCACGCAGATAGTTATGCACCAGTGCCCGCATGCCGTAAGCCGGGGCATAGGTCGGATCGATGTAGATGGCGATGGTCAGTTCTTCCATCGCCACGGGAACATTGCGGTCCTGAAAGTAGAGCGTGCCCAGTTCGGTGTGCAGCTTTGCACGGCTGCGCGGATCCTTGATCGTCGTATCCTGCGGACCACCGGGCTGCGGCCCCGTCTGCGGCATGGTCTGCGCATGCGTCAGTGGCACCACGAGAACGGATGCAACAAGCAGAATCAATCCGGCGATACGAACCATCATGCTCTGGCCTCTCGAATTTCAATGACCCGACGTTCGCCACGACGAGTCTTGTCAAGAACCTGACCGGCCAGTTGGCCACAGGCGGCGTCAATATCATCACCCCGCGTCTTGCGGGTTGTCGTCACTATCCCGGCATCCATCAGGATGCCGGCGAAACGACGAATCCGCTCCGGCTTCGAACGCAGGTACGGCGAGCCAGGGAACGGATTGAAGGGAATCAGGTTGAACTTGCACGGCACATCGCGGGTGAGCGCGAGCAATTGCCGGGCATGCGCGTCGGAGTCGTTCACGCCGTCGAGCATTACATATTCAAAGGTGACGAAGTCCCGCGGAGCCTTTTCCAGATAGCGCCGGCAGGCGGCCATCAGCTCTGCCAGCCGGTACTTCTGGTTGATCGGTACCAGCTCGTCGCGCAGCGCATCGTTCGGCGCATGCAGCGAGACAGCAAGCGCCACCGGGCATTCGTCGCGCAGACGGTCCATCGCCGGCACCAGACCGGAGGTGGAAACGGTCACGCGGCGGCGCGACAGGCCATAGGCGTTGTCGTCGAGCATCAGGCGCAGCGCCTTGACGGTATTCTCGAAATTGGCCAGCGGCTCGCCCATGCCCATCAGCACCACATTGCTGATGATGCGATCGCCCTTGGGATCAGCCCCCAGGGCGCGGTTGGCCTGCCACAGTTGGCCGATGATCTCGGCCACGGTCAGGTTGCGGTTGAACCCTTGCTTGCCGGTGGAACAGAAGCTGCAGTCCAGCGCACAGCCGGCCTGCGTCGACACGCACAGCGTGCCGCGGTCGTCCTCGGGGATGAAGACGGTTTCGACGGCGTTGCCGCCACCGACATCGATCAGGAACTTGCGCGTGCCGTCGTCCGAAAGCTTGTCCGAAACGACCGCCGGCGGCACGACAGCCGCCGTCGCCTTGAGCTTCTCGCGGAGGCTCTTGGCGATATCGGTCATGGCGTCGAAGTCGCTCTGCCCAAAGCGATGCATCCAGCGCAGCACTTGGCGCGCGCGGAACGGTTTTTCGCCGTTCGCAGCGAACCAGGCGGTCAGGCCTTCGGCATCGAAATCGAGCAGATTGACGGTCATGCGGATTCGATCAGCGGCCGGCGTAGGTGTTCATGCCCGGGAAGAAGAAAGCCACTTCCACGGCAGCGGTTTCCGGTGCATCGGAGCCGTGCACGGCATTGGCGTCGATCGACTCGGCGAAATCGGCGCGGATGGTGCCTTTGTCGGCTTTTTTCGGATCGGTGGCACCCATCAGCTCACGGTTCTTGGCGATGGCGTTTTCGCCTTCGAGGCACTGGATCATCACCGGGCCGGAGGTCATGAACTCGACCAGATCCTTGAAGAACGGACGCTCCTTGTGCACGGCGTAGAACTGGCCGGCTTCCTGGGCCGACAGCCAGGTCATGCGGGCGGCGATGACCTTCAGGCCGGCAGCTTCGAAGCGGGCGTAGATCTGACCGATCACGTTCTTCTTGACGGCGTCCGGCTTGATGATGGAAAGGGTGCGTTCGATAGCCATGCTAAAACTCCAAAATACAATGGGTTAGTGAAGAGAAACGAACAATTTTAGCAGTTTTCCGAGCGTTCTTTCACGCCGGAAAGAAAAAAGCGCGCCGCAGTTGCCCCGCGGCGCGCCTGATCAGGCAGCAAATCTTGTTGCTGCGTCGTGCTACATCATGCCCAGCGTCTTCGGCAGCCAGATCGACATCGCCGGCAGGTAGGTGACAAAACCAAGGAAGACAAGCATCGACAGCAGCCACGGCCAGACCGCCACGGTCAGTTCGGTGATGCCCATCTTGGTGATGCCCGAAGCGACGTAGAGGTTGAGGCCGACCGGCGGATGGCACATGCCGACCTCCATGTTTACCACCATGATGATGCCGAAGTGCACCGGATCGATGCCCAGCTTCATCGCCACCGGGAACAGGATCGGCGCGAAAATCAGCACGATCGACGACGGCTCCATGAAGTTGCCGGCGAGCAGCAGGATGATGTTCACCGCCAGCAGGAAGGTGATCATGCCCAGACCGTTGCCCAGCATCCAGTCCGCCAGTGCCTGCGGAATGTTCTCGTTGGTCATGATGAACGAGAAGAGCACGGCATTGGTGATGATGTAGAGCAGCATCGCCGACATGTTGGCCGAGTTGAGCAGCACTTTCGGCACGTCCTTGAGGCCCATGTCCTTGTAGATGAACACCGCGACGACGAAGGCATAGACGGCACTCATCGCGGCGGCTTCGGTCGGCGTGAACATGCCGGAGTAGATGCCGCCCATGACGACGACGATCAGGAACAGGCCCCAGGCGGATTTGCGGAAGGCAATGAAGCGCTCGCCCCACGACGCCTTAGGCTGACGCGGATAGTCGAACTTCTTGGCGCGGTACCAGGTCACGCCGCCGAGCGTCGCCGCCAGCAACAGGCCCGGAATGACCCCGGCCATGAACAGCGCGCCGACCGAGGTATTGGTCGCCACCGAGTACATGACCATCACGATCGACGGCGGAATCAGGATGCCGAGCGCCCCCGAGGTCGAGATGACACCGGCGCCGAACTTGTTCGGGAAGCCTGCCTTGACCATGGCCGGCAGCAGGATCGAACCGATCGCCACCACCGTTGCCGGCGAGGAACCGGACACCGCCGCGAACAGCGCACAGGCCATGACACCGGCCAGACCGAGGCCGCCGTACCAGTGGCCGACCATCGACGTGGCGAAGTTGATCATCCGCTTCGCCACCCCGCCGTGGGTCAGGAAGTTGCCGGCGAGAATGAAGAACGGAATGGCCATGATCTCGAACTTCTCGATGCCGGTGAACAACTTGAGCGCGACCGATTCCAGCGGCACCTGGGTCATCGTGAACAGGAAGGTCAGCACCGTCAGGCCGAGCGAAATCGAGATCGGCATGCCGGTCAGCATGAGCACCGCCAGCAGGCTGAAGATTACGAGTGCGTTCATTTCGGCATACCTCCGAGGTCATCCTTGCGACGGTCGTCATCGACCGGCTTCTGTTCCTTGCGGCGGTTCTCGCCGACCATCGTGTGCTTCATGTCACGCATGTGGAGGTTGTCATCCATGCCGTAGGGATCGAAATCGACCGGTGGCGTTTCTTCCTCTAGGCCATCAACGTGGCCGTGATCATGGTGCGGCAGCTCACCGGTCTTGATGAACGACCAGGTCACCTGCAGGAAGCGGAAGCACATCAGCGAAGAGCCCAGCGGAATCGCGCTGTACACGATCCAGGTCGGCCATTCGAGGTCGGGCGTGATCGGTCCTTCGAAGAGATCGCCCATTTCGGCGCCGAAGAACTTGAAGAAGGCATAGTGGGCACCGTTCTCCCAGACGAAATGAGCGCCCAGTGTCGCCACGATGCCGGTAAAGGTCGCCCCGGCGAGCAGGCCGAAGACGATGAATTTGCCGCGCATCCTGTCGCTGAGCCGGTTGATCAGTACATCGACGCCGACGTGGATGCCGGTGCGCACGCCATAGGCTGCGCCGAACTTCGCCATCCAGACGAACATGATGATGCAGAGCTCCTGGGCCCAGCCGACATTCAGCGACAGCAGCCAGTCCTGCAGGCCGGGAATCTCGTATCCCGACAGGTAGCGATGCATGACCGATATGAAGATGATGATTGTCGCCGCTCCCATCAGGAAGGTGACAAGCAACTCCTCAAGATGATTGAGTGCCTTGTTGATCATTGTTATCCCCTGAAACACCGCTTGCGCGGCCTGTCATGGCCCGGGACGAACATCCCGGGCCTCCGACACCCGACAGACTTACTTGGCCGGCGTGAAGCCCGTGGCCTTGTAAACCGACTGGATCGTTTCCTTGCCGATGCGGCTTTCCATCTTCTGATGCACCGGCAGCAGTGCCTTCATGAAGGCCGCCTTCTCTTCCTTGGTCGGCACGTAGACGGCCGTCTTGCCGCTCTTCTTGACCGCCTCGAGCGATTCGTCATTTTCGACCTTGGCGATCTGGTTGGCGTAACGGGTCGATTGCTCCATGGCGTCTTCCAGTTGCTTGCGCACATCCGCCGGCAAACCGTCCCAGAACTTCTTGTTCACGATCACCGCATAGCCGAGATAGCCATGGTCCGTGATGGCCAGATGCTTCTGCACTTCGTGCATCTTCTGCGTGTAGAGGTTCGAGATCGGGTTCTCGGTGCCATCGACCACACCCGTCTGCAGCGCCTGATATACCTCGGAGAAAGCCATCTGCTGCGGCAGTGCGCCGAGCGCGCGAATCTGCTCTTCGAGCACCTTCGACGACTGGATGCGCAGCTTCTTGCCCTTGAGGTCGGCCGGCATCTTGATCGGGGTGTTGGCAGAGAACGATTTGAAGCCGTTATCCCAGTAGGCGAGACCGCGGATACCCTTCGGCTCGAGCTTGGCGAGCAACTGCTTGCCGACTTCGCCGGTGGTGACCGTATGCAGCTTGTCGTAGCCATCGAAAATGTACGGCAGGTCGAAAACCTCGAATTCCTTGACGCCGAGGGGGCCGAACTTGGCCAGCGACGGTGCCAGCATCTGTACGGCACCGAGCTGCAGCGCCTCCATTTCTTCCTTGTCCTTGTAGAGCGTCGAGTTGGCGTAGACCTCGACCTTGACCTTGCCCTTGGTCAGTTCGTTGGCCTTCTGGGCAAAGAACTCGGCCCCCTTGCCCTTGGGCGTATTGGCCGCCACGACATGGCTGAACTTGATCACGATCGGCTGCTGCGCGAAGGCGCCAAATGAGAAGGCGGCGGCGGTAACACCGACGAACAGTGCGGACAGTTTCAATTTCATGATTTCTCCTCCGGAATTATTTGGACAGGGCGGGACACGAAACCCCCACCCGACGTGGCGCAGTATCCGCTCACGCGCGCAAGCCAAAAATTGTGGATATCCACAATCCGGCCGCAACGTATCCCCCTGTGCCAGGTAGTAAGATGCGGCCATGCAGATCGAGGCCCCTACCGCAGCAGCCAAGACACCGAAGTGGTCCAGCTGGTATCTGACGATGCCGAAACTGGCGGTGGGCCTGCTCGTGGCGCTGCTGATCGCCCTCCTCTGGCTGTTGCAGGACAACGAGAAGGAAGAACAGCGGGCGACATTGATCGCCGATGTGCTCTGGCTGGAGCAAAGCATCCGTTTCCATCTCGAGAGCAACAGCGAGCAACTGCAGCAGCTGGCACTCGACCTGGCGCGCAACGACGACAGCGACGCGTTGTTCGACACGCGCGCGCGCCACATGATGCGGACCAATCCGGAACTGGCGCATATCGCCTGGCTAGACTACAGCGGCGTCACGCGCGGCGCGATTCCCGGTCACGTGTCGCCCCGCCAGGGGGCAAGCGCCCCGCGGGAGCGCGGCGAAGATCATTTCGATCTCGCGCGCAAGCTCGGCAAGCCGGTCTTCTCGCGGCCTTTTCCGGCCCAGGGCGAATCCTTTTTCGAGCTCTATATTCCGGTCTATCGCGGCAACGAACTCTCCGGCATGCTGGTCGCCACGCACTCGCTGAATGGCCTGATCGGCCATCTCGTGCCCTGGTGGTTCGTCGAGAAATACCAGCTCCACGTCATCGACGACGAGGGTGCCACGCTGGCCAGCAAATCGAAGCTGGACACTGCCAAGGCCACGCTCAGCCACCAGGTCTCCCTGGACCCCCCTGGCTACGGGCTTGCGCTCCGGGTCATCGCCAATCGCGTTACCACCAGCACCGCGCAGAATCTGATCATCACCCTGATCATCTTCCTGGCCGGAGCCGTCTTCTGGAGCCTGTGGGCGATGCGCGGATTGATGCGCCACCGGCTTGCCGCGGAGCAGGCGCTACGCTCCGAGCACGCCTTCCGCAAGGCGATGGAAGACTCGCTGACCGTCGGCATGCGCGCGCGCGACCGGGAAGGCCGGATCACCTACGTCAACCCGGCGTTTTGTGAAATGACCGGTTTCTCGGCCGGAGATCTGATCGGTGCGCTCCCCCCCTATCCCTACTGGAATCCGGAGGATCTCGAGCGGACGCAGGAGTTGCACGACAAGGTCCTCGACGGCCTGGCACCGGCACAGGGATTCGAACTGCGCTTCCGCCGCCGGAACGGCGAAACGTTCGACGCCCTTGTCTACGAAGCGCCGCTGATCGATGCCGACGGCCGGCACACGGGCTGGATGGGCTCCGTGCTCGACATCACCGAACGCAAGCGCGCCGAAGAGCTGAACCGCCAGCAGGAAGAGAAATTACAGGCAACGTCGCGACTCGTGACGATGGGCGAAATGGCATCGACCCTCGCTCATGAACTGAACCAGCCACTGGCTGCGATCTCCAGCTACAACACCGGTTGCCTCAACAAGCTGGCCTCCGGCAACTTCACGCCGACGGAACTTCACGGCGCAATGGAGAAACTGGGGCTGCAGGCACAGCGGGCAGGCAAGATCATCCGCCGTGTGCACGATTTCGTGCGCAAGAGCGAACCCAAGCTCGCCGAATGCGATCTGGCCGAAGTCATCGACGACGCCATCGGCTTCATCGAGCATTTTGCCCAGAAGCGCCAGGTCCACATCGAGCGGGAGTTGCCCGGCTGGCGACACCCCCTGCTCGCCGATCAGGTGATGATCGAACAGGTGCTGCTGAACCTGATGCGCAATGCCATCGAGGCAATGGGGGAAACCGTACCGGAAAGACGGCGCCTCGTCGTGCAAGCGAGCGAGCATGATGGTGTGATCGAGGTGCGCGTCATCGACAACGGCAGCGGTATCGCCGATGCGGTCAAAGAGCGCCTGTTCACACCCTTCTTTTCGACCAAGCCGGACGGCATGGGCATGGGCCTCAACATCTGCCGTTCGATCATCGAATTCCACAAGGGTCGCTTCTGGGTAGAGGACAACCCGGGCGGCGGCACCATCTTTGTCTTTACCCTGCCCCTCGCAGAAGCGGAGCGCCCTCATACATCATGACCCCTACCGTCTTTCTGGTCGACGACGACGACGCCATTCGTGACGCGCTGAGCTGGCTGTTGCAGTCCCGCGAGCTGAATTGCCGTAGCTTTGCATCGGCAGAAGCCTTTCTCGCACAATGGAACATCGAGCTTGCCGGTTGCCTGTTGCTCGACATCCGCATGGGCGGGATGAGCGGACTCGAACTGTTCGACCGCCTGCTTGAACTCGGCAACCGTCTCCCGGTCATATTCCTGACGGGTCACGGGGATGTTCCAATGGCGGTATCGTCCCTGAAGAAGGGGGCTTTCGATTTCGTAGAAAAGCCTTTCGATGACAATGAACTGGTCAATCGCGTGCTTGAGGCGATCGCGCTCGACAGCAGACGACAGGCAGCGGCTGCCAGCAGCGGCTCGCTCAAGGGACGACTGGAGTCGCTGACTTCGCGCGAACGGCAGGTCATGGCGTTGATCCTTGCCGGCAAGTTCAACAAGGTCATCGCCGACGAACTCAACATCAGCATGCGCACCGTGGAAGTTCACCGCGCCAAGCTTTTCGAGAAAATGGGGGTCCGCACCGCTGTCGAATTATCGCAGTTGATGAGCGGACCGCCTCCCGGCCCCTAGAATTCGAACCGATGCGCCACGCCAGCGACCCGCCTGCTCTTGCCCAACCGGTCCTCGACGCCTTGCTTCAGGTCGATATCGGCCTGTTGGTCATGTCTGCCGATGATCGTTACATCATCCGTCACTGCAACGCCCTGGCAGATCAGCTGCTCACACCGCATGTCGGCAACATCATCGGCCGTTCCGTGCTCGACATCCACGACCAACTCGGCGTCAGCAACGATCGCTTTCTTGCCGGGCTGGAAAAGGCGAGGCAGGAAGGCGAATTCCGCTTCCCGCTGAAACTCTCGGCGGCGGACGGAGAGCATCTGCTCGACGCCCGGGTCCGTGTGACCCGCGACACCGACACGGCCCCTGCCGGTTATCTCTTCGTCGCAGTCGACCGCACTGCGCTGGCGGCCTCCGAAGACATGCGCGGAACACTGCAGCGCGCCGTCGACCAGAGTCCGGTGGCGATCATCATCAGCGACCCTCAGGGCATCATCGAATACGTCAACGCCTGCTTCACGCAGAACACCGGTTACACGGCAGAAGAAGTCATCGGTCAGCCGGCCGGCTACCAGCGCTCGGGACAAACCGGGCGTGAGACCTATGCGGCGCTGTGGCAGGCATTGCGCGCAGGCCGGGACTGGCGTGGCGAACTGCTCAACCGGCGGAAGAACGGCCGGCTGTACTGGGACGACGTGCATATCGTGCCGCTGATGAACGCTGCCGGAAAGGTCGCTCACTACCTGAGCATCCAGGAAGACATCAGCGAGCGCAAACGAAACGAGGACACGCTACGCCTCTGGGCGACCGTGTTCGAGAACAGCGGCGAAGCCGTGATGATCACCGATGCCGGCAACCGCATCGTCTCGGTCAACCAGGCCTTCACCGACATCACCGGTTTCGCCCCGGGCGAAGTCATCGGCGAGCAGCCGTCGATCCTCGGCTCGGGACGCCACGAACCGGCATTCTTCGCAGACATGTGGCACAAGCTGAAGACCGGCGGCCACTGGCAGGGCGAGATCTGGGACCGGCGCAAGAGCGGCGAGATCTACCCGAAATGGCTCGGTATTTCGGCGGTACGTGACAACCGGGATCAATTGACGCACTACGTGGCGATCTTTTCCGACATCAGCGAACGCAAGGCCGCGCAGGAGCGTATCGAATACCTCGCGCATCACGATGCGCTGACCGGGCTTCCCAATCGCAGCCTGCTCGCCGACCGTGTAGAACAGGCACTGGCACATGCCGAACGCAACGAGAGCAAGCTCGCCCTGCTGTTCCTAGACCTGGATCGCTTCAAGACGATCAACGACTCGCTCGGCCACCCCGTCGGCGACGCCCTGTTGCGCGAGGTCACCCGCCGCTTGCTGGCAACGGTGAGGGATAGCGACACCATCTGCCGGCTCGGTGGTGACGAATTCGTGGTTCTCGCGGGCGACCTCGCCGACGACGACACTGCGGGCACCATCGCCCAGAAGCTACTTGAGGTAACCCTGCAGCCCTTCGAGATCGAAGGACACCAGCTGACGGTCTCGGTTTCCATCGGCATCGCCCTCCATCCCGCCGACGGTGACGACTTCGACATCCTGCTGAAGAAGGCAGACACCGCGATGTACCACGCCAAGGATGCCGGCCGGAACACCTACCGCTTCTTCACCGAGCAGATGAACATCAACGTCGTCGAGCGGCTGTTCATCCAGAACCGCCTGCAGCAGGCCGTCGCCAACCAGGAATTCGTCCTGCACTACCAGCCCCAGATCGCGCTCGGTACCGGGCGCATCATCGGCGTCGAGGCACTCGTGCGCTGGCAGAATCCGGAACTGGGCCTCATTGGCCCGGATCGCTTCATTTCCCAGGCCGAGGAGAGCGGGAGCATCGTCGCGATCGGCGACTGGGTGTTGCGCGAAGCATGCCGGCAGGCGCGCAAGTGGGCCGACGACGGGATCGACCAGCTCTCGATCGCCGTCAATATTTCCACGCTGCAATTGCACCAGAACGACTTTGCCGACCAGGTGCTGCGCATTCTCGGGGAAACCGGGCACGACCCGCGGCGACTCGAGCTCGAGTTCACCGAGTCGATCCTGATCCACGATGTGGATCGCGTCATCCGGCAGATTCGGCAACTGAAAGCAGCGGGGATCGGCATCGCCATCGACGATTTCGGCACCGGCTATTCCAGCCTGTCCTATCTGAAGCAACTCGACGTCGATCGACTCAAGATCGACCGCTCGTTCATCCGGGATATCGGCAGCGACCCCGACGATGCCGCAATCGTCCGTGCGATCACGCAGATGGCACGCAGCCTGCGGCTGAAAACGATGGCAGAAGGTGCCGAAACGAGCGAGCAGACCCGCTTTCTGCTCGCCGAAGGTTGCGAGGATGTCCAGGGTTTCCTCTACTCGCGCCCGATCGATGCGGCGGCCTTTGTCCGGCTGTTCCAGAAATCCGGCGGCTACTTCAGCCGGCCGAGTTCGACGGGGCTGGTTGCCAACTGAGCAACCAGCCCGGTTCACCAGCGGCGGCCAGCATACCCTCGTCGCAGGCATAACCGATATCGGCCGCCCAGACGAGCCGCCCGTCACACCAGAAAAGTGGCATCGCGTCCCGTTTCCATTGCGGCACCCCGGCTTCCTGCAGCAGTTTCTTCAAGGTTCGCCGCGGCCTTTTCATGTCCGGTCGCAAGGTCTCACCCCCTTGCCGATGGCGCAGTACGGCCATCCCGCGGAGCGCACGCTGCGACAGCCCTTCGCCAACGGTCGTCGTGAAGCGCACACAACCGCCTGACCACGGCAACTCGGACTGGCCGCACCAGCGACGGTCCACCGAGGCGGCCGACCGGGGTACCAGCCACAAACGCCCGCGCGTCACCTGCAGGCGCCAGTCATCAATAGCGAAGTCCGGCATCGCGAGGAGCGATGCCTCGCGAAGTTGGCGCAGAATTTCTGCGAGATAGCGCGCATCCGGCATGCGCAGTCCGTGCAGGCGCAGGAAATGGCGCAACAGGTTGCTGCGGCGCTGCGGCGACAAGCGGCCGAATGCAGCGAGACAAAGGCTGCGGCCGTCGACAACGCCATCTGCGTCGCTCGCGGCCACTTCATCGGCAAGCGATGCCATTTCCGCCAGATGGCCGGCCGCCCTTGCCAGCATGCGGCCCGGATCCGCCACCTGCTGCCCGATCACGGGCAATACCTCGTGGCGCAGGAAATTGCGACGCAGGGCCGTCTCGTCGTTGCTTTCGTCCTCGATCCAGCGCGCGCCCCTTACCGCCAGCCAGTCGTCGATCGCCGCCCGTGAGGTGTGCAGGAGCGGGCGCAGCAAGCGGGGACCTCGCGTAGCGAGCGGGCGGTCTTCCGGCATCGCCGAGAGACCGTGCGCGCCCGCGCCACGGAGCAGATTGAGCAGCAGGGTTTCGGCCTGATCGTCCCGGTGGTGGGCAAGCAGCAGCCAATCGGTATCGCAGGCGACGAAAGCGGCGTAGCGCGCCTGTCGCGCGGCGGCTTCGAGTCCGGCCGGCGTATCGCGGGCGACCGTGACTCGCTCGCAGCGTAAAGGGATGGTGCGCTCAAGGCAAAGTTGCGCGCAGAACGCGGCCCAGGCGTCGGCCTGCGGAGAAAGTCCGTGATGGACGTGCAATGCCGAAAGCCGGAGCGTCGGCCACTGTTTTGAGCGCAGATCAACCAGCGCATGCAGCAGGGCAACCGAGTCCCGACCACCGGAGAGGGCAATGCAGACGCGCGTACCCTCGGTCAGTCGCGGCGCCAGGGCGGCCGCAACGGCAGAGACCAAATCACTCGGCCGGCTGTTCCTTGTAGCGGCCATAGGCCATCAGGCGATCGAAACGGGCATCGAGCAGTTCATCGACGGACAGGGGAGAAAGCTGCTTCAACGCATCCTGTAGCGATTTCTTGAGGGTGTGCGCCATTGCGACATGATCGCGGTGCGCACCCCCACAGGGTTCGCTGACGATCTTGTCGACCAGTCCGAGCGTTTTCAGTCGTTGTGCGGTGATGCCCATGGTTTCGGCCGCATCGGCGGCCCGCTCCGCGCTCTTCCAGAGGATGGACGCACAGCCTTCCGGCGAGATGACCGAGTAGGTCGAATACTGCAGCATCTGCACCATGTCGCCGACGGCGATCGCCAGCGCGCCGCCGGAGCCGCCCTCGCCGATGATGGTGACGATGACCGGCACCTTCAGCTCCGCCATTTCGTAGAGATTGCGGCCGATCGCTTCCGACTGGCCGCGCTCCTCGGCGTCGATCCCCGGGTAGGCGCCCGGTGTATCGACGAAGGTCATCACCGGAATGGCGAACTTCTCGGCCAGTTTCATCAGGCGCAGCGCCTTGCGGTAGCCCTCGGGGCGCGGCATGCCGAAATTGCGGAAGATCTTTTCCTTGGTATCGCGCCCTTTCTGGTGGCCGATGACCATCACCGGCTGGCCATTGAAGCGGGCCAGACCGCCGACGATCGCGTGGTCGTCGGCAAAGGCGCGATCGCCATGCAGTTCCTCGAAATCGGTAAAGATCAGACCGAGGTAGTCGAGCGTGTAAGGGCGTTGCGGGTGGCGTGCCACTTGCGAGATCTGCCAGGGTGACAACTTGCCGTAGATGTCCTTGGTGAGCTGCTCACTCTTCTTCGCAAGACGGCCGATCTCTTCCGAGATATCGACCGCCGAGTCATCCTGCACGAAGCGGAGTTCTTCGATCTTGGCTTCGAGGTCCGCGATCGGCTGCTCGAAGTCGAGGAAACTGATTTTCATTATTGATGGAAAGCCTGATTTGATCGGCGCGTATTCTACCGCCCGATGTGCGATGGTGTCTTAAACGCCCGTATGATTTTCCGGTTGCGCAGTACGAAAAGCACCACGGCAGAGATGCATTGCCACGGACGTCAGTATTCGACCGGAACCGGATCGAGACTGCGCCAGAGATACCAGGTCGCCACGGAACGCCATGGCCGCCAACGCTCGCCGGCCTCGACCAGGACCCGCCGCGGCTGCTTTTCCCCGGCAAAATAATGCTGGAAAACCGCTTTCTGCAGCCCCAGATCGTCAAGCGGAAACACGTCCGGGCGCATGAGATGGAAGATCAGGAACATTTCTGCCGTCCAGCGACCGATGCCGCGCACATCGACCAGCTCGGCAATCACTGCCTCGTCATCCATTTCATGCCAGCGCGCCGGCACGATGCGCCCGGCGACGAAGTGACCGGCGAGATCGGCCAGATACTCGGTCTTGCGGGCCGACAGTCCGCAGCCCTCGAGGCCCGCAGGCCCTGCCCGCACGACCGCTTGAGGGGTCACGGTACCGACGCGTTCAGCGAAACGTGCCCAGACCGAGTCTGCGGCCTTCACCGATATCTGCTGTCCGACAATGGAGCGCGCCAGTGTGGCAAAGGCATCACCGCGCGAAACGAGCGACATGCCGCGATAGCGGCGCACCAGTTGCGCCATGACGGCGTCGCCACGCGCCAGAGCGCGGGATGCCTTGAGCCAGTATTCGGGAGCCATGGTCTGCATTGTATGCCGGCGTGACCTTATCGGCATGCTGACGCATACCGTACGCATGGCCGGCACGGGTAGAATGGCAGCATGAGCAAGGGAATCAGTGGTGTCGTTCTCGCCGGCGGACTCGGCCGTCGCATGGGCAGCGTGGACAAGGGGCAGCAGATCTTCCTGGGCCGCCCGCTCGCGGCCTGGGTCGCGGAGCGGTTGGCGCCGCAGGTCGATGAGCTGCTGATCAATGCCAACCGCAATGAGGAGGCCTACGGAAGTTTGGGGTTCCCCGTGATTGCCGACCGGCTGCCCGGTTTTGCGGGCCCGCTGGCCGGGTTGCATGCGGCGTTGGCCCATGCCCGGGCGCCATTGGTCGCGACAGCGCCCTGCGACTCGCCTTTACTGCCGATAGACCTCGTGCCACGCCTCGCCGCGGCCTTGCAGAAATCCGGCACCACGATCGCCGTCGCACGCTGTGGCGGCCGCACCCACCCGGTGTTCTGCCTGTGCCGGCAGGTCGTTCTGCCGGCGCTGGAGCAGACCATCCTGAGCGGCGAACTGCGCTTCGAACGCTGGATTCGCGCCCAGCACCACATCGAGGTCGATTTCGACGACCAGCCGGAAGCCTTTACCAACCTCAACACGGCAGAAGATCTCGCACGGTTCGAAGCCGAGGTTCAGGCGCGGCTTTCCATTTCATAGACGGGTTCGATGAGCAGGCAAACGGTAAACTCGGCCCCCTTTCCGGCGCTGCTTTCAACGGTAAGATTGCCACCGTAGCGCTTGATCAGCGAATGGCTGATCGATAGCCCGAGTCCGGTCCCTTCGTTCTTCTTCGTTGTGAAGAACGGATCGAAAATGCGGGACAGATCCTCGGGGGCGATGCCCTGCCCGGTATCCCGCACCGAGATGCAGACCCCCTGAGGGCGACCTTCGCTGACCCAGTCCCTTGTGCGCAGCGTGAGCGTACCGCCGTCCGGCATCGCCTGTACCGCGTTGACGATCAGGTTGATCAACACCTGCTGCAATTCATGACGGTTGATGCTCACCCACTCGCTCGCCGTGAAGTCGCGAACGACTTCGATGTTGCGCTTCACGAGGTGATGCTGTGCCAGGACGAGGCAATCAGCGAGTACGGCACCGACGTCGAGCGCCTCGACGTAGCCGGCGAACTCGCCGGGACGCGCGAACTGCAGGAGCTTGGTGACGATGACCCGGATGCGGTGCACCTGCTCGTGGATCAGGCGGATTTCCTGCTCTACCGGTTGCGCCTCATCGCCCAGGACCTCGCGCAGGACGTCGAGATTGCCCTGGATCACGGCGATCGGGTTGTTGATCTCGTGGGCGACACCTGCCGTCAGTTCGCCGATGGCGGCGAGCTTCTCGCTGGTCACGAGCTGGCGCTGCGCCATGCGCAGGTCGGCGTTTGCCGCCGCCAATGCCTGCGTCCGCTCGGTCACCTTGAGATCGAGTTCATCGGCCCAGCGCTGCAGTTCGTCGCGTTTCTGCGCCAGCACATCGAGCAGCCGATCGAATTCCTGCGCCAATCGCCCGAGTTCGTCGCCGCTGCCGGTCTCGCCAACGCGCGCCGCACCATCACCCCGGTCGATGCTGGCAATCGTCCCGCCCATCAGGGTGATCGGGCGCATGATCTCGCGTGCCCATTTCAGTGACCAGGCGGCACCGATCAGGCTGATCGCCGCAAAGACGGCGACGATCATCGCCAGCGTGTTTTCCTTGGCGTGCCGGAACGGCGCCTCGAGAAAGCCGACATAAAGCATGCCGACGCGTTCTCCGAAACTGTCGAGCACGGGTTCGTAACCGGAGACATAGAAATCGTTCACAACGAAGGCGGTATCCAGCCAGGTGTTGCCGCGACCGAGCACGAAATCGCGTACCTGTTGCGACACCCGCGTCCCCAGCGCGCGCTCCTCACCGAACAGGCGCACGTTGGTCGCAATGCGCGTATCGCCGAGGAAGAGCGTCGCCGTCCCCTTGCTGCCGAGGGGCAGCGAGCCATCACGATAGACGATCGCGTTGATCGTATCGACGAAGGCAAGATTGCCGTTCAGTAGCGTGCCGCCTTCGAGCACGCCGACTGTCCGCCCCGCATCATCGAGGACAGGTGCCGCTGCATGGATGAGCATGCCGCGGCTTTCAGTGGTGCGCGCATCCGGTGCAGCCTGCGCGGTCGGCACGATATTGACGGCGGCGCGCTCGGCGAGCGACGGATCGATCGCCTCGAGTGCCGCGGCGTCGTAGACGTCGATGACGCTGCCGGCTTTCCCCGCCAGCGCCTCACGCACGACAGGCCAGTGATCGTTGCGTCGCGCCGAGTTCTGCGCCGCGCTGGCGTGACGGACACGCCCCTCGGCATCAAGAACGTACATGAAGTCGAGGCCGTGGCGACGGCGGGAATGATTCAATTCCTCCGCAATCAGGACCGGGTCACCCCGGCGCAGCGCACGGCGCAGCCGATCACCGTCCGCCAGCGCTTCGACGCTATGGCCGACGCTACCGACGACGCGGTCCATGTATTCATGCGCCGTCACCAGATCGCTGCTGACCTTGTAGGTCATCAACTGGCGATAGCTCGTATCGCTCCAGTACCAGATCAGGCCGGTGATCAGCGGAAATCCGATGAGCAAGGGCGCGAGGACTAGAAAGAGGAGCTTCGCGCGAACGGACGCACGAAAGTAGGCGCGCAGGCGGGTCAGCGGATCCAGGAGATTCATGGCATGCGCAGCGCCGCTTCTTCGGGATCCGCCGCGGGTGCCGGGTCGCTCGCCCACTCGGCACACTTTCGCTCAAGCGTTTTGCGCGACACGCCGAGGCGGCGCGCCGCCTCCGACTTGTTGCCACCGACACGCTCGAGCGTGCGCAGAATATGCTGCTTCTCCAGCATTGCCAGCGTCAGATCCCCGTCCGGCACGGTGCTGTCGCCCGCCGGGAGGGTCTTGTGCGTTCCGGCGGACGGTGCATGCAGCAGACAATCACCGAGAATCAGGGAGCGCTCCACGTAATTGCGCAACTCGCGCACATTTCCCGGCCAGTCATAGGCTTCCAGACGTGCAATGACATCGGCGGTCAACGGCAAGGGCTCGACACCCAACTGCGCAGAAAACAGCGCCATGAAATGGCGGGCGAGATCCGGAATGTCCATCTTGCGCGCGCGCAGCGAGGGGATCGTGACGTCCACCACGGCGAGACGGAAGAAGAGATCCTGCCGGAAACGGCCGGCTGCGACATCAGCCGCCAGATCGCGGTTGGTTGCCGCGATGATGCGGACATCGACGGGCACTTCCCGCTCGGAACCAACCGGACGGATGCGCCGCTCTTCCAGCGCACGCAGCAGCTTCGTCTGCATGGCGAGCGGAAGATCAGCGATTTCGTCGAGAAACAGCGTACCGCCGTGCGCATAGAAGAACAGGCCGTTACGCGACTCCGTCGCGCCGGTGAAGGCGCCCTTGACATGGCCGAACAGCTCGCTTTCGATCAGCTCGGCCGAAATCGCCGCACAGTTGACCGGCACGAACGGTCGCTGCGCACGATTGCTCATCTGGTGCAGGGCACGCGCCGTCACCTCCTTGCCGGTTCCGGATTCGCCCTGAAGCAGGACGGTCGACGGCATCGGGGCAATGCGCTTGATCAGGGTACGCAGCTGCTGGATCAGGGCGGAGTGCCCGACCAGCCCGTCAACCTCGGCGCCGAGCTCGGCAAGTTCCCGCCGCAGCACGTAATTTTCCCTCGCGAGCCGGGCACGCTCGAAGCAACGCTTGATCGAGTTCAAGATCTGGTCCACTCGAAAGGGCTTGAGAATGAAATCCGAGGCCCCGCCGCGCAGGGCGTTGATCGCGGTCTCGATATCGGCAAATGCGGTAATCAGGACAACATCCCCGCCATAGCCGCTGGAACGCAGTTCGTGCAACCACTCGATGCCGCTCTTCCCGGGCAGCGAGATATCCAGAACGATCAGGTCGAAGTGCAGCTTGGACATCTGACCGGTCGCAGCCTCCACGCTGCCGGCACTCTCGACGCGCGCGCAGCGGGGTTTCAGGGCACGCTCGAGGAAACTCCGCATGCCGGCTTCGTCGTCGACGATCAGGATCGAGTAGGCCTGCCAGTTCCCGAAGTCGACCGACACCTTTTGCTCAATGCGCTCCGTCATCGGGACTCCTCGGTGCCTGGTGTGCTCGATCCGGACCGCACATTCAGCACGGAATGTCGCCCGGTAAACTTAAGAAATCCCTTCAACATGCCGTCATAAGCCTTTTGAGTTTCACAAAACCTGCGCTACCATGAGCGCATAATCAGCACCGGCCATCGGGAAAACTTGCAGGCAATTTTTCCGCGCATTTGCAAGCACCCCGTCGGCCCGAAGAAATGGCCGGCGCACGAAAAACTGAACAGAGGAACTCGCCATGCAGGCGTACCACTTTTTCAGCCCGCTGCTTGCCCCGAACCGGGCCTGGGCAGCCTTTGACTGGCAGACGTTTCCTGCCGCCCCCGCTGAACTATCCGCCTTGTCCGAGGCAGGCGACCCTTGCCTGTCGCTCGCGCGCCAGATGCCGCTGTGGATCAATTGTCGTCCAGACTGGCTGCAAACCCCGGGTTTTCGCGAGTTTATTCAGAAACTCGGCCGCGACCAAGCGATACTGGCCTTTGCCGAAGGAACTGCGGACGACAAGGAGCGTGATGCCGCCTGCCAGCAGTTGCGCAAGGATGGCTCGCACCTGGCGCTGGCGATCACCGACAGCAGCATTCTCAAGCAACTCACGATCTCGAGCTTCGACCACCTCGTCTTCGATATCGACCATGCCCGCAATGGCGTACCGCTGATCGACCTGATCAACGCCCATCAGTACGGATTCCAGCTGGCTGCCCGCAATGTCATGTCGCACGAGCAGTTTGACTGGGCCGTGGCCAAGCGGTTCACACTGCTCTCCAGCCAGTGCGTGACCACCGTGGACACACGCGTTCCGGTGGATGCCGATACGACACGACTCAAACTGCTCAAGCTGCTCAGCCTCGTCGTCCAGGACGCCGATACACGAGAAATCGAGGAAATCTTCCGTCAAGAACCCAAGCTTTCGTACAACCTGCTGCGTCTGGTCAATTCCGTTGCCGTCGGCCCGAAGACGCCCATCACCGGTTTCAACCAGGCCATCACCGTACTCGGGCGGCGCCAGTTGCAGCGCTGGCTGCAACTGCTCATCTATGCCAACCAGTTTGGCCAGGCGGGCCAACCGAATCCATTGCTGCAACTCGCCGCAGCGCGTGGGAAATGCCTCGAAGGGATGATTTCCGCCCTGCCCCCCCTGCCGGAGATCGATGATCCTGGCGAGGCCGCCTTCATGACCGGCATTTTCTCGCTGCTCGATACCTTGCTCCACCTGCCTCTGGCGGAGGTACTGACTGCAGTACCGCTTGCCCCCTCGATTGCTGCCGCACTGGCCCGCCACGAAGGGCCGCTCGGTCAGCTGCTGAAGGTGCTGGTCGACGGCGATGCCGGCCGGCACGAGACAGCGGCTGACACGCTCAAGAGCCTCGGCATCAGCCCGGAGTTGCACCTTGCGGCTCAGGTTGGCGCCTACACCTGGGCAAGCCGCATCACGCTCGAATGAACCGTATGGCACCGGATCAAGGCCGCAAACTCTATCCCGGATTCGACACCGGAACGACCGATTTTGAATTGGCGGCGCAGCTCTATCACGCCATTTTCTTCCATGACGGACCGATTCCGGTCGACGTCGTTCGGGGGCTCTGTTGCAGCGCACTGCAGAGTCCGGAAGCCTGTTTCATCATCGGCGCATCCTTGGTGGGCAACGCTGCCTGGGCCGACCTGCATGTCGAGGCACTGACGACAAAAACATTGGTCGCTGCAACGCCGGCCCCCGGAGAAAAATTGCCGGGGCGCCTCGCCTTTCCCTTGCAATTCCGCGACCGTATGCTCGGCTTTGTAGGCATCGGCGGCCGCCCCGGCGGCTATGACGCCGATGCGATCCGCCGCTTTGCGGATCTCGGTGCGCTGCTCGCCGCCATGCTACATGCGCGCCGCAGCCATGACGAACGATCCGACGACCTTGTCATCAGCGAGCGTGAAATTCGCCGCCAGTCGCAGATTCTCGACCAGATTCACGACTCGGTCATCACGATGGACCTGCAGGGCTACATCACCGGCTGGAATACAGGTGCCGCACGTCTGTTCGGTTATTCCGCGGAAGAGATCACGGGCCGCAATATCCTGCTCCTTTATGCCGACGAAAATGAAGGCACCGATGCCTTCTTCAATGCCTTCCTCGAGAATGGCAGCCGGGAAATGAAGGTGCGGCGGCGCAAGAAATCCGGCGAGGTATTCTGGGCGAGTGTCTCGCTGTCCGTCGCACACGATGAGTCCGGCGTCCCCAACGGACTGATCGGTTATGTTGTCGACATCAGCGGTGAGCAGGATGCCGAGGAAAAGCTACGACTGCATGCCCGCATTTTCGATTGTGCCGGGGAAGCTGTGGTCGTGACCGACGCCGACGAGCATATCGTCTCGGCAAATCCGGCTTTCTACGAGATTTCCGGTTTTTCCGAGCACGAAATCATCGGCACGACGCCGTCGGCCATGCAACTCGGTACCGAGAACGGTCGCTGGCAGGAGATTCGGGATACGATCGCCCGCGAGGGGAAATGGTCGGGGGAGATGCGGCCGACCCGCAAGGATGGTACGGCGTACCCCGCATGGGCCTCCATCACTTCGGTCGAGACCCCCAGCGGTGCGGTCTCCCACTACTGTTTCATCTTCTCCGACATATCGGAACGCAAGGAAGCGGAAGCGCAGATCTACCGGCTTGCCTACTACGACACGCTGACCAGCCTGCCCAACCGGGCACTGCTCTATTCCCTGCTCGAGCAGGCACTGACGGAGGCCCACCGGCGGCACAGCCATGGCGCCATCCTGTTCATCGACCTGAACCGCTTCAAGCACATCAACGACTCGTTCGGCCACGCCCCGGCCGACATGCTGCTGGCCGAAGTCGGTCGTCGGCTTGCCGCAGCCCTGCGCAAGGAAGACGTCGTGTCGCGCCTGGGGGGTGACGAGTTCGTCATCGCCCTTTTCGACATCAACCTGCGCGACGACGCCGCGATCGTCGCGCGCAAGGTGCTTGCCGCCCTTGCCGAGCCCTTCTTCATCGAAGGCCACGAGGTGCTGCTGTCGGCCAGCATCGGCATCAGCATCTTCCCCGAGGACGGGCGCGATGCCGAGACCCTGATCCGTAATGCCGACGTCGCGATGTACCGCGCCAAGCAACTCGGCACGGGCGGATTCCTCTATTACTCGCGCGAGATGAACCTGCGTTCACTGGAGCGTCTGAAGACCGAGGGTGGCCTGCGGCACGCGCTGGAACGCAACGAATTCCTGTTGCACTTCCAGCCGCAACTCGAGTTGAACAGTGGCCGCATCATCGGTACCGAAGCCTTGCTGCGCTGGAACCAGCCGGGCCACGGCATGGTCTCGCCGGCGCAGTTCATCCCGGTTGCAGAGGAGACGGGGCTCATCATTCCGATCGGGGAATGGGTCATCGACGCCACCTGCCGCCAATTGCGCACGTGGCTGGACGCCGGACTGGAACCGGTCAAGGTAGCGGTCAACCTGTCACCCCGTCAGTTCAGCCAGAATCTGCCGCGGACGGTGATGGGATATCTGCAGCGCTATCAGGTACCGCCGGATCTGCTGGAACTCGAAATCACCGAAAGCATGCTGATGCACAATGCCGACTCGGTGGTTGCGATGATGCAGGAATTTGCCGACGCCGGGATCATGATGTCTCTCGACGATTTCGGAACGGGCTACTCCAGCCTCTCCTACCTCAAGCGTTTCCCGATCGATACCTTGAAAATCGACCAGTCCTTCGTGCGCGGGATACCGAACGACTCGGACGACAGCGCGATCGCCGCTGCCATCATCGGCATGGCAAAGGCACTCCGCTTGCGCGTCATCGCGGAAGGCGTCGAGAACGTCTCGCAACTCGATTTTCTGCGGGCAGCGGGCTGCGACGAAATCCAGGGCTACTGGTTCAGCAAACCGATTGACGCCGACGCCTACGCCGCCCTGTTACGGGAAACGAACGGCGCTTAACTGACGTACGGGTTGTAGCGCCGCTCCTCGCCGAAGCTGGACATCGGGCCGTGTCCGGGGATGAACGCGACATCATCCCCCAGCGGCAGGAGTCGCTCCCGAATCGAGGCGATCAGGGTGTCGTAGTCGCCCTTGGGAAAATCGGTCCTGCCGATCGATCCCTGAAATAGCACATCCCCCACAATCGCCAGGCGACTCGGCTCGTGATAGAAGCAGACATGGCCCGGCGTGTGACCGGGACAGTGAATCACCGACAGCAGCTGATTTCCTACCTGCACCGTATCGCCCCCCGTCAGCCAGCGGTCCGGGGTAAAACTGCGGACATCGGGGAAACCGAACATGCGGCTCTGCTGCGGCATCCCGTCGATCCAGAAGCGGTCGTCCAGATGAGGGCCTTCGATCGGCACGCCCGAGCGCTCGGCAAGATCGGCGACACCGCCCGCGTGATCGATATGGCCATGGGTCACGAGCACCCGCTCCAGGGTCAGCCCTTCGCGTCGCAAGACGTCGAGAATCCGATCGAGATCACCGCCCGGATCAACCACCGCAGCACGCTTTGTTTCCGGGCACCACAGGACAGTGGCGTTTTGCTGAAAGGGCGTTACGGGGACGATCGCGTATTTCATGAGTTCTTGCAGGAACGGGAAAGGCGCGATGATAACACCTGCGCAAAACGTCCCGGGTTGCCCCGATCAGTCTTCTGCCGCGTCGTCCTGGCGCTCCTCCGCCGGTCGGAAATTTCCGCAATCGGCGATGCGGTCGGCGCAATGATATTCAAGCCGGGCGACACAAGCGACGATAGAACCGTCGAGCGTCGCGGTCCGGACAGCGTGATGGCAATTGCCGCACCGGCGCGGCAGGCGGGATTCAGGGACGTCCTGGTTCATCGTACGAAGTGTTGAGTCATGTCATGCATTCGCATTCAGGCCGTCACATTACCTTCTTGCACATGCCCAACCTATGATCTAGGTCATAGTTATTACGTTTTTGACACAGTCTTGTCTGAAAAGAAAACGGGGCGCCTTGGCGCCCCGTCTTGGAAACCGGCCAGGAATGGCCGACGAATCAGGATTCGCTGCTTAGAAGTGCAGCGGGCGCTTGTCGCAGGCCAGCGCCGCCTCATGCACGACTTCCGACAGCGTCGGGTGCGCGTGGCAGATGCGGGCCAGATCTTCCGACGCGGCGCCAAATTCCATCGCCACCACGCCTTCCGAAATCAGCTCGGAAGCATTGGCGCCAATGATGTGAACGCCCAGGATGCGATCAGTTGCTGCATCCGCCAGCATCTTGACGAAGCCGGTCGGCGCGCCCATGCCCAGCGCACGGCCGTTGGCCATGAACGGAATCTTGCCGGCCTTGTAGGCAACGCCTTCTTCCTTGAGCTGCTGCTCGGTCTTGCCTACCCAGGCGATTTCCGGGCTGGTGTAGATCACCCACGGGATGGTGTCGAAGTTGCAGTGACCTGCCTGGCCGGCCATCAGCTCGGCAACCATGACGCCCTCTTCCATCGCCTTGTGCGCCAGCATCGGACCGGAGACCACATCACCGATTGCCCACACACCCGGCAGGTTGGTGCGGCAGTGGCCGTCGACGTTGATCTGGCCGCGCTCGGTCAGTTGCAGGCCGACGGCTTCGGCGTTGAGGCCGTCCGTATTCGGGATGCGGCCGACGGAGACGATCAGACGATCGGCATCGATCTTCTGTTCCTTGCCGTCCTTGTCGGCATAGGCAACGGTCACGCCCTTCTTGGTGGTCTTGACCTCACCGATCTTGACGCCGGTCTGGATGTTAAGACCCTGCTTGGCGAAGACCTTGGCGGCCTCCTTGGCGACATCGACGTCGGCGACCGACAGGAAACCCGGGGCCGCTTCCAGGATCGTGACTTCGGAACCCAGGCGACGCCACACCGAACCCATTTCGAGGCCGATGACACCGGCGCCGATGATCGCCAGCTTCTTCGGCACGGCATCGATGTCGAGCGCGCCGGCGTTGTCGCAGACGATCTTGTTATCGACCGGAATGCCCGGCAGATGACGGGCCTTGGAGCCGGTAGCGACGATGACCTGCTTGGCCTCGACGACTTCGTCGCCGACCTTCACCTGCCAGCCGCCATTGGCGCCGGCGCCGACGAAGGAGCCGTGGCCATTGAGCAGGGTCACCTTGTTCTTCTTGAACAGACCCTTGATGCCGCCGGTGAGCTGGGTCACGATCGTGCTCTTGCGATCGATCATCTTGGCCACGTCGATCTTCGGCGTGCCCACCTGGATGCCTTGCGCCTCGAATTCATGGCCAGCTTCCTCGAACAGGTGCGAGGTGTGCAGCAGCGCCTTTGACGGGATGCAGCCGACGTTCAGACAGGTGCCGCCGAGGCGAGGCTCGCCCTTCGGATCGGCATAGGGATTCGATTCGCAGCAGGCGGCCGAGAAGCCGAGTTGCGAGGCGCGGATGGCAGCGATGTAGCCGCCGGGGCCACCACCGATGACGAGCACGTCAAATTGCTTGGACATTGTTTTTTCTCCAGTACGTAACAAGGAAAAGGGTCCGGGAAAGGGAATGATTCCCTCACACCGAACCCTTCTGCCTTACAGCATTAGACGCCCAGCAGCAGGCGGGCCGGATCTTCCAGCGCTTCCTTCATCGTCACCAGACCGAGGACGGCTTCGCGGCCGTCGATGATGCGGTGGTCGTAGGACATGGCCAGATAGTTGATCGGGCGTACGACAACCTGACCGTTTTCGACCACGGCACGATCCTTGGTGGCGTGGATGCCGAGGATCGCCGACTGCGGCGGGTTGATGATCGGCGTCGACAGCATCGACCCGAAGATACCGCCGTTCGAGATGGAGAACGTGCCGCCGGTAAGCTCCTCGATCGAGATCTTGCCGTCCTTGGCCTTCTGGCCGTATTCGGCAATCTTCTTCTCGATGTCGGCGATGCTCATCTGGTCGGCGTCGCGCAGGATCGGCACGACCAGGCCACGCGGCGAACCGACGGCGATGCCGATGTCGATGTAGCCGTGATAGACGATGTCATTGCCGTCGACCGAAGCGTTCAGGATCGGGAACTTCTGCAGGGCAGCGACGGCGGCCTTGACGAAGAAGCCCATGAAACCGAGGCGGACGCCATGCGTCTTTTCGAATTTCTCGCCGTACTGCTTGCGCATGGCCATCACCGGCGCCATGTTCACTTCGTTGA
>DAORCC010000010.1:0-27376 GCA_035345235.1 Azospira sp.
TGCGCCTTCATCGGCCTGCCGGGTAACCCGGTGTCGGCCTTCGTCACCTTCGTGACGCTGGTGCGCCCCTTCGTGCTGCGCCTCTCGGGCGTCGACAAGGTGCTGCCGAAGTCCTACCTGCTGCGTGCCGACTACGACTGGGCACGCCCCGACGCGCGGCGCGAGTTCCTGCGGGCGCTGACCAACGATGCCGGCGGTGTCGAGCTGTTTCCCAGCCAGGGCTCGGGCGTGCTCTCGTCGTGTGTGCAGGCCGATGGCCTTGTCGACAACCCGCCGGGCAAGGCGGTGGCGCGTGGCGATCTGGTGCGCTTCATCCCGTTCTCCGAGTTGCTGAACTGACGACATGATCAAGATCCTCTATTTCGCCTCGCTGCGTGAAAAGCTGGGCACGGCCGGTGAAGACCTCGAACTGCCCGCCGGCGTCACCGATGTCGGCGGCGTGCTGGCGCTGCTGGCGCAGCGCGGCGGCGAGTGGGCGACACTGGCGACGGTGAAGAACCTGAAGAGCGCCGTCAATCAGGAGATGGCGCGCAACACGACGGCGGTGAAGGCGGGCGACGAACTCGCCTTCTTTCCGCCGGTGACGGGAGGCTAGCCGTGTCGGTGAGCGTCCAGGAAGCCGATTTCGATGTCGGTGCCGAGATCGCGGCACTGACGGCGGGCGATGCGCGCGCCGGTGCAGTGGCGAGCTTCGTCGGGCTGGTGCGTGATGTGAACGACGGTGCCGGCGTCTCCGAGATGACGCTGGAGCACTACCCCGGCATGACCGAGAAGGCACTGAACGCGATCGTCGCCGAGGCGACGTCGCGCTGGGATATCTACGCCGTGCGCGTGATCCATCGCGTTGGCCGGCTGCAGCCCTGCGACCGCATCGTGCTGGTGGCGGTGAGCAGCGCGCACCGCGGCGAAGCATTCGCCGCCTGCGAATTCATCATGGATTACCTGAAGACCCGCGCGCCGTTCTGGAAGCGCGAGGTCACCCCCGACGGTGCGCGCTGGGTCGATGCGCGGGACTCGGACGACAGCGCCGCGCAGCGCTGGGAATAGGGGACTGGCCGCGCCGGCCACCCCCTTGTATTTTGCAACAACTCACGGCACGATAGATTTCACGGGGCAGCGGCAGGCGCGGCCCGCAGCGCATCGCGACCGGTCATCGGTTGCTCGCCGGAGGAGTTTGCAAGATGAAAGAGTTCGGCATTCCGGCCACTGCGCCCGAGCTTTCCGGCGCGACCGATAGCTTCCGCTTTCTTTCTGCTCCCGAGAACGTGCTGGTGTTCACGCTCGACCGGTCCGGGCGCTGCGATTTCGTGAGTCCCTCCTGGGTGAGCCATACGGGATGTCGGCGCTCCGAGGAACTGGGAAGCGGCTGGCTGGAACGCGTGCATCCCGACGATCGCCCGACTGTGGAGTCCGGTCTCAAGGCGGCCCTCCACGATATACAGCCGTTACGCCAGCTGTTCCGCATCCGGGGGCGCAACGGTGCTTTCCGCTGGTTCGTCAATCACGGCATGCCCCGCACCGATCCTACCGGCGTAGCGATCGGCTATCTTGGCCTCTGTTTCGATGTGACGGCCTATCAGGACGGCGATTTCGAATCCGAGCGCACGGCGCAGCACATGATTTCACTGCTCCGCCACACACGACTGATCGCCGTGGTGCTCGACCGGCGCGGCCATGTGGAATTCTCCAATGGCAGCCTTTGCCGACTGCTCAAGTATTCCGGTGTCGAGCTGATGGACTTTCCGCTGTTCGAGCGCCTCGCTGCACCGGCGAGCCGCGACCTGGTGGCCGAGCTCTTCCCCGACGGCGAGCAGGCACCGCATTTCCCGACCGAGTTCGAGACGGCACTGCTCGATCGCGACGGAGAGCCATGCACGGTTTCATGGCATGCCGTGGTGATGCGCGATCGTGTCGGCACGGCGCGGCACACGATCCTGATCGGTGATGACGTGACCGAGTTGCGCCAGACCGAGACGCAAATGGCGATGTCGGCGCGAATTTTCGGCGCATCGCACCATGCCATGCTGGTGACGACGCTGACGGGAGAAATCGTCGAGGTCAATCCCGCGTTCACGACGCTGACCGGATATACGCGCGACGAGGTGATCGGGAAAAATCCCCGCTTGCTCCAGTCAGGGCGTCACGATGCGGCGTTCTACACGCAGTTGTGGGATCGCCTGCTGGCGACCGGCCACTGGTACGGCGACATCTGGGATCGGCGCAAGGACGGCAGCATCTATCCGAAGTACCTCTCGATCAGTGTCGTGTGCGACGAGGCTGGCAATGCCACGCACTATTCGGGAATCTTCTACGACATTTCGGAACGCAAGACGGTCGAGGAGCGCCTCGACCGGCTCGCCCACTACGATGTGCTGACCGGACTGCCGAACCGCTCGCTGCTGATGGACCGCCTCGAGCAGCTGGCCGAGCGCTCCGATCGCGACGGCGGGCGGATCGGCGTGCTGTACCTCGACCTCGATCATTTCAAGGAAGTGAACGACACCCTCGGCCATGCCGCAGGGGATGCCCTGCTCAAGGAAGCGGCGCAGCGCATGAAGAACTGCCTGCGCGCGATCGATACGGTGGCGCGGCTGGGCGGCGACGAATTCGTGATCCTGGTACCGGACGTCGCCCAGCGGGACGATCTGGCGCAGGTCGCCCGCAAGATCATCGATGCGCTTCTGCCGCCTTGCGTGATCGAGGGGCGGACGGCGGTCACGGTGGCGAGTATCGGGATCAGCGTCTACCCGGATGACGGCACGGATGTCCACGATGTCGTCCGGCATGCCGACGCCGCCATGTATCAGGTCAAGCAGGCGGGGCGGGGCTTCTATCGTTTCTTCGACGCCGGGGACCAGTAGCGTCGAAAAAAAACGCGATGCCGGCGCATCGCGTTTTTTCGGGGGTCGCTGTGCTCAGACTGCCTTGAAGCGGCTCACCGAGGCGTGCAGCGCCGCCGACAGTTCCTGCAGGTGACGGGCGGCATCGGTCGTGTGCTGGACCGCCTGCGCACTTTCTTCCGACATCTGGGCAATGCGCTCGATGTTCTTGGCGATGTCGCTCGATGCCGCGCTCTGCTCGCGGATCGACGATGAGATGTCGTTGACGACATCGACCACGCGCAAGGCCCCGTCACGGATGCTGACGATCGACTGGCCGGCCTCGTTCGCCAGGGCGACGCCCTTGTCGGCCTGCGTGACGCCGGTCTGCATGCTGGCGACGGCGTTGCGCGTGCCGTTCTGGATCTTCTCCACCATGCCGGCGATTTCGGTCGTGGACATGCTGGTGCGTTCGGCCAGCTTGCGCACCTCGTCGGCCACGACGGCGAAGCCGCGCCCCTGTTCGCCGGCCCGTGCCGCTTCGATCGCGGCGTTCAGCGCCAGCAGGTTGGTCTGGTCCGCGATTTCCTTGATGGTGTTCACGATCGAGGTGATCTGGTCCGATTGCTGCCCGAGTTCCTCGATGATCAGCGACGAAGACTGTACCGCGTCGGCGATCTTGCGCATTTCCACCGCGGCATTCTGGATGATGCCGGTCCCCTGTTCGGAGACAGTGCCCGCTTCCTGCGAGATGCCATGGGCTTCCCCGGCATTGTGCGAGACCTGGTCGATGCTGACCGTCATTTCCTCGACGGCCGCAGCCATCGCGGATGCCGACTCGCTCTGCTGCCTGGAGCGCATGGCGACTTCCTCGGAGGCGTGGAGCAGTTCGTCGGAGGCGGACGCAAGGCGTTCCGCGCCGGCGACGATCTCCTTGATCATCGCCCGCAGCGTCTCCTGCATTGCCTTCATGCCGGCAAGCAGGCTGGTCGTGTCGCCTGGTGCGCACCGGACATCGGTGGTCAGGTCGCCGGCGGCAATCCGCTTGGTGATCTCGGCGGCGTATTGCGGGTCACCGCCCAGCGTGTTCACGATGTTGCGGCCAACGATAAAGAGTGCGAACGCGATGAAGCCGCCGATCCCGATACCCCAGATCAGGAATTTGGTTGCCTGCTGGCGGAAGAGGGCGTCCACATCATCGATGTAGATGCCGGTACCGACGATCCAGCCCCAGGGCTCGAAGCCCTTGACGTACGAAATTTTGGGAACCGGCGCATTCGAACCCGGCTTCGGCCAGAGGTAATCGACGTAGCCGGCGCCGGAGGCCTTGACGACCTTTACGAACTCGACGAACAGGACCTTGCCGGTCGGATCCTTCACCTCGTTCATCGCCTTGCCCTCGAGTTCCGGGCGAACCGGGTGCATCAGCGTCGTCGGCGAGAAGTCGTTGATCCAGAAATATTCGGTCTTGTCGTAGCGCATCTCGCGCACCGCATTCATCGCAGCCTTCTTGGCGTCGTCGACCGACATCCGGCCCTCACGTGCCAGCTTCTCGAAATGGGCGATGGTGGCATGCGCGACCTCGACGAGATTGCGGATCTTCTCCTGCCGGTCGGTCATCATCTGCTGCTTGTCGTTAGCCAGCGTGACCACGAAAAGCAATGCCAAGGCCACAACCGTGGTCACTGACAATCCCAGCAGCTTCGTGCGCAATGATGTTCCTGAGGATGCGCTCATGACGGCCTCTCCCTTATTCAACGATTAGGACGCAGATATATCATCGCCTCCACGTTTATTCTATGCCTAAGGTAATAATTGGCAAGCCTCAGTCTTTCAGGCTCGCCAGTGCGTCGCCCTGATTGTCGAAAATGTGCGGGGAGAGTTGCCTCGTGCTCAGGGCATCACCGATCTGCGCCCGTGTGAAGGCACTCGTCGTGTAGCGGGTGACACGGGTGTAGTAGCGGGTAACGACATCCCGCACCATTTCGACGTAGCTGTCGAGCAACTCCGGCGCAATGCTGAAATTGTCGTAGTTGATGATCGCGTAGACCTTGTGGTCGAGCTTGCCGAGCTTCTCCCCGATCAGTCGGCGGATGTCGTCGATCTGTTCGGGGCGGCGGATTTCGAGGTTGTCGAAATTGACGAAGAACAGATTCTGCGTCGCATCGTAGGTCAGGCGCCTGTCGAGCGGCAGGGTCTGCAGTTCGGCGCGCAGCCCCATCGACCCGTCGGCGAAGATGCGGGCATCCATCAGCTTCAGGTGCGGGCTGATCTGCGGCCGGAATTCCATCTGTGCCAGGATGTCGCGTTCGAGGTCGATGCCCGGTGCGATCTCGGTCAGCTCCATGCCATCCGGTGTCAGCCGGAAGACGCAGCGCTCGGTGACGTAGAGGACCGACTGCCCCCGTTTGGTGGCGTAGGCACCGCTGAAGGTGCGGTGTTCGACCTGCGCGACGAACTTCTTCGCCTTGCCCTCGCGGGCGATTTTCAGCTTGCCGTCCTCGATGGCGATTTCGAGGTCGCCGGCGGTGAAGGTGCCGACGAAGACGACCTTCTTCGCGTTCTGGCTGATGTTGATGAAGCCGCCGGCGCCGGCCAGGCGCGGCCCGAACTTGGAAACGTTGAGATTGCCTTCCGCATCTGCCTGCGCGAGTCCGAGGAAGGTGGCGTCGAGACCGCCTCCGTCGTAGAAGTCGAACTGGTAGGGCTGGTCGATGATGGCGTCGGTGTTGACCGCAGCGCCGAAGTTGAGCCCGGAGGCCGGCACGCCGCCGACGACACCAGGCTCGGCGGTCAGCGTCAGCAGGTCGATCACCTTTTCCTCGGCGGCGACGCTGGACACGCCTTCCGGCATGCCGATGCCGAGGTTGACCACGCTGTTGGCCATCAGCTCGAAGGCGGCGCGGCGGGCGATGATCTTGCGCTCGTCCATCGCCATCGGTGCGATCGACGACATCGGAATGCGGATCTCGCCGGAAAAGGCCGGGCTGTAGGCCTCGGCGAAGGTCTGCATGTGATATTCGGGCTTCTCGGCGACGACCACGCAATCGACCAGGATGCCGGGAATCTTGACCTGGCGCGGGTTCAGCGAGCCGCGCTCGGCGACGCGCTCCACCTGCACGATCACGATGCCGCCGGAATTGTGCGCGGCCATCGCGATCGCCAGTGCCTCCAGCGTCAATGCTTCCTTCTCCATCGTGATGTTGCCGTCGGGGTCGGCCGTGGTGCCGCGGATGATGCCGACGTTGACCGGGAAGGTCTTGTACATCAGGTAATCCTCGCCGCCGACGTTGATCAGCGAGACGAGGTCTTCCCTGGTGCAGTCGTTGATCTTGCCGCCGCCGTAGCGCGGATCGACGAAGGTGCCGAGGCCGACCCGCGAGATCTGCGCCGGCTTGCCACCGGCGATGTCGCGGAAGAGGTGGGTGATGACGCCCTGCGGCAGGTTGTAGCCCTCGATCTTGTTCTCGACCGCGAGCTTCTGCAGTTTCGGTACCAGCCCCCAGTGGCCCCCGACGACGCGCCGGACGAGCCCCTCGTGGCCGAAGTGGTTGAGGCCTCGCTCTTTGCCGTCGCCCTGCCCGGCGGCGTAGAAGAGCGTGAGGTTCTTCGGCGTGCCCTTTTCGGCCAGCGGGTCGTCACCGAGAAAACGCTTCTCCAGCGCGACGGCGATGTTCTCGGCGAAGCCGATGCCGACGAAACCGCCGGTGGCAACGGTGTCGCCGTCTCGGACGAGACGGACGGCTTCAGCGGCGGAGACCACCTTGCTGCGTTTCTCGATCGTGTGTTGCGGATTTTCCAGCAGGGGGTGCGAAGCGGTGGGCATGGTCGCGGTCTCCTCGTTGTTGTGCCTGTCTGCCTGCCCGGTTCGTCGGCAGTGCAGGGTGCGCGGTCGTTTGTCAGCTTAGCGCAATGCCATACGAAATGTGACCTTTCACGATATGAAAACGATCAGCGCAGCAGTGTGCCGTTGCGTCCGATGACGGTCACTTCGACATAGCGCGAACCGACCCGGTTGCTGGCGGAAAAGCTGACCGTGAAGCCGCCGACATCGTAGTTGCTGATCGTCTCCAGCGCCCGCAGCACTTTTTCCGAACTCGGGTTGGTGCCGGCGCGGCGGAGCGCCTCGACCAGTACCTTGGCCCCTATGAATTCCTCGAAGTTGGTATAGGAGATCGTCGCGTCGGGCCCGCCGTGTTTTGCGAACAGGCGCTTGAATTCGCGCGTGATCGCGAGCGTGTCCGAATAGGGAAAGGGCATCACCTGGCTGATACCCAGACCGTGCATGGCCGAGGCGCTCGACAGCTTGACCAGCTGTCCGGCGTCGACGACCGAGATGTTGAGCAGTTGGGCGGTGCCGCCGGCTTCGCGATAGCCCTTCGTGAAGGCGGCCGTCGATTGGTTGACCGAAACCATGATCACTGCGCCGACATCCGCCTTGCGGATGGTCTCGATCGCCGCCTTCACGTCATCGGTATTGCGCTCGTAGGTGGCAACTGCGGCCAGCTTCAGATCGCGCTTCGCGAGCGCCTCCTCCACGCCCTTGCGGCCGGCCTCCCCAAAGCCGTCGTTCTGGTGGAAGACGGCAATCTTCCGGACGCCGACGGTGACGAGGTGATCGACCATGTGCTCGGCCTCGTCGGCGTAGCCGGCGCGAATGTGGAAGATGTTTCGGTTCTCCGCCTTGCGCAGCGCCTCGCCGCCCGTGTACGGGGCGACCAGCGCGATGCGTCCCTTTTCGAGAATGCCCTGCTTCAGAACTTCGCCGACGTTCGCTGTGCCGGCAAACCCGATCAGCGCGACGGCCTGATGCCGGTCGACCAGCTCCTGCGTCAGGCGCACGGTCTCATCGACCTTGTAGCCGTCGTCGAGTACGACATGGTTGATCCGGTTGCCATGGATGCCGCCGTTGGCATTGATATGGTCGAAATAGACCCTGGCCCCGAGGACCATGTCGCGACCGGTGCTGGCCAGCACGCCGGACAAGGGGGCCACCTGGCCGACGACGATGTCGGCGGCAGTGGCTGCGAATGTGCATGCGGCAAGGGTGATGGCGACGGTGGTGCGAATGGCGTGGTTGCGCAAATGCTGTAGCGCTTTGCGCGTTGTCGACGTGATGTTCATGCTGCTCCTCCTGTAGTTGATGGCGCCCGTCATGGGGGGCCTGTCATCGCTCAGAGCAGTATTGGTGCCAGAGATGCAACGTATTGAAAAATATAGATAAAAATATCTCCGGCCGGACCCGCGTCTCCGGCCGGAGATGCCGGCGGCCGGAATATGACGAAAGCGCTGACGGAACGCTGAGCAGGCGGGGAGTCCACCTGCGTGGATGTGGGTCCGGTGCGTCCTAGCTGCGAGACGGGATGTTGAGGGCCGCCATCTTCTTGTAGAGCGTGGCACGTCCGAGACCGAGCTGGCGAGCCGCCTCGGTGACGCGACCGCCGCACTGCTGCAGCGTACGCGTGATCAGTTCTCGCTCGAAGGCGGCCAGTGCTTCCTCGTAGGTGCCGCTAGGCTCTGACGCTGCGGTCGTCGGCATGTCGGTCGGCAGTTCGGCGGGAATGACGATGCCGCGAATATCCGCTTCCGTCAGGCGCGATCCATCCGCCAGCATGCACGCCTGTTCGAGGACGTTGCGCAGCTCACGGATGTTGCCCGGCCACTGGCAGCGCCTGAGCAGTGCCAGCGCGCCAGGGTCCAGCTCGCGCAGCGTGAGTCGCGTGCGGGTGGCGATCTGCTCGAGGATGTGATCACAGAGCGGGCCGAAATCCTCGGTGCGTTCGCGCAGCGCCGGCAACTGGATGGTGAGCACGTTGAGCCGGTAATAGAGGTCGGCACGGAAACGGCCGGCGGCGACATCGGCCTTCAGATCGCGCGAAGTCGCGGCGATGACGCGCACGTCGATCTTGACCACCTTGTTGCTGCCGAGCGGCTCAACCTCGTGCTCCTGCAGGACGCGCAGGAGCTTGGCCTGCAGCGTCAGCGGCATGTCGCCGATCTCGTCGAGAAAGAGGGTGCCGCCGTTGGCCAGTTCGAATTTGCCGATGCGGGCCTTCCGGTCGGCGCCCGTATAGGCGCCGGGGGCGGCGCCGAAGCATTCGGCTTCGAGCAGGGTGTCGGGAATCGCCGCCACGTTGAAGCCGACGAAGGGATGCTCGGCGCGCGCCGACGCGGCGTGGATGGCGTGCGCGAGCAACTCCTTGCCGGTGCCGGTTTCGCCGAGCAGCAGCACGGTGGTGTCGAGCTGTGCCGCGCGGCGCGCCTGCTGTTTGACCTTGGTGGCCGCCGGGCTGTTGCCGATGTAGTGCGTGAAGGTGTACTTGGCACGTCTTTCCGCGGCGAGGTGCTGCTGCGTCTGTGCCAGCTGGTGCTGCAGCTTGTGCAAGCGCGCATAGAAGGGCTGCAGCGGCTGCAGCTTGTCGTAGAGCGCAAAGCCGATGGCGCCCATCGTCTCGCCGGCGTCGTCCTTGATCGGGATGCGTGTGACGACGAAGGATTCGCCGTTGACATCGAGGATGTCGAGCAGCAGCGGCCGGCCGGTGCGCACCACCTCGCGCATCAGCGAGGTCGGAATGATTTCCTCGATCTCCTTGCCGATCGCCTGGCGTGCATCAGCGATGCCGAAGCGCGCCGCGTAACGTTCGTTGATCCACACCACGCGGGCATTTCGATCGACCATGACCGTGCCTTCGCAGAGGCTGTCGAAGGCCTCGAACAGCGAAGCCATGGCGCGCGTGCGTAGCGTGGCGTAATCGAACTCTTCCAGCTTTTCAGTCGGCATCGGCAGGGGAGCGGGGACGGGGAATCTCATCTTACGCCGGATTGTCCATGAAACGAGACAAGGGGCGTTCAATGGCGCACGGGTTGGGACGGCAGCCAGACGTGTGTACGGTAGGCGCCCTCGACCGGCTCGATGCTGACCACGCGCAGATGGCAGGCGAGGCGCGCGAGGCTGCGGAAGCGTGTCATCTCCGCATTGTTGACCAATACTTCAACCGGCCCGATCTCACGTTCGATGCGGTCGAGCAGCGGTGCCAGCTGAGTGTCGTCGGCGATTTCGTGCTCCTCCGAGAGAAACTCGAAGCCAAGTGCTTTCTGCATCGCCAGCCATTCGTCCTTGAAGCGGTAGTGCGGCGGGCATCCGGCAACGACGCGCAGTCCGTCTCGGGCGAGCGACTGGCAGATGGCAGCGCCCATGCCGCCCATGGCGCCGGCGACGAAAGCCACTTTTTGTGCGGGCATGTCTTCCTCCTGGTCTGGTGTTGTGCCCACGCTTTCGCAATCTGCATGCCAGCCTTTCAAGGCATTGATTATTCGCAAGTTGTTAATTTTGCCGGATCGGGCTGTCCGGAATTCTGGACAGTATTTTGTCTCGATATGTGGACGATTTTCTGCTGCAGTGCAGTTGAAATCGCCACCTTGCCCCCCATCTGCCCCACAATCGAATCCGAAAGGGGCAAGCATGCGTCTCGACAAATTCACCACCAAATTCCAGCAGGCGCTCGGGGAAGCCCAGAGCCTGGCGATCGGCCACGACAACCAGATGATCGAGCCGCAGCACCTGCTGCTGGCGCTGCTCGAGCAGGAAGATGGCGGCACCGGCTCGCTGCTGGCCCGTGCCGGCGTTAACGTGCCGGCGCTGAAGAACGATCTCGACAAGGCGATCGACCGCCTGCCGCAGGTGTCCGGCCACGGCGGCGACGTCTCGGTCGGGCGCGACCTCGGCAACCTGCTGAACCTCACCGACAAGGAGGCACAGAAGCGCGGCGACCAGTTCATCGCTTCGGAAATGTTCCTGCTCGCGCTGTGCGACGACAAGAACGAGACCGGGCGCATCGCCAAACAGCATGGGCTCGCCCGCAAGTCGCTGGAAGCGGCCATCGATGCCGTGCGCGGCGGCCAGGGCGTCGATTCGCAGGAGGCCGAGGGCCAGCGCGAATCGTTGAAGAAGTTCTGCATCGACCTCACCGAGCGCGCCCGCGAAGGCAAGCTCGACCCGGTGATCGGCCGCGACGACGAGATTCGCCGTGCCATCCAGATCCTGCAGCGCCGCACCAAGAACAACCCGGTGCTGATCGGCGAGCCGGGCGTCGGCAAGACCGCCATCGTCGAGGGCCTCGCCCAGCGCATCGTGAACGAGGAAGTGCCGGAAACGCTCAAGGGCAAGAAGGTACTGGTGCTCGACATGGCCGGCCTGCTCGCCGGTGCCAAGTACCGCGGCGAGTTCGAGGAGCGCCTCAAGGCCGTGCTCAAGGACGTCGCCAAGGACGAGGGCCGCATCATCCTCTTCATCGACGAGATCCACACCATGGTCGGCGCCGGCAAGGCGGAGGGCGCCATCGACGCCGGCAACATGCTGAAACCGGCACTGGCGCGCGGCGAACTGCACTGCATCGGCGCCACCACGCTCGACGAATACCGCAAGTACATCGAAAAGGATGCCGCGCTGGAGCGCCGCTTCCAGAAGGTGCTCGTGGACGAACCATCGGTGGAAGCCACCATCGCCATCCTGCGCGGTTTGCAGGAGAAGTACGAGCTGCACCACGGCGTCGACATCACCGACCCGGCGATCGTTGCCGCCGCCGAGCTCTCGCACCGCTACATCACCGATCGCTTCCTGCCGGACAAGGCGATCGACCTGATCGACGAGGCCGCTGCTCGCATCAAGATGGAAATCGACTCCAAGCCGGAGGCGATGGACAAGCTTGACCGCCGCATCATCCAGCTCAAGATCGAGCGCGAGGCGGTGAAGAAGGAGAAGGACGAAGCGTCGATCAAGCGCTTCGGCCTGATCGAGGACGAGATCGCCAAGCTGCAGAAGGAATACTCCGACCTCGAGGAGATCTGGAAGGCCGAGAAGGCCGCCGTGCATGGCTCGGCGCACATCAAGGAAGAGATCGAGAAGCTCAAGCTGCAGATGGCAGAGCTGCAGCGCAAGGGCCAGTATGACAAGCTGGCCGAGTTGCAGTACGGCCAGTTGCCGGGTCTTGAAGCGCAACTGAAGGCGGCCGAAAAGGCGGGCGATGGCGAGGTCAAGAACAAGCTGCTGCGCACCCAGGTCGGCGCCGAGGAAATCGCCGAGGTCGTCTCGCGCGCTACCGGCATCCCGGTCAGCAAGATGATGCAGGGCGAGCGCGACAAGCTCCTCAAGATGGAAGACAGGCTGCACCAGCGCGTGGTCGGCCAGGATGAGGCCGTGCGTCTCGTGGCCGATGCCATCCGCCGCTCGCGTGCCGGTCTGTCCGACCCGAACAAGCCCTACGGCTCCTTCCTCTTCCTCGGCCCCACGGGCGTCGGCAAGACCGAGCTGTGCAAGGCGCTGGCCGAGTTCATGTTCGACTCCGAGGAGCACCTGATCCGCATCGACATGAGCGAGTTCATGGAGAAGCACTCGGTCGCCCGCCTGATCGGCGCGCCGCCGGGCTATGTGGGCTACGAGGAGGGTGGTTACCTGACCGAAGCGGTGCGCAGGAAGCCGTACAGCGTGATCCTGCTCGACGAGGTCGAGAAGGCCCACCCGGACGTCTTCAACGTGCTCTTGCAGGTGCTCGACGACGGCCGCATGACCGATGGCCAGGGCCGCACCGTGGACTTCAAGAACACGGTGATCGTGATGACCTCGAACCTCGGCAGCCAGATGATCCAGAGCATGGCCGGCACCGACTACGGTGCGGTCAAGGTGGCGGTGATGGCGGAGGTGAAGACCTATTTCCGTCCCGAGTTCATCAACCGCATCGACGAAGTGGTCGTCTTCCACAGCCTCGACGAGAAGAACATCGCCTCGATCGCGAAGATCCAGCTCGGCTACCTCGAGAAGCGCCTGGCGCAGATGGAGATGTCCCTGCAGGTCGACGACGCGGCGCTGCTCGAACTGGCCAAGGCCGGCTTCGACCCGGTGTTCGGCGCGCGGCCGCTGAAGCGCGCCATCCAGCAGCAGATCGAGAACCCGCTGGCGAAGGCGATCCTCGAGGGCAAGTTCGGCGCCAAGGACACGGTGCGCGTCGGCGTCATAGACGGCAGCCTCCGCTTCGCGCGTGGCTGAGGCGGCGGCGCTCAGCTCGAGGTGGCCGCTGCTGGCCACCTCGGTGCTGCTCATCGCGGGCCTCGTGATCTCGGGCCTGCATCCCTACGATCGGGTGACCTGGGCGATGGAGGTCGCTCCGGTCATCCTCGTCTTGCCCGTCCTGTGGGCAACGCGGGAGCGCTTTCCGCTGACGAACCTCCTCTATGCGCTGATCGTGCTGCACGGGCTCGTGCTCATGGTCGGCGGTGCCTACACTTACGCGCACGTCCCGTTCGGCTTCGACCTGCAGGCCTGGTTCGGCCTCTCGCGAAACCCCTACGACAAGATCGGCCATTTCTGCCAGGGCTTCATTCCGGCACTCGCGGCACGTGAAATCCTGATTCGTGGCGGCTATGTCAATGGCCGGCGCATGCTCGCCTTCATCGTCGTCTGCATCGTGCTGGCGATCAGTGCGAGCTACGAACTCGTGGAGTGGTGGGCGGCGCTCGGCCTGGGGCAGGGGGCCGACGAATTCCTCGGCACGCAGGGCGATCCCTGGGATACACAGTCCGACATGTTCATGGCCCTGATCGGGGCGATCACCGCACAACTCCTGTTGTCGCGCTGGCATGATCGTCAGATTGCGCTGGCCGAAAAGGGGAAGTCGCTGTGACGACACCGGAAAAGGCCGCCTGGGAACGCTGGTGTGTGGCGCGCGAACGCGCGCTGGCAGCACCGGAGAGCTGGCTCGGTCTGGCCGGCCTCTACTGGCTGGAGGATGGCAGGAATCGCGTCGGTACTGATCCGGAGGCGGGGGTCGTCCTGCCGCACGGGCCCGCCTGTCTCGGTGAAATCCTCTGGCGCGGCGATGCATTGCAATGGTTGCCGATGGACGGCGAAGTGCAGCCGCTGGCCAGCGATCGTGATGGTTCTCCGACGATCGTGGCTGCGGGCGACTGCGCGTTCTTCGTCATCGAGCGTGACGGCCGTTTTGCGGTACGTGTCCGCGATCTCGCCTGGGCAGCGCGGACGCCCTTTGCCGGCATTGATCGCTTCGATTACGACCCGATGTGGCGAATCGACGCGGCCTGGCGGCCGCTCGACCCGCCGCAGGTGATGGAAGTGCCCAACGTGACGGGGGAACTGAAGCCGGTGACGGTTGCATGGCAGGCTGTCTTCGACGTCGGCGGGCAATCGTTTGCCCTGCTGCCGATGAGTGTCTCCGATCAGAAGGTGTTTTTCGTGTTCCGCGACGCGACGAGCGGCCGGATCAGCTACGGCGCCGGGCGCTTCCTCGATGTAGCCCCGGCGGCAAACGGCCGCATCGTCCTCGATTTCAACTACGCCTATAGCCCGCCCTGTGCCTTTACGCCTTTTGCCACCTGCCCGCTGCCGCCGCCGGAGAACTGGCTGCCGTTCAGCATCGAGGCCGGCGAGCGGCGTTACGTTGGCTAACCCCGGCTGACCCCGACCGAGGCGAGACCTCCTGCCGTCGTTTGCGGGAGATATTTTCCCCGGCTGTTCATTTACCCTTCCTGAGCCGTTAAACTGGACCGCACAAAAGGGCGGCTGGTGCGGTTTGTCTTTCGCATTGCGGAGACAGGGAGAGGGGATGGCAATGACTGGCGTGGCGGGTAGGCGTTTCGGGGGACACTGTTCCGGTTGGCGCGGCCTGTTCAGGACGGTGGTGTTTTTTGCCGGACTCCTGCCGATGTTTTCGACGACGCAAGCGCTCGAACGCCGGGCCGCAACGGAAAGTATTGCCGAGGTCAAGGCGGCCATCCGTACCGCGGAGGTCGAGCAGCATGCGCTGGAAAAGCAGGTGCAGCGCCTCGATCAGCGCATGTCGATCATTGAAAGGCGAGCGCAGATTCACGTTTTGGGCCACGAGTTTGCGGAATCGCTGGTCGGGGAGCTGCTGGAGCTTCCGGATCCCGCCGATTTCCGGCACAGCCAGGACGTACGGGCTTTACTCCTGCAGCGGACGAGTGGTGCCCAGCTCCGCGTCGAGCGGGAGATCGATGATCTGGCCGAGAAGGAGCAGCGGCAATCGAGCCCGTCATCCGGTGGCAGGAGTGCCGTTCCTGCCGAGGATATACAGCGTTATCACGACCTTGCCGAACTCTCCCATCTGCAGGCCCGGCTGATCGATACCCTTCGCGAGAGTGATCGCGTTACGACCCAGCTGCTGCATGCGTCGAAAAAGGCCGAAGCACGCCTCAAGCAATTGCTGTTCTGGATTCCAGCCCCCGTTGGCGCAAGCTCCTGGGAGGGGGTATTGCCGTCGCTTGCGTGGATGGTTTCGGTCGATAACTGGCGAACGGCTGCGGGCATCGCCTGCAAGGAGTGCAGGCGAGACCCCTGGCGCAGCGGCGGCGGTCTCCTCGTCGTCGTGCTGCTTGTGCTCGGGCATCGACGGATGCGCGATCACCTGTTTGCCCTTGTTGAGCGCAGCAGGGTCGCCGGACATGTGCGCAAGCGCGAGTTGCTGCAGGCGCTGCTGATTACCGCGGCACTTCCGGCGGCATTGCCGCTGGCGATGCTGGTGACAGGCTCGATGGTTGACGCGGCGCCCGGGCTGGAGAGCTTTGCTGCGTCGCTCGGCGACGCCCTGCTCGCGATGTCGAGCCTTGTCTATGCGATCGGCCTGCTGATCTGGCTCGTCGATCCACGCGGCGTTGCGGCAGCTGCAGGCCGCGACCAGGACTGCCTGGTCTTCTTGTCTCGCACGCTACGGCGGTTCATGCCCGGCTTCGTCCTGGTACTTTTCGTCGCTGCATTGAACGGCCTCGATGATGCACCGTTTTCCAACCGGGAGAGCCTGGGACGCCTTGCCTTCGTGGCGGCCATGTTGATGCTTGCCTGGTTGTTCGGCCGGCTGTTCCAGCGCCGCAGCCCTCTGATTTCCCGTCTCTACGAACTTGCCTCGCGTGGCTGGATCATCCAGTTCAGGCCCTTCTGGCTCCTGATCCTGATCGCCTTGCCGCTGGTGTTCGCCGGCTTCGCCATCGGCGGCTATTTCGTTGCTGCCGAGTATTTCTTCGGGCGCCTGGCAGCATCGTTTTTCGTGCTTCTCGGCGCTGTCATGATGCGTGATTTCCTGTGCTGGTGGCTGACTGCCGCCGGCAACCGAAGCGATCTCGCGATCTCGACGATGTCTGTTGCGGCCGTCGATGAGGAAAAGCGTTCGCTGATCAATCTGGCGCTGATGGTCTTTGTTCTTGTCGGGCTATGGGTGATCTGGCGTTCCGGCCTTCCCGTGCTGGCGGCAATCGGCAACTACCCGTTGTATTCCTATGCCAGTACGGTCAACGGTGCGAAGGTCGTGCACGCATTGACCCTTGAAGGGTTTGCGATTGGCATCATCGTTGCACTGGTGACCTGGGTGATCGTGCGGAACATCGGCGGGTTCCTCGACGTGGCTCTCCTGCGGCGCATCGACATGCAGGCGGACGCCTCGTTTGCGATCAAGGTCGTTTCACGCTACATCATCATCATTGGCGGTGTCGTTGTTGCGTCGTCGGCGCTCGGGCTGGGCTGGGATGACGTGCAGTGGCTGGTCGCCGCCCTTTCGGTGGGGATCGGCTTCGGCCTGCAGGAGATATTCGGCAATCTCGTGGCGGGCTTGATGATGCTCGCCGAGCGCCCGGTCCGCATCGGTGACATCGTCACCGTCGGCGATGTCACGGGAACGGTCTCCAAGATCCAGGCGCGCGCGACCACGGTCACCGATTTCGACAACAAGGAAATCCTGATCCCGAACAAATCGTTCATCACCGATCGCGTGATCAACTGGACCCTGTCGAACCAGACGACGCGCCTGCTGATCAAGGTCAGCGTGCCGCGTGGTACCGATGTCGGACACGCGCAGCAGGTCCTGCTCGACGTCGTCCGTGCCAATCGTGATGTATCCATGGAAATTCCGCCGGCAGTCCTCTGCCTCGGTCTTGTCGACCGGACCCTGGAATTCGAGGTTTCGGCATTCGTCGATTCGTTCGACAAGCGGCGCCGCGTACAGCACGAACTCAATGGCGCCATCGATCTCGCGTTGCGCGAGAACGGCATTGTTGGATAAGTCGTGTCGTTTGATTGACGTTCGTTTGTTCGTGCCGGCGGGTCAGTGACCGGTTTTGTCGTACCGTCCATCGGACAGGCGGCGTAGCAGGATTTCGAAGAGGGTGTCCGGATCGACGGGCTTGGCGACGAAATCATCCATGCCGGCATCCAAGCAGCGCTGTCGATCTTCGATGAATGCGTTGGCGGTCATCGCGACGATCGGGACATCCTTGCCGTTGTCGAGCTTGCGAATCTGTCGCGTTGCTTCGAGACCATCCATTTCGGGCATCTGCATGTCCATCAGGATCAGGTCGTAGCGTTTCATGCTGCAGAAATTCACGGCTTCGAGACCGTTGTGCGCAATGCCGACGGTGAGACCGACATCCTGCAGGATGGCCAGCGCGACCTCGCGGTTTACTGGCTCGTCCTCGACCAGCAGCACCTCGCGTCCCGAGTATTGCCGGCGCAGGGCCATTTCCGCCGATTCGCCGGCGCGATGGTTGGGCTGAGCGAGCGTCTTGTCGCACTTCCTGAGGCGGACCGTTGCCCAGAATGTGCTGCCTTTCCCCGGCTGGCTGGTGCAACCGGCGCTACCGCCCATCAATTCGGCCAGGCGGCGGTTGATTGCCAGCCCGAGCCCGGTGCCGCCGTGCGTACGCGTCGTCGAGGAGTCGGCCTGCTCGAAGGGGGCGAACAGTCGGCTGAGCGTCGCCGGGTCGACGCCGGGCCCCGTATCTTTGACGGAAAGGCGTAGCAGCAGATCGTCGGCATTGTCCTCGAGTGTTTCGGCGGCGAGGGTGATGCTGCCCCGCTCGGTGAACTTGATGGCATTGCTGGCGTAGTTGAGCAACAGCTGCCGCAGGCGCGTCGGGTCGCCGAGCAGCGTGCATCTCGGCAGCGAGACGTTATCGACAAGCAGCGTCAGGTGCTTGGCCGCCGCGCGGTCGGCAAGGATCGAGGCGACGTCCGCGACGATGGTGCCGACGGAGAGTTCGGTTTCCTCCAGCGCGAACTTGCCGGCCTCGATCTTCGACAGATCGAGAATGTCGTTGATGATCGCCAGCAGGTGCTGGCTGGCGGTGTCGATCTTGTCGAGGCGGTCGGCCTGACGGGCACTGACGCCATCGCGGCGGAGCAGGTGGGCCATGCCGGTAATGGCGTTCAGCGGCGTGCGAATTTCGTGACTCATGTTGGCGATGAAGGCGCTCTTGGCGCGGTTGGCCGCCTCTGCCTGGTCGCGTGCCTCCGCCAGTTGCGTCGTGCGCTCCCCGACCAGTTCTTCGAGGTGGGCGCGGTGCCGCGCCAGTTCGGCGTCGGAGGCCTTGCGGTCGGTGATATCGATGCCGCAGGCAAGAACGCCCTGCGCGCGGCCGGCCTCGTCGGTGATCAGGATGTTGCGCCAGGCGATCTCGCGCTCCCTGCCGTCGAGCCGGATCACCGGATTCTCGTAATTTCTGACGATCTCGGTTTCACCGGTCATCAGGCGCAGGAAGATATCGCGGACGGTTGCCCGCAGGCGCTCCGGAACAAAACTGGCGAACCAGTCGCGACCGACGACGTCACTCTCTGTCGCGCCCAGGATGACCTTGCCGGCCTGGTTGATCATCGTGACCCTGCCGTTGCGGTCGAGTGCCAGCAGCATGACCGCGGCGATATCGAGATAGCGCTGTGCCGCAGCCTTTTCGGCATTGAGTTCCACGGTCCGCTTGCGAACCTCGCGGTCGAGCACGGCGTTCCAGCTTTCCAGCTTTTCGACCATCGTGTTGAAGATGGCCGCCAGATGGCCGATGTCGTCGTTGCGGTTTACGACCGCTGCCGGAACGCGGCGCTCCGTGTCGCCCCGGGCGATGGCTTCGGCGACGTCCGTCATCGCCGAAATACGGGCGGTGATTCGCCGTGCCAGCACGATGACGACCAGAATGAGCATCGCCGAGAGCACCAGCGCAAAGAGGCCGGCACGGAATGCAAGGCCATGCAGTGGCGTCAGCGCATCATTGGTGTCGCGGCGGATGACGAGGGTCCAGCCCTCGCTGGCGCCGACACGGATCAGCCGGTAGGTGGCCAACTGCTCGCGCCCATTCGGCCCGGTCTCGAAGAAGCTTCCCTCGATGCCATGCCGGTTGAGCGGCTGTGCGGCACCGCGCACGTCGCCACTGTGGCGCTGATGGCTCGAAACGAGGTAGCCCTGCCAATCATAGAGATAGATCGCGCCTGTCTGGCCGAGATTGTGCTCGGCGAGCGGCGATATGCCTGCATCCAGCTCGTAGGGTTGCACGTAGGCTGCGAGCACCGCCAGGGCGTGCCCGTCCGGATCCTGCACCTGCCGGGCGATGATCAGTTCGAGGCCGTCGCTACCGGCTTCCAGCGACAGGTGCTCGCTGTTATTGGGAAGGAGCGCCTGCTCGACCCAGTGCGCGGCGATGGCGCGGCCGGGGTCACCGGCATCACTCGACGCGATGATTCTGCGTGTCCCCGGGTCGATGATCTGCAGGCGGAGATAGCGGTCGGTATAGGCTTGCTGCAAGCGCTCCGACAATCTGCCGACGGTCGACTGCAGTGATGCTGCTGCCCCCTTCTTGCCTGCCCGCCAGTCGCGCAGTAGCGCCGCGAGAGTGTCCGACTCGGCAAAGAATTCGACATCGTCGCGTCGTTCACGCAGGTCGTTGCTGATCAGCATCTGCTGATTGTCGGCCAGCTGGTTCTGGAAGTTGATCGCCTCCTGGATCAGGCGATCGCGCGCGCCATGCAGCGCCAGCGCGGGAATGCCGAAATACCAGACGAGCAGGAGGATCGCGACCGTGAGCACGGCGCCCGTGCCAAACACGAGGCCTATCCGGGAGGACAGGGTCGTCGGCTTGAGTTTTGCTGCCGGCATTCCTGCTCAGTCCCGATAATCGAAGGTGGCGAGCCGATAGCGGGCCCGATTGCCCAGCACTTCGCGCAGGCCGTTGTAGGAAAGGGCCGATTCGATGTTTTGCCACGGCGCATTTTCGGGAATTTTCCCGAGTCGCCGCAGGAAGCGGAATTCGCTGGCAAGCACCGGCTCCTTGCCGGTGGCCGCCGGTACTGCCGGAGCCGATGGAATGTCGAGAATTTCTCGCCGGGTGACGGCAACGGCCTGGATGACCGTGACCTGGGCCGGCTTCCCGGTCAGCGCCTCGCCGTCCATCATCGCCCAGCGGGCCGCCTGTTCCGCATTCTTGCGGCTGCGGCGCATCCACTCGAGCGCCCGCACGAAGCCGGCGACGACCTCACGCGCGGCTTCCGGATGCGCCTTGGTGAAGCTGCGGGAAAGGACGAAGAAATCGGTGCTCTGGGCGCGGAAAACGATGCGGTTCTGCGGGGTGCGGGCGAGGGCGATCGACGGCGCCGGCTCCCAGGCGGCAAAGGCGTCAATCGTGCCCTTGTCGAGGGCGTCCGGCATATCGTCGACGCCCATGGGAACCAGGGTGACCAGCTTCTCGCTGAGGCCGACCGAGTTGAGCCCCTGCAGCAGCGCGTGGTGGGCGCTGGAGCCCTCGACGTAGCCGATCCGTTTGCCGGCGAGCTGCTCCATCAATCCCTGTTCGCGCGAGACAACGGAGGAAGTGGTCAGCTTGGCGATACCGACGATGTCGATTTCGTCCTGCACTGCAGCCGTGATCGTCGGCATGTCGCCGAGCACGCCACCTTCGAGGCGTCCCTTGCCGAGAAACTTCACGATGTCCGGGCCACGCCGGAAGGCGAAGGAACGGAATGGCTGCCCCAGTTTTTCGAGCTGCTGCAGCAGGATATGGTCGCGGCGCATGGTCGCACCGATCATGGCGGCAGGATAGCCAAGTGGCTGCAGTCCGATGTCGAAGCCCTGCGTGCGCGCCGCGAGGTCATAGCGATCGTAATATTCCCCGGCCCGGCCCGTGGTTCCCGCAAGCAGGGCAAGCAGTGCCAGGATGATACGCAGCGTCATGGCTGCTCCCTGTTGATTTATGTCGCGATGATAAACCGCTTTTGGGCGCCGCACGCCGCGATCATGAGAATGGCGACAGGTGTGCGGGCCATGGTGTCCCCAGGCCCCGTCCCTCGAGAATCCTGCGGCGCCGACCCAAACTCCGCCATCCCGCAATGTCCACCGGAACTCAGCGCACCGGCCGTGTCGCCGTGATCCAGCGTAGCCCGCCCGTGCCGTCGAGCGCGAAGATGCTGCCGCCGCCACTTGCCGGGACTTCCTCGGCGAAGGCGTTGATGACGACCTGATGCGTGACGAGTATCAGCGGCGGGCCGTCGGCCGTTTGTCGGGCGAGGAAGTCGCGCAGCGTGGCGAGGGTGGGTTCCCTTTCAGCGTGGCCCTGGAAGAACGAGTTCAGTGCCGGCAGTTCGCGCACCTTCCCCAGCCCGAGCAGGCGGGCGGTTTCCAGGGCCCGGCACCACTGGCTGGAATAGATGCGGGCTTCTCGGATGCCGAGTGCGCGCAGGCGCTCGCCGGTGGCGCGTGCCTGCGCTCGGCCCCGTTCGTCGAGGTTGCGCTGCGTGCGGCAGTCGCCGATGCGGAATCCGGGTGGATCGCCGTAGCCGGGGGCGTTGGCGTGACGCAGCATCAGCACCCGGCCGGGCTGCGCCAGCGCTTCCAGGCCATCGCTGGCGAAAGCGGGTGCCGTGATGGTCAGGCAGATGGTGGCGGCGAGGCGGGTGCTGAGTGTGCGTGCGAAGCGCATTCAGAGCATCTCCTATCGCGTGCGAAGCCCCGCGGCGTGTCGGCCAGGCAGGGTCATGGCAATACACCGGTGGCAGCCGGTCGGAGAGTCTCGCGGCAAGGCGCAACCTGGGGTTGTCCTCGACACGGAAGTCGGTGCGGAACCAGTAGATGTCGAGTCGTGGGGCTTTTGCTTGTGGGAACGAAGCGTCTGGTTTGCAAAGGGGTGTCCACCTAATGTCCTAGACAAAAAGATTATATGTTCCTAATATAACCCATAAAACGCACTATCAAACGGTTTTGACATGGACAATTAAACGAAAGGGTTTGAGTCATGGATCAAGCGCTCGCACTCAGGATTCCCCCGGTCGTGGCCTGGCTTGGCTACGGCGGTCTCGTGCCTTTCGCTGCGCTTGCTGTCGCGATGGCGTTCGATCCGGCACATGCGCGCTGGTGGGGCGAAGCCCTCGTCACCTACGGTGCGGTGATCCTCTCGTTCGTCGGTGCGCTGCACTGGGGGTTCGCCATGAGCATGAGCGACCTCTCGGGGGAGGAGCGGCAGCGGCGCTTTCTCTGGAGCGTCGTTCCCGCACTGCTAGCCTGGCCGGCGGCGCTGTTGAGCGTTACGCCGGCGGTGGCGCTTCTGGTCGCCGGCTTCGTGGCGCACTATCTCTGCGATCGGCGCCTCGGCGTGCGGTCGTTCCTGCCCCGCTGGTACCTGCCGCTACGCTTTCGTCTGACGGTGGTGGCCTGTGCCAGCCTGATCTTTGCAGCGATGGTTGCCTGATCGTTCCGCTTGAAAAAATGCCCCGATTCCAGGCAACCTCTTGCAACAGGATCGGTCAGACCTTGCGAGGGGGCCTGAACCGGGCTTGAAAGACGCTTGCACGGCCCCATCTACAACCCATGAGATCACGGGAGGACACCATGAACATCGTCTATAACAGCGATCAGTATTCAATCCTTGCCTACCCGGCACAGGAGGGTTTCGAGGTGGTCGACAAATCGGGCGGGCGGATGCTGTTCATCCAGGGGGAAACGGCGTTTTTCTTCCGCAAGGCGATCGATACGATCCCCGAGGAAGAGCGTGACGAGGAAACCATCGACGATTTTCTGGATTCCTACTGCGCAGGTGCCCGGCCGTTCAGCTTTCACTGAAGGTATAATGGACGCCTTTGGAACACGGCAGGAGAGTCTGGAATGTCTGGAATTTTCGGAACGATGTACGAATCCGACCACACCAAGTGGATGCGCGAGATGATGGCCAAGAACCCGGAATGGGCCGAGGATCAGCGTGTCGGGCGTGCGATCTGGTGGGACAAGCAGCTCGACCAGGATACGCAGGCCCGTTTCGAGCAGTCGAAGGAATCGAACAAGTCCTATCCTTACGACGTGAACTTCGATTTCTGATCCGCCGCGGCGGTTCGAATGAAAAACGGCAAGGCGATTCGCCTTGCCGTTTTTGTTTGGCGGAACCCGAAGCCTGCCGGCCTCCCGACGTGACGTTCAGCCTTTCTCCGGGCTCCTTTGGTCGCAGCTGAGCCCGTGTTACCCCTGCAGCGGCTTGACGACGCGCTTGACCGCGGTGTCATCCGGATGCGGATGGATGGTGAAGCCGAGGCTGGTCATCAGGCGGAACATCTTGGTGTTGAGTGCCAGTACGTCGCCGACGACGGCACGGTAGCCCTTCATGCGCGCGCATTCGATCAGTGCGCCCATCAGCTTGCGGCCAATGCCGTGCTTCTGCCAGTCGTCTGCCACGGCGAGCGCGAACTCGACCGATTCGCCATCGGGGTTCGTGACATAGCGTGAGACGCCGATCTGCTTTTCGGTGCCGTCCTCGTTCTGCACTGTTGCCACCAGCGCCATCTCGCGGTCGTAGTCGATCTGCGTGAAGCGGACCAGCATCGGCTGCGTCAGTTCGCGGATGGTGTCCATGAAGCGGTAGTACTTGCTTTCGTCGGACATGCGCGAGACGAAATCCTTCTCCATCTCGGCATCTTCCGGGCGGATCGGGCGGATGGTGATCTCGAGGCCGTCCGGCAACTGCCATTCCTGGATCAGGTGCACCGGGTAGGGGTGGATCGCCATGTGCGAGTAGCGGTCGCCCGAGGCCGGCGCGTGGTCGATGACGATGCGGGCATCGGCGGCGATGGCGCCGTTCTCGTCGACGATCAGCGGGTTGAGGTCGAGTTCCTGCAGCCAGGGCAGTTCGCAGACCATCTCGGAGAGGTTGAGCAGCACTTCCTCCAGCGCTTCGATACTGGCCGGCGGCATGTTGCGGAATTCGCCGAGCAGCTTGGATGCGCGGGTCGACTTGATCAGGTCCTGGGCGAGGAAGTTGTTCAGCGGCGGCAGCGCGACGGCGCGATCGCTGAAGATCTCGACCTCGGTACCACCGGCGCCGAAGGTGATGATCGGTCCGAAGATCGGGTCGCGAACGACGCCGAGCATCAGCTCGCGGCCGTTTGGCCGGGCCAGATAGGGCTCGATCGATGCGCCGTTGATGCGCGCATTCGGATGCTTCTTGTGCACCGTTTCGATGATGTCGTGATAAGCGTTGCGGACCGCCGGCGCATTCGGGATGTTGAGGCGGACGCCACCGGCGTCGCTCTTGTGCACGAGATCCGGCGAATCGACCTTCATCGCGATCGGGAAACCGATCTGCTCGGCGAGCAGCAGCGCCTCGGTCGGCGTGCGAGCGACCATTGTCTGCGCCACCGGCACGCGGAAGGCGCGCAGGATCGCCTTCGATTCCATCTCGGAGAGAATCTTCCGGCGCTCGGAAAGCACCGCCTCGATCAGCATCTTGGCGCCCTCGGCTTCCGGCCGCTCGTGGCGGCTGGTCGGCATCGGGGTCTGCAAAAGCAGCTTCTGGTTTCGGTAGTAGGTCGAGATATGGTAGTAGAGCTCGACCGCGGTCTCCGGCATGCGGAAGGCCGGGATGCCGGCATCTTCCAGGGACTTGCGAGCCGCCGATACCTGCTCTTCACCCATCCAGCAGGTGAGCAGTGCGGTGCCGGTCTGTTCGTGTGCTTCGATGACGGCCTTGGCGACTTCCATCGGCTGCGTCATTGCCTGCGGCGTCAGCATGACGAGGATGCCGTCGACATCGGGGTCCGACGCGACGGCAAGGATGGCCTCGCGGTAGCGTTCCGGCGTCGCGTCGCCGACGATGTCGATCGGGTTGGCATGCGACCAGGTCGGCGGCAGGCAGGCATTGAGCTTCTGGACGGTGTCCATGTTCAGCTGCGCCAGCGGGATGTCGAGGTCGCCGGCGCGGTCCGCGGCCATCGCGCCCGGGCCGCCGCCGTTGGTGATGATGGCGAGGCGCTTCCCCTGCGGGCGGAATTTCGAGGCCAGCGCCTTCGATGCGTAGAAAAGCTGGCCGACGTTCTTGACGCGGACGACGCCGGCGCGGCGGACGGCGGCATCGAAGACGCTGTCGGAACCGGCGATCATGCCGGAGTGCGTCTGTACGGCCAGCGAACCGGCGGCATGGCGGCCGGCCTTGAGCAGGATGATCGGCTTGATGCGGGCCGCCGAGCGCAGGGCGCTCATGAAGCGGCGGGCATTGCGGATGCCTTCTACGTACAGCAGGATGTAGTGCGTGCGGCTGTCGTAGATCAGGTAATCGAGGATTTCGCCGAAATCGACGTCGGCGGTGCCGCCGAGCGAGATCACGGTCGAGAAGCCGACGCCGTTGGCCTTGGCCCAGTCGAGCACGGCCGAACACATGGCGCCGGATTGCGAAACGAGGGCCAGATTGCCCGCGTTGGCGGTGACTTTGGCGAAGGTCGCGTTTAGACCGAGGGTCGGGCGGATGAGGCCGAGGCAGTTCGGTCCGAGTACGCGGACGTTGTAGCTGCGGGCGATCTCCAGCATCTTGCGTTCGAGTGCGGCGCCGGAGTGACCGGCCTCGGCGAAGCCGGCGGTGATGACGATGACGTTCTTGATGCCGCTGCGACCGCACTGTTCGACGATCGCCGGAACGGTCTGCGGGCGGGTACAGATCACCGCAAGTTCGACGCGGGCCCCGATTTCCTCGATCGATGCATGGGCCTGCACCCCATGGATCGTCTCGTGCTTCGGATTGATCGCATAGAGGCGACCCTTGTAACCGGCATCGAGGATGTTCTTGAAGATGATGCTGCCGACCGAATTTTCGCGCTCCGAAGCACCGATGACGGCGACGGATTTCGGTTCGAACAGGCTGGTCAGATAGTGCTGTTCAAGCATTTTGTGGCACCTTGTGGGCGTTGTTTTTAGATTCTGGCATGCAGTTTGTGCATTGCAGCAATCTAGCACAAAACGTCAATAAAATCTCGGCGTTTCCCCCTAGGAAACGATGCGGTCGACCAGGCGGCTTTCGATGCGCAGGTTGCTGCCGCCGCTGATGGTGCGGAGAACCGGGCAGCGGTTGGCGATTTCCAGCATGCGGGTGCGCTGTTCCGGCGTCAGGTCGCCGTCGAGGGCAATGTCGCGGGTAATGCGATCGACCTTCTGCCCGTCGACTTCGATTTTTTCGTGGGACAGCGCGACGCCAACGTGCCTCAGCGGGAGTTTTTTCAGTTCGGCATACATGCGCAGCGTCATCGAGGTGCAGGCGCCCAGCGCACCCAGCAGGTAATCGAACGGCGCCGGGCCGGCATCTTCGCCGCCCATCGCAGCAGGTTCATCGGCCAGCAGGCGATGCCGACCAGCGACAACCTCCTGCTGGTAACGGCCTTTTCCGTTTTCGGCAACGCTGACGAAATGAGGGTGTTGTGCCATGAATGTGCTCCTTACGCTTGATCGATGACCGCTGGCGGCTGATCATAGCCCAACTGAGGACTTCCGGAGCAGGACCGATGACATGCACAGCCCCCCCCTTCGACAAGCCCTCGGCCTGGGTGCAGCGCTTTGCGCCGCAGATCCCGAAGGACGGGGAGATCCTCGATCTGGCCTGCGGTGGGGGGCGGCATGCCCGCTGGCTGGCGGGCGACGGTTGGCGGGTCGAGGCCGTCGATCGCGATTCGGCGGCACTGGCCGGCCTTGCCGGTGTTGCCGGCGTGATGGTTCGCGTTGCCGACCTTGAACACGGTGCGTGGCCCTATGCCGGTCGCCGCTTTGCCGGCATCGTCGTGACCAACTACCTGCATCGTCCGCTGCTGCCACTGATCGAAGAGGCCCTGGGCGAGGGCGGGGTGCTGATCTACGAGACCTTCATGGTCGGCAACGAACGTTTTGGCCGACCGAGCAGTCCGGAGTTTCTGCTGCGCCCGCAGGAACTGCTGGAGGTGGCCCGGGCTGCAGGGCTGCGGGTGCTGGCCTTCGAGGAGGGCGAGGTCATGACGCCGAGGCCGGCCGTGGTGCAGCGCATCGCCGCGCTTCGCTGACGTGCCGTCGGCCGGGTGCCGTGACGGTCCTGCCGCCGGAAGCCTGATCCCGCCTTGGTGTTTTGAGCGGGGCGCGGTTATCGGGTAAAATCGCGCTTTCCCGCTGCAGAAAAATCATGACCAAATATGTGTTCGTCACCGGCGGTGTGGTGTCCTCCCTCGGGAAGGGCATTGCCGCCGCCTCGCTCGGGGCCATCCTCGAATCCCGCGGCCTGAAAGTCACCCACCTCAAGCTCGACCCCTACATCAACGTCGACCCCGGCACGATGAGTCCCTTCCAGCACGGCGAAGTGTTCGTGACGGAAGACGGCGCCGAGACCGATCTCGACCTCGGTCATTACGAGCGCTTCACCAGCGCCAAGATGAAGAAGTCGAACAACTTCACCACCGGCCAGATTTACGAGTCGGTGATCAAGAAGGAACGGCGCGGCGAATACCTCGGCAAGACCGT
>DAORCC010000011.1:0-21859 GCA_035345235.1 Azospira sp.
CGCCTCGACATCAAGACTTCCGCCGGCTCGCTCGAAAATCTCGCGCGCCTCAACAAGGGCGAAGTCGATGTCGCCTTCGTGCAGGGCGGCGTCCGGCCGGCCGAGGCCGCCGAGGACGAGCCGGCACTGCAGTCGCTGGGCAGCATGTACTACGAGCCGGTCTGGGTTTTCTATCGCGGCAGCCGGACCTACGACCGCCTCGGCGAACTGGCGGGCAAGCGCATCGCCGTCGGCGCCGAGGGCAGTGGCGTGCGCGGCCTCGCGCTGCAGTTGCTGGAAGCGAACGAGGTTCCTATCGACGGCAAGCACCTGTTGCCGCTTTCGGGCCTCGATGCTGCGGAAGAGTTGCAGCAGGGGCGCGTCGATGCGGCCTTCATCATCGCCGCACCGGAGGCGCCCGTGGTACAGGTGCTGTTGCGCTCGCCCGGCGTCCGCATCATGAGCTTCTCGCAGGCCGATGCCTATACGCGACGCTTCCCCTTCCTGACACGGGTGACCTTGCCGCACGGCGTCGTCGACCTCGTGCGCGATGTGCCTCCGGCGGATACCACGCTGCTGGCCGCAACGGCCAACCTCGTCGTCAGCGAACATACGCATCCGGCCCTGATTTCGTTGCTGTTGCAGGCGACGAGCGAGGTCCATGGCAAGAGCGGCTTCTTCCAGCGCACCGGCGAGTTCCCGGCCTACCTCGACACCTCGTTCGAACTCAACGACGACGCGCGCCGCTTCATGAAATCCGGCCCGCCGTTCCTGCAGCGCTATCTGCCGTTCTGGGCCGCGGTCTTCGTCGACCGCATGGTCGTCCTGCTGCTGCCGCTGATCGCACTGCTGGTGCCGCTGATGCGCATTGCACCGGCGATCTACACCTGGCGCATCCGCTCGAAGATCTTCCGCGTCTATGGCGAACTGAAGTTCCTCGAATCCGAAGTGCGCAAGGACTACACGCCGGCGCGTCACGCCGAGTTCTTCGGCCGCCTCGACCGCATCGAGGAGGCGGCGAACAACCGCAACGTGCCGCTGGCGTTTACCGATCTCGTCTACACCTTGCGCGAGCACATCAACCTGGTGCGCAAGCAGTTGCTGCGGCGCGAGCAGGAGCTGATTTCCGGAGAAAGAACCGAATGAAGAGCATCCTCGTCGCCAATCCCAAGGGAGGGGCCGGCAAGTCGACGCTGGCGACCAACCTCGCCGGCTACTTCGCGCGTTGCGGGCATCGCGTCATGCTCGGTGACATCGACCGCCAGCAATCGTCGCACGACTGGCTTGCGCTGCGCTCCCGCCTGCTGTCGCCGATTTCGACCTGGGAGATCGATCGCGACCGTCCGGCGCGGCCGCCGCTCGGGACCTCGCACGCCGTTCTCGATACGCCGGCCGGTCTGCACGGCAAGAACCTTGAACGGGTACTGAAGGTGGTCGATCGCGTCATCGTGCCGGTACAGCCCTCGCTGTTCGACATCCTGGCCACGAAGAGCTTTCTCGAAAAACTGCTCGAGGAAAAGGCGGTCAGGAAGCACCAGACCTTCGTCGCCGTCGTCGGCATGCGCGTCGATGCACGCACGCGCGCGGCGGCCGAGCTTGAGCGCTTTCTGGCGCAGTACGACCTGCCGGTGCTTGCCTACCTGCGTGACACGCAGCGCTACGTGCAGGCCGCAGCGCACGGCATGACGCTGTTCGACCTGACGCCGTCGCGCGTGGCGCAGGACATCGAACAGTGGCAACCCATCATCGCCTGGGCGGATCAGTAGGGCGGGACGGGAGAAGGGGGAAGGGTGGGGGGCTACCCTCTTCCCCGAATCAAAAGAATTCGGCCTCGGTGTGCAGCGTCTTGCGCTCGAGGTTTCCGGCCGCGACCAGCGCCTCGTACTGGCACACCTGGTTGCGCCCGTTGCCCTTCGCGAAGTAGAGCGCCTCGTCGGCGTTGCCGAGCACGGCGGCCGGTGAGGCGCCGGCCTCGGCGCGGGCGAAGCCGATCGAGACGGTGACCTGGCCGACCTGTGGAAACTCTTCCCCGGCGATCGCCGTGCGGAACCGATCGAGCGTACTGCGTGCCCCGGCTGCGTCCACGTGGCGCAACAGCACGACGAACTCCTCGCCACCGAAGCGGAACAGCTTGTCATCCTGGCGGAAGCAGCGGCGCATGCGGTTGGCGACCAGGATCAGCACCTCGTCGCCATAGAGGTGGCCGAAGCGGTCATTCACACGCTTGAAATGATCGATGTCGATGACGGCCAGCCAGTGGTCGTGCATGTCGCCATGCCGGCGTTCGGGCGATGCCTGCTGCTTTTCGCTCGCCGAGTTGAGGAAGTGTGCGAGTGAGTGATCGAAGGTCTTGCGGTTGCTCAGTCCGGTCAGCGTGTCCTGCTGGCTGTCTTCCAGCAGTGCCCGGTAGTTGCGGTAGAGACCGATGATGCCGGCCGCGAGGTCGAGCTGATGGCTGGTGAGACCGGTTTGATGGCGCAACTCGAAGCAGGCGATCGGCCCGTCGTCGGAATGCACCGGAATCCAGTGGCGATACTGCCCGGCCTCGTCGATGCCGATGATGTCATTGGCCTCCACTGCTTCACGGGCGCCGGCGTAGGCAGCAAGCGGCATGGCTTCGGCGTCCGGCGGCAGCTGGTCCTGCCCGAACACCTCCCGCTCCTCGCTCCAGGCCGTGGTCGTGAAATAGAGCTCGCCGTCGAGCCGACAGATCTCGACAAGCCTCGCATCTTCGAGATGGAGTAGTTCCAGCAGCGATGCGATCACGCTGCGATCGAGCAGTGCCGTGTCGCGGTGCAGGGTGATCGTACGGACGTGGTCGAGGAGCTTGTGGGCCATGGCCGGATTCTACCGTGGCGGTGTTTGCAGCAGTTCGTCGAGGATGTCCGGCTCCTGCAGTCGCTCGCGAAACCACTGCAGGGCCTTGCCGCGATGGCTGGCGCACCAGGCCAGATGGAGCTGTACTGCCGGCCGGGGTTCCGCCGTGCGGCGTCGCACGAGCGTGCCCTTCGCCTCTTCATGTTGCGCAATCTGGCGCGGCAGGTAGCCGACACCAAGGCCGGCGATCTGTGCCGCGACCTTCGTTTCGACGCTGGGGACGACCGTGCGCGGCTGTCCCGAGAGCAGGCCGACGGTTCGTGCGGACAGCGTGCGTGTCGTGTCGGCCAGCACGATCGCGCGGTGCAGGCGGATCGCGTCGGCAGGGATGGGTTCGGGGTACAGGGCGAGCGGGTGGTCGGGGGCGACCGCGAAATCGAAGGTGACCTCGCCCATCGGCGACGTGCCGAGCCCGCCGCCGGGCGGCATGTCACCCGGTGCGCCGATGACCAGGTCGGCGCGCCCGTCGAGCAGGGCGTCCCAGCAGCCGGCCAGGACTTCAGTGGACAGCCGGATTTCGGTGTTGTGACCGCCGGCGTGGAAAGCGGCGATCATCGGGAACAGGCGCTCGGCAGGAATCAGCGCATCGACGGCGATGCGCAGTTCAGCCTCCCAGCCGCTGGCGACCTGGCGTGTCCGTCGCTCGAGATGGACGGCGGCTTCGAGCAGGGGGCGTCCGCCGTCGAGCAGGCAGCGGCCGGCCTCGGTGAGTACGGCGCGCCGTCCCCGGCGTTCGAACAACGGATGCCCGAGCAGGGATTCGGCCTTGGCGATGGCGTGCGTGATCGCCGATGGCACCCGGTGCAGGTGCTGTGCGGCGGCGGCGTGGCTGCCGAGGCGGTCGATGGCGTCAAGCGTCTGCAGCAGGTCGAGCGATATGTTCAAAAATATTCACCTAAAACGTGAAAATTGATCGCTGGAATGTTTTCTTTGTCCTTTATATCCTCACAAAAAACATGAGGAAATTGGAACCATGATAGCACTGCGCCCTGCCCAAACACGCGGTCATGCCGACCATGGCTGGCTGAAAAGCTGGCACAGCTTCTCCTTCGCCGAATATTTCGATCCCGCCGAGATGGGCTGGGGAGCGCTGCGCGTCATTAACGAGGATGTCGTCGCGCCCGGCGAGGGCTTCCCGATGCACGGTCATCGCGACATGGAGATCGTGACGGTGATTCTCGCCGGCGCGCTCGAGCATCGCGACAGTCTCGGCAACGGCGCCGTCCTCCGCCCCGGCGAGGTGCAGCGCATGAGTGCAGGTCTCGGTGTCAGGCACAGCGAGTTCAATCCCTCGCCCGAGGTTGCCACGCACCTGCTGCAGATCTGGATCCGCCCGGCGCGTTCCGGTGCGACGCCGGGTTATGAACAGCGTGAAATTTCCCTGGCGCCTGGCGCCACGCTGCTGGCATCGCCGGACGGGCGCGATGGCAGCGTGGCTATCGGCCAGGATGCGACGCTGCAGCGTGTCCGCCTCGTGGCCGGCGAGATCTTCGTGCCGGACCTCGCGCCGGATCGTTTCGGCTATGCGCACCTGATCTCCGGCGCGCTCGAAACCGGTGATTTTCCGCTGTCCACCGGCGACGGCCTCAAGGCGCACGATGCGCCCGGGCTGCGCCTGACGGTCGCGAGTGCCGCCGACTTCCTCTGGTTCGACCTGCCGGCCTGAGGCCGGAACGCTCCCCCTTCTGCCAATCAACCCCAAGGAGAAACGACATGGCAAAAATCGCAATCGCCTATCACAGCGGCTACGGCCACACGCAGCGTCAGGCGGAAGCCGTGCGCAATGGCGCGGCCTCGGTAGCCGGCATTGACGCGACACTCTATCCCGTCGATACGCTGAGCGAAGCCGAATGGGCCGAACTCGACGCCGCCGACGCGATTGTCTTCGGCTCGCCGACCTACATGGGCAGCGCATCCGCGAAGTTCAAGGGCTTCATGGACGAAAGCTCCAAACGCTGGTTCGCCGGTGCCTGGAAAAACAAGGTCGCGGCAGGCTTCACGACTTCGGCCTCGCAGTCCGGGGACAAGCTGAACACGTTGCTGCAACTGATGGTCTTCGCCAACCAGCACGCGATGATCTGGGTCGGCCTCGACTTGATGCCGGGCAACAACAATTCGAAGGGTTCGGTCGACGATCTCAACCGTCTCGGCAGCTTCAGCGGGGCGATGGCGCAGGCGAATGCCGATCAGGGTGCCGAGGCGATGCGCGAGAGCGACCTCAGGACGGCTGCCCGTCTTGGTGCCCGCGTTGCCGAGACTGCGCTGGCACTGCAGCGCGGGCGCGCCTGATCGTCCCCGATGCCGGCCCCTTCTGGCACTGCCGGCATCGGCGTATAGTGGCGATGACTTCGATGGAGGGGGCGCCGCTTGTACTCATCGTTTCAGGATCTCGATGTGCTGATCGTCGAACCATCGACAATGCAGCAGCGCGCGGTGCGCGAGGCGCTCGGCAAGCTCGGCGTCACGCGGGTGCAGGTGGCCGATTCCGGAGCGGCGGCGCTCGCCGCCATGCGGGAAGTGCCGCCGGCGCTGGCCGTCGGTGCGATGTATCTTTCCGACATGTCCGGGGTCGAGCTGCTGGCGGCGATGCGCGCCGACGAAACGTTGGCCGGCGTCGCCTTCGTACTGGTGTCGAGCGAGACGCGCGAGGAAATTCTCGATCCGATCCGCCAGTCCGGCGCCAGTGCAATACTGCCCAAACCATTTTCCGATGCCGATCTGGTTGCCGCGCTGGCGGCGACCCTCGACTGGCTCAATCCGCACCAGCGTCTCGATGCCGACGTCGATCTCGAGCGGCTGCGCGTCCTGCTCGTCGATGACAGCCCGAACGCCCGGAAATTCATGCGGCGCGTCCTCGGCAATCTCGGCATCGAAAACATCACCGAGGCGGGGGACGGGCGCGAGGCGGCAGGACTCCTTGCGTCCTCGATGTTCGATCTGGTGATTACCGACTACAACATGCCGGAGATGGACGGCCTGGGGCTCCTGCGCCACATCCGCGGCGAAAGCTGGCAATCCTCGGTGCCGGTGCTGATGGTGACGAGCGAGACGAATCCGGAGCGGCTGGCGGCCGTGCGTGCGGCCGGCGTATCCGGGATTTGCGACAAGCCTTTCGAGCCGAAGGTGGTCAAGCGGGTGATCGAGGCGGCGCTGACGACAGGGTAGTGGTGCGGGAGGGCGAAGGTGCCGGCATCGGCAGTGCGTCCTTCCCCGTTCCTTATGTTGCCAATCAACGTGCCGGGAGGCACGTGGCCGCGGGCGCAGGGCGACCGGTCAGGTAGCCCTGCACATAGTGGCAGCCGGCGCGCGCCAGCCACTCGAACTGTGCCTGCGTCTCGACGCCCTCGGCAACCACTTCCAGGTGCAGGCTGTGCGCGAGACCGATGATGGCCGAGCAGATGGCCGCGTCCTCGTCGCTGTCGTCGATGTTGCTGACGAAAGAACGGTCGACCTTTAGCGTATCGACCGGGAAGCGCTTCAGGTAGGCGAGCGACGAGTAGCCGGTGCCGAAATCGTCGATCGCGATACGGACACCCATTGCGTCGAGCGCGTGCAGCGTCGCTGCCGTGCTCTCTGCGTCGCTCATCAGGATGCTCTCGGTGACCTCGATTTCGATCGCCTCGGCGGGCAGGTCCGATGCGACGAGCGCGTTGGTGATGCGTACGTGGAGATCCTTCTCGCGGAACTGTGCGGCGGACAGGTTGAGCGCGACGCGCAATGCAGGCCATCCGTTGCCGCGCCAGCTGGCCAGCTGGCGGCAGGCCTCCTCGATGACCCAGCCACCGATCGCAACGATCAGTCCGGTTTCCTCCGCCATCGGAATGAAATCCGCCGGCGGGACTAGTCCGCGTTCCGGATGTCGCCAGCGCAACAGGGCCTCCAGGCTGACGATCTCGCCGCTGCCGAAATCCAGTTGCGGCTGGTAGTGCAGTTCGAACTCCCGCTTCTTCAGCGCCTGGCGCAGGTCGCTTTCCATCAGCAGCAGTTCGAGCGAGCGTGCATTCATCTCGCGGCGGAAGAACTGGAAGTTGTTGCGGCCCTGCTGCTTGGCGTCGTACATCGCCAGGTCGGCGTGCTTGAGCAGCGAATCGAGATCGTCGCCGTCCTCCGGCGAGACGGCAACGCCGATCGAGGGCGTGACGGTGATGTGGTGTTCGCCGAGCGTGAACGGCTCGCTGAGCACCTGGATCAGCTTGCGCGCCGCCTGCGCGGCGTCGTCCGGCGTGTGGATGTCGGAGAGCAGCACGATGAATTCGTCGCCCCCCTGCCGCGAGATGGTGTCCGTGCCGCGCACCAGCGAGCGCAGCCGGGATGCGACGTCGCGCAGCAGCTGGTCGCCGACGCTGTGGCCGAGCGTGTCGTTCACGTTCTTGAAGCGGTCGAGGTCGATGAAGAGCAGTGCGAAACGGGTGTTGTTGCGCTCGGCTGCGGCCGCGAGCTGCTGGAAGCGGTCGGTCAGCAGGAAGCGGTTGGGCAGGCCGGTGAGGAAGTCGTGATGCGCCATGTGCCGGATGCGGGCCTCGGTCGCCTTCGCCTCGGTAATGTCGGCGAAGGTGCCGACGTAATGGCTGATGCGCCCGGCGTCGTCGTGAATGGCCGAAATCAGCAGCCATTCGGGGTAGGTTTCCCCGCTCTGGCGGCGGTTCCAGATCTCGCCCTGCCAGACACCGTAATCGTTGATCTGCTGCCACATGTCGCGATAGAACGCCACGTCCTGGCGGCCGCTGGAAAGAAAGCGCGGGTTACGGCCGATGGCGCGTTCGCGCGTGAAGCCGGTGATCTTTTCGAAGGCGGCATTGACCTCGATGATGTTGCAGTCCGCGTCCGTGATGACGATGCCCTCGCTGCTGCGCTCGATGATGCGGGCGGCAAGCCGCAGGCGCGCCTCGGCCGCGAGGCGCGGCGCGGCATTGCGGGCGAGCAGGATGCCGTAGGCGGTTCCTTCGACACTGGCGATGCGGAAGTCGACGTCGATCTGTTGCGGCTCGGCACCCGCATGGCGTGGCAGGATTTCCAGGGTCTCATGGTGCAGGGAGGTTTCTCCGCGCTCGGCGTCCGCATTGAGCTGCGCCACGATGCGTTCGCTGTGCGTCAGGCCGAGCAGCGCGAGTGGCTTGCCGATCAGGCTGGCTGCCGGCAGATCGAAAACGGGATCGGCGGGCGTGTTCGCATCGACGATCTCGCCGTCGGGGAGTGAGAACAGGACGACCAGTTCGCCCGAGAAGTCGAGTAGCGTGCGAAAGCGCTCGAGCCGGCTGAGGTTGCTGCGCAGTTCGGGGTAATAGCTCTTCTTGAACGAGCGCTCGCCGAGACCGATGATGCGGTCGCGTTCTTCCTCCCAGGAAGGCGGCGGCGTTTCGTCAGAGGGCTTCAGCATAGATCGTCTTGAGGTCGGCGAGGCTGGCCCGGCGCGGGTTGGTGAACAGGCAGGCATCGCGTTCGGCATGCGGGGCCAGTTCGTCGATCGTGCCGTGTGTGACGCCGCGGGCGGCCAGCCCGTCGGCGATGCCGCAGCGCTGGCGTAGTGCCGCAATGGCCGCGCCCAGCGCGCGTTCGTTGCCGCCGGGTACGCCGAAGATGGCGGCGATATGCTGGTAGCGTTCGCTGGCAGCGCTGAAGTTGAAGCGGATCACGTGATCGAGCAGCAGGGCGTTGCTCTCGCCGTGCGGCAGGTCGAGGTAGCCGCCGAGGCTGTGCGCCATCGCATGCACCGCACCAAGGCTGGCGTTCGAGAAGGCCAGTCCGGCCTGCAGGCTGGCTAGCGCCATGTTCTCGCGCCCTTCGACATGCTGCGGGGCGTCGATGACGCTCGCGAGATTCGCGTGGATCAGCCGGATCGCCGCCAGCGCATGGACATCGACCACCGGCGAGCTGGCGGTCGAGACGTAGGCCTCGATCGCGTGCGTCAGCGCATCCAGCCCGGTGCATGCGGTCAGGTAGGGGGGCATCGTCGTCGTCGTTTCCGGATCGACCAGCGCCACGTCGGGCACCACGCTCTTGCTGATGATGGCGATCTTGTAGTGCCTGTCGGTGTTGTTGATGATCGCGAACTGGGAAATATCGGCGGCGGTCCCGGCGGTGGTCGGGATGCAGATCAGCGGCGGGCCGGGGCGGGGAATGCGGTCGACACCCTCGTAGTCGAGGATGTGGCCGCCGTTGGCGGAGACGATGCCGATGCCCTTGGCGCAGTCGATGACGCTGCCGCCGCCGATGGCGACGATGACATCGCAACCTTCGTCACGGTAGCGCTGCGCACCGGCCATGACTTCGTGGTCCTTCGGATTCGGTGTGACGGCGGCGAACACGACGGTCTCGACGCCCGATTCGTGCAGGTTTTCCGTCAGCTCGTCGAGCCAGCCGGCGGCGGCGATGCCCGGATCGGTGACCACGAAGGCGCGGCGAGCCTGCATGTTCTGCGCGTAGAAGGCGGCACGGTGGCGCGCCCCGATACCGAAGATGAATTCGGGCGCAACGAACTTCCGCATCTCGTAGCGAGCCATGATCTCCTCCTGTGGTGTCGGGGGGCGGTCTGCTGCCGTTTCCGGAAACTCCGGGCCGACGAATCCTTCGAAGTGGCAGGTTACTACCGCGCCATAGGGACTGCAATGTGTGCCCATCTACGCATTCTCAGGCGTTTCCAGCGTATCCGTTTCGGCCATTCACCCGCGCTCCCGATGCGGGTCGAGAATCGTTTCCGGAGGGGTCGGACGAAGGAGTAAAATCCACCTTCTATGTCCGACCCGCGCTTCGTCCACCTTCGCCTGCACAGCGAGTACTCCGTCACCGACGGCATCGTCCGCATCGATGACGCCGTTGCGCGCGCCGCCGGGGATGGCATGCCGGCGCTGGCGCTGACCGATCTCGGCAACCTGTTCGGCCTCGTCAAGTTCTATACCGCCGCGCGCGGCAAGGGCATCAAGCCGGTGCTCGGTGCCGACGTCTGGCTGACGCACGAAACCGATCCTGACCGCCCGTCGCGACTGCTGCTGCTCTGCCGCAATCACACCGGTTACCTGCAGCTGTGCGAGATCCTGACCCGTGCCCAGCTGGCGCCGCGGACCCGGGGTCGTGCCGAAGTGTCGCGGCTGATGCTGCAGGAAGTCGGCACCGATGGCCTGATCGCGCTTTCCGGCGCGGCGCTCGGCGATGTCGGCGAGGCGCTGCTGTCAGGCAATCGCCTGCTCGCCGAATGTCGTGCCAAGGCCTGGGCGGCGATGTTTCCCGATGCCTACTACCTCGAAGTCCAGCGCGCCGGCCACGCGCAACAGGAGGCGCTGGTCGCGGCCACCGCCGATCTCGCCGGCGAACTCGGGCTGCCGCTGGTGGCGACGCATCCGATCCAGTACCTGACTCCGGACGACTTCAAGGCGCACGAGGCACGGGTCTGCATCGCCGAAGGCTATGTGCTCGGTGATACGCGCCGACCGAAGCTGTTCACCGAGCAGCAGTATTTCAAGTCGTCGGCCGAGATGGCCGAATTGTTTGCCGATCTGCCGGAAGCGCTCGATAACTCGGTCGGGATCGCTCGCCGCTGCAACCTCGAAATCACCCTCGGCAAGAACTACCTGCCGCAGTTTCCGACCCCGGAGGGCGTCACCCTCGACGACCATCTCCGCAACGAGGCGGCGAAGGGGCTGGAAATTCGCCTGGCGCAGCTCTACCCCGATCCCGGGGTGCGCGAACGCGAGCGTCCGGCCTACGACGCGCGCCTGAAGATCGAGACCGACACCATCGTCCAGATGGGCTTCCCCGGCTACTTCCTGATCGTGGCCGACTTCATCATGTGGGGCAAGAAGAACGGCGTCCCGGTCGGGCCGGGGCGGGGTTCGGGCGCCGGTTCGCTGGTCGCCTACTCCCTCGGCATCACCGATCTCGATCCGCTCGCCTACGCACTGCTCTTCGAGCGCTTCCTCAACCCGGAGCGGGTCTCGATGCCCGACTTCGACATCGACTTCTGCCAGGACAACCGCTGGCGGGTGATCGAATACGTACGTGAGGCCTACGGCAAGGATGCCGTCTCGCAGATCGCCACCTTCGGCACCATGTCGTCGAAGGCGGTCATCCGCGACGTCGGGCGCGTCCTCGACATGCCCTACATGTTCTGCGATTCGCTCTCGAAGCTGATTCCGGTCGAGCAGAACAAGCCACTGTCGCTGGCCAAGGCGCTCGACGCCGAACCGCAGCTGCGCGAGAAGATGGAGGCCGAGGAGGAAGTCAGGGAGCTGTTCGAGCTGGCCGAGAAGCTGGAGGATCTGACCCGCAACGTCGGCATGCACGCCGGCGGCGTGCTCATCGCGCCGGGCAAGCTGACCGACTTCTGCCCGCTCTACTCGGCCGACGGCGGCGCCTCGGTGGTTTCGCAGTACGACAAGGACGACGTCGAGAAGGTCGGCCTCGTGAAGTTCGACTTCCTTGGCCTGCGCAACCTGACCATCATCGACCTCGCCGTGCGCTATGTCGAGCGGCTCACCGGAACGAAGCCCGACCTCGCGGCCCTGCCCTTCACCGACCCCGCCGCCTACCAGATCCTCAAGGACGCCAACACGACGGCGATCTTCCAGGTGGAATCGGAGGGCATGAAGAAGTTGCTCAAGAAGCTGGCGCCCGACCGCTTCGAGGACATCATCGCCGTGCTCGCGCTCTACCGTCCCGGACCGCTCGGCTCGGGCATGGTGGACGACTTCATCCTGCGCAAGAAGGGCCAGCAGGCGATCGACTATTTCCACCCGGACCTGAAGGGCTGCCTGGAACCGACCTACGGCGTCATCGTGTACCAGGAACAGGTGATGCAGATCTCGCAGATCATCGGCGGCTACACGCTCGGTGGCGCCGACATGCTGCGCCGCGCGATGGGCAAGAAGAAGCCGGAGGAGATGGCCAAGCACCGCGAGACCATCGCCGAGGGCGCGAAGAAGAAGGGCTACGACCCGGCGCTGGCCGAGCAGCTGTTCGACCTGATGACCAAGTTCGCGGAGTACGGCTTCAACAAGTCGCACACCGCCGCGTATGCGGTCGTGACTTACCACACCGCCTGGCTGAAGGCGCACCACTGTGCGGCCTTCATGGCGGCGACCATGTCGTCCGACATGGACAACACCGACACGGTGAAGATCTTCTACGAAGACACCGTCAAGAACGGCATCACCGTGCTGCCGCCGGATGTGAACGCCTCTGACTACCGCTTCGTGCCGGTCGATGCCAAGACCGTCCGCTACGGGCTGGGGGCGGTGAAGGGCACCGGCGAGCAGGCCGTCAACGTCATTCTCGAAGCGCGCAAGTCTGGCACGTTCACCGACCTGTTCGACTTCTGCAAGCGGGTCGACAAGCGCATGGTGAATCGACGCACGATCGAGGCGTTGATTCGTGCCGGGGCCTTCGATTCGATCGACGATCATCGGGCGCGCCTGCTCGCCACGGTGGGTATTGCCATCGACTGGGCCGAGCAGGAGGAGCGCAACGCGATGCAGGCCGGTCTCTTCGACATGGGGGGCGTCGCCGAGGTGCATGCGCCGCAGCCGGTGGAAGTGCCACGCTGGCGCGAGAAGCAGCAACTCGCGGAGGAAAAGACAGCGCTCGGCTTCTATTTCTCCGGCCATCCGTTCAACGCCGTCAAGGGCGAGGTCGGGCGTTTCGTACGGCGGACGCTCGACAAGCTCGAACCCTCGCGCGAGTTGCAGCTGCTGGCCGGCCTGGTGACGGCGACGCGAACCAAGCTCACCGCTCGCGGCAAGATGGCCTTCGTCACCCTCGACGATGGAACCGAGCCGCAGGAGGTGGCGGTTTACAACGAGGTGCTCGAAACCGAGAAGGGCAAGCTCCGAGAAGACGAAGTGCTGATCATCGAGGGCAAGGTGTCGAAGGACGACTTCGCCGGCGAGGGCAAGGTGCGCGTTACCGCCGAGCGCATCATGACGTTGGCCGATGCCCGCGGCCGCTTTGCACGCGAACTGCGCTTGTCTCTGAACGGCCTGGTCAGCAACGACCGCGGCGCAGCGCAGCGGCTCAAGACCTTGCTTGCCGCATACGCGCCGGGCGCCTGCCCGGTGCGGATCGCCTATCGTAACGGTGAGGCGCAGTGCGAACTGGCGCTCGGCGATTCGGCGCGCGTGCGACTCGAGGACGATTTGCTGACGGCACTCGGCGAGTGGCTCAGTGCCGAATCGGTAGAAATTCGTTACCAGTAGGATCTCGCAAGATCAGCTGCGCTTCAGTCCATCGGAAGGAATCATCATGCACATTCGACAACTCGCTACCGTTCTGGCGCTGCTGGCACTTGTCGGCTGCGGCCGGCTCGACCTGGCGCATTATGAAAAACTGAAAGTCGGACAGAGCTACGACGAGGTCGTCGGCATTCTCGGCAAGCCGGATCGCTGTGACGAGATGCTTGGCCTGCGCAATTGCCAGTGGGGTAACGACAACCGCTACATCCGCGTCGCCTTTGCCGGATCAAGCGTACTGACACTGGTGGCCCACAACCTGAAATGACGCGCTTCATCGATGCGGCGCTGCTCGCCGCCGTGTCTGCTGACGCCCGGTCTCGCCAGCGCCTGCGGGCCAACTTCAACTTTCACCCGGCGGACGACTTTCCCTCCCACCGGTTGCTCAACGCGATCGAGCCCGGGTCGTGGCTGCCGCCACACCGCCACCTCGACCCCGCGAAGGACGAGTCGATCGTCGTCGTCGCCGGGGCCCTGGGGGTTGTCATCTTCGACGATGCGGGTACGGTGGTGACGTCACGACAGCTTGCCCCCGGCGGGGACTGCTGCGGTGTCGATATTCCCCATGGTACCTGGCACACGGTCGTCGCCCTGTTGTCCGGGACGGTGATCTTCGAGGCCAAGGCGGGGCCCTATCGGCTGCTTTGTGCGGAGGAACTGGCGCCCTGGGCGCCGGCCGAGGGCGCGCCGGAGGCTGCCGACTACGCGCTGTCCTTGCGCCAGCTGTTTTCTTCCCGCTGATTTCCCCGTCGTCAAATAAAAAAGGGCCGGATCTGCATCCGGCCCTGTCTCTGCGGGGGCGACAATTATTTGTGATGTCGCTCAGAAGCGCCAGCCGAGGCCGATACCGAACAGGATCGGGTCGACCTTGACGCGGGAGACCTTCACGCCGGCGTCGTTCTCGACGTCACTGCGCACCTGCGCCTTCTTGATGTCCATGTTGAAGAAGACATTCCTCGTGATCTTGTAGTCGAAGCCGGCCTGGACGGCGAAGCCGACATAGCTGTTGTCGAGATGCAGGCCGGTGACGCCGGGCACCCGCAACTGGTCGCCGGAAAAATCGGAGTAGGTCAGGCCGGCACCGACATAGGGACGGAAGTCGCCATCCGGATTGAAGTGCCACTGGGCGGTCAGCGTCGGCGGCAGCAGGTAGAAATGGCCGGCGTCGAAGGCGCCGATCGCGCTGCTCTTCACTTTGACATCGTGCTTCTGCGGTACGGTCAGGATCAGTTCCGCCGCGATGTTCTTGGTGAAGAAGTAGGTGATGTCCACTTCCGGGATCACCTTGCTCTCGACGTGAATCGCGTCCGACGGAACCGAGAGCGACGGGATCGGCGTCGAGCCGTTGTAGGTGTTGACGTTCACGGCACGGGCGCGAACCATCCAGTTGCCTTCCTGGGGGGCTTGCTGGGCCACTGCGGGAAGGGCTGCGACGAGTGCGGCAGCGGTTGCGGCCAGTTTGAGCGACTTGGACATCTGGGGACTCCCTCTAGCTTGGTTATGAAAAATTTGATTTGCGCGAGGTTATAGCCCTACAAGTTATACGGTTTTGATGCAGGTCAACAAAAGTCGACCTATATCATAAAACGCTGATATTCATCATGAGTTGATAAAATTCCTAACTATATGGTTTTATGATTTATTTTGTTGTGATGTTTAACCATCGCACCATGATTTACTCATGTTGCGATGCATCAATACGGCCAGGCAGGAGCAGTGGAGAAAGCGCGCTCAGCGCTTGAGGAGTGCGTCGATGCCGGTCGCCGGCATCGGCTTGCCGAGCAGGTAGCCCTGAATGTCATCGCAACCGGCCGCACGCAATGCATCCCGTTCGGCTTCCGTCTCGACGCCTTCGGCGAGGGTGTTGAGACCGAGTCGGCGTCCCATGCCGATAACGGCGTTCACGATGACCGCCGCGTCCGGCTTGCTGTCGATGTCGCGGACAAAGGACTGATCGATCTTAAGGCGATCGACGTTGAAACGCTTGAGGTAGGCGAGGTTGGAGTAGCCGGTTCCGAAGTCGTCGATAGCCAGCTTGAGACCGATCGACTTGAGCGCCGCCAGGGTCTCGAGTACCTGCGTGTCCTCACCCATCATGAGCGACTCGGTGATCTCGAGCTCAAGGGCTTCCGCCGGCAGTCCCGTCTTCCTCAGCACCTGCCGCACGCGCCCGGGCAGGTCGTCGCGGCGGATCTGCACCGGCGACACGTTGACCGCGATCGTCAGCGGATATCCCTGAGCGCGCCAGCGGGTGGCTTCGCGACACGCCTCTTCCAGGATCCAGGCTCCGAGCGCCACGATCTGGCCGTTCTCCTCGGCAATCGGAATGAAGCGCGCCGGCGAGATGAAGCCGCCGTCGCATTGCCAGCGAACCAGTGCTTCGAGCCCGGTCAGCCGGCCATCGAGGAGTGCCCACTGCGGCTGGAAGTAAACCTGGAACTCGCTGCCCTTGACCGCTGCCCGCAACCGATTGTCGAGCGCCATGCGCTCGTTGACGAGGGCATTCAGTTCCTGAGTATAGAAGCAGAACGACCCGCGTTCCCGCTCCTTGGCGTGATACATCGCCATGTCCGCCGCCTTGAGCAGCGCCGAGGTCGTATGGCCGTCCTCGGGGAAGACGGCGATGCCGATGCTGGTCGAGGTATGAATCATCTGCCCGCCCGTATCGACGGGCTGACGCAACGCGTCGATGATCTGCCGGGCGGCATGGGCGGCGTCCGTGTCGCTCTTCAGGTCAGGCAGGACGACGATGAACTCATCCCCCCCCTGCCGGCAGACGATGTCGGATTCGCGCAGCGAACTGCGCAGCCGCTGGGCGACCTCCCTCAGCAGGCGGTCGCCGACGGCATGTCCGAGCGAATCATTGACGGTCTTGAAGCGATCGAGATCGAGAAACAGCACCGCCAGCTTGCGTTCGGCCCGCTTGGCGCGGCTGATCTCGTTCTCGAGCCGCTCGCGCAGCAGCGAACGGTTGGGCAGGCCGGTCAGCGGGTCGTGGTGGGCCAGGTATTCGATACGGGCATGGGCTGCCTTGCGTTCGGTGATGTCGGAAAAGATCGCGACGTAGTGGGTGATCTCGCCCGCCGGGTTGCGCACCGACGAAATGTTGAGCCACTCGGGATAGATTTCGCCGGACTTGCGGCGGTTCCATACTTCACCCTGCCAGCTGCCGGCTTCGGCCAGGAGTTTCCACATTGCGGTGTAGAACGCGCTGTCGTGGCGACCGGATTGCAGGATGCGCGGATTCTTGCCGCGGACCTCGTCGAAGGTGTAGCCCGTCACCTCGGTGAAAGCCCGGTTGACCGAGACGAAGCCGCCGCGCACATCGGTGACCGCGATGGCCTCGCCACTCTCGGCGAAGACCTGCGCAGAGAGCCGGAGTTGCGCCAGGGAGCGCTCCTGCAGCATCAGATGACCAATGTCGGCCGCGACCGTCTGCAGTACCTGGATGTCATCCTCTGCCCAGTCCCGGACGATGTCCTGATTGGAAAAACCGATGAAGCCCCACAGGCAACCCTCGATGCGGATCGGCAGCACGATCATCGCCGCGAGTTTGTGCGCGATCAGCCAGTCGCGATCGGCGGGCACCTTGCTGTCAAGGATGATGCAACTGGCGGATTCGTCCTGCAGGAGTCGCCGCCAGGCAGGTACGGCAACGCGCCAGGCGAGCCCGGGATCGTCGTCATCGGTACCGTCTGCCCGCCAGTCGTGATGAACGATCAGGCGTGCCGTCGGCTCGCCGGGCGCCAGGGCCTCTTCGACCACCGAACCGCGATCGGCCCCGATCGCCGACCCGATCCGTCGCAGTGCTTCCGGAATCGGATGCTCCGCCGAGTTTGCGGTGAGCAACAGGCTGCCGGCGTCGGCGACGGCTTTGAGCAGACCAGCCCGGCGCAGCGTTGCCGCTTCCGCCTCCTTGCGCAGCGTGAGATCGGCGAGCCCGACCACCAGGCCGGCGCCATCGATCTGCCGGTCGAAAATTTCCGAAACCGAGACCAGCACGGGGACACGGGCGCCGTCCGCCGTCAGCCAATCGGCCTCTCCCTCCGTCGCTGAAAATCCCGAGAGCAGAAGATCGATCCGCTCCCCTTCCGGGTTGCCGCCATGGAGCTGCCGTGCACTGACGTTGCAGCGTCGGACGCGCTGCTCGGAATCGACGAGCAGCAGCGGCAAAGGAGCGCTATCGAAGATATGGCCCACGAAATCGCGCGATACGCCGGTGGCCTGCAACTGATCGAGCAGCGAGTTGATATCGCTGCCCAGTGCTGCGATCTCGTCTGCCCGGTCCGCGCGGAAGCGGTCCACGATTTCCAGCGGATTCGTGCGTGCCCGGCTGAGGAAGGACGCCAGCCGCCGCGTCGGCCGGACCAGGCGGAAATAGAGGAACAGGAAAAAGCTGCCCATCGCCGTGAGCGCGATCACAATCGACGCCTGCTGCTGCTGCCGCGTCGCTGCGATTCGCTCGCGCGCCCCCGTCATCGCCCGTGCCACATCTTCCTCCAGCAGGGCAACGAAGCGGTTCAGTTCGTCGGTCAGTGCGGCCGTCGAGAAACGCATGTGGGCGAGCTGCGCCTCGTCCGCGCTACCGCTGCCGACGTCGGCAAGCAGGGAAAGCGCAGAGCCGGCAACGTGGCGGAAGCTGTCGCTGATGCGTCCGTGGTGGGCCAGCGTCTGTGCATGATTGACGCTGTCCGTCGGGGCTCGGGCAATCTCCTGCCCGAGCGCCTCGTGAATGGTGAAGAACCGGGCCGCCTGGGCGCCGGCCTCGAAGAGCAGGTCGTCGTTGTTGTCGATGCTGGCCTGATAGACCAGTCGCATCAGGTCGACGACTGTCTGGCGCAGGCGTTCCGCCTGCTGCTGTGCGGCGAGTGTAGGCGCCAGATACGCCTCGATCATTTCCTCGTCGCGGTGCAGGTTGCGCAGGTTGAGGACGGCGCTCGCCGCGATGAACAGGCAGAGCGCCGTGAACAGCGCCCACAGCGTATTGCGGAGATTGGTCGTGAACGCCACTACTGCTGGGCTCCGGCAAATCCCGATCGTTCGATCAGGGCGCTTCCCCCTTCCGAACGAAGGAAGCGTTCCATCTGCTCGACCTCGCCCGCCGGCTTGCCGATGGGGCGCACGAAAACGATCGGCCGGCACAGCGGGTAGCTGAGCTTTCGGCACTCCTTCGCGCCGGGAAGCTGGCCATCGAGCCGCAGGGCGCGAATGCGCAGGCCGCGCCGGCGTGCGTCCTCGTAGGCGTCGGCGGAAACATAGCCGATGGCCTGCGGGTCGGCAGCGACATAGAGCACGGCCGCGAGGTTGGTGGCCAGTTCCACGATCCCGGTCGGAATCACCCGGCCGATGCCGAAGGCGTTGTCGAAGGTCGTGCGCGTACCGTCACCCGCGCGACGGGTGACCGGAACAATGGAGCCGGCGCCCGCGTTGCCGAGCTGCTTCCAGTCCGAAACTTCGCGCGAAAAGATGCGACGGGCCGTTGCCGAGTCCAGCTCATGCAGCGGATTGCGCTCGTTGACAATGAGCAGCAGGCTGTCGCTGGCAAGCGTGAACGCATGAAGGGATCGTGTCTCCTCGGCGGTCAGGCTGCGGGCAATCAGTGCTGCGTCGGCGCGGCCGGCCTTGACGTCATCGATGGCGCTGTCGCTGCCTGCCGGCGTCACGCGCACCGTGCCCGACCGGGAAAGCTGCAGCGAGGTGACCAGTTCGCGTGCCATCGCGATCGTCGTCGGCGATGCTGCCAGCCGGGTCTCCGGTGGCGACTTTGCGGCAGGCGTCGATGCCGATGCGCCGGTGGCGGCGGCAGCGATGGAAAAGGACAGGATGGTGGCGAACCGGCGGAGCAGGGGCATGGTCATCGCATCATGACGGATCGATGATTCTCGCGGTAGCCCGGCGTTTCCCCCTTGATGTGTGTCAACTTCGTGGCGAGCTTGGCCGGCGTCAACGAAAACGGCCGCCATCGAGGCGGCCGTTGGCGAGGCGAGGAAGGTTCGATCAGAGTTCCTTGGCGTTCTCGGCCAGGTATTTTGCGACGCCGTCCGGTGACGCCGTCATGCCCTTTTTGCCCTTCTGCCAGCCAGCCGGACAGACTTCACCATGTTCCTCGGTGAACTGCAGCGCATCGACCATGCGCAGCAGTTCGTCGACATTGCGCCCGAGCGGCAGGTCGTTGACGACCTGATGGCGTACGACGCCGTTCTTGTCGATCAGGAAGGTGCCGCGGAAGGCGACGCCGGCCGGTTCGAACTCGACATCGTAGGCACGGCAGATCTCGTGCTTCACGTCGGCGACCAGCGGGTACTGGACCTGCCCGATGCCGCCCTTTTCGACCGGGGTGTTCTTCCAGGCGAGGTGGGTGAACTGCGAGTCGATCGAAACGCCGATGACTTCGACGCCACGCTTCTTGAACTCGTCAAGGCGGTGATCGAAGGCGATCAGCTCCGACGGACAGACGAAGGTGAAGTCGAGCGGGTAGAAGAAGATTGCGACGTACTTGCCCTTGAGGTCCGAGAGCTTCAGGGGCTTCATTTCATTGTTGCCGAAAACGGCAGTGGCGTTGAAATCCGGGGCTTGCTTGCCGACGAGAACGGCCATGGTTTTTCTCCTTTTGTGATTGAGCGGGTTTGGGGAATCCGGAATGAAGCGGAGAGAATACTTGGTTTATGCCAGCGACGAAAAGTTCCTGCTAGATCGTCGGCACTTGCTCGAACCCGGCCAGGGGGCCTGCGGTCTCGGCTGCATGCATTTCGACTGCCGTGACGCGGGCGCCCGGCGGGCCGCGGCGGGCCCAGTCGGCGAGCGCCGTGACCGCCTCCATCGGGCCGCGAATCAGTGCCTCGACGCTGCCGTCGGGACGGTTGCGGACCCAGCCGGCAAGGCCGAGGGCCCGCGCCTGCTCGCATAGCGCCCAGCGGAATCCGACGCCCTGCACGTGGCCACGAATGCGCAGGGCGCGCGTGGCCAAGGCTGCGGCCGCGGCACCTGTCGACTGACTCTCCATCCAGCGCTCCCGGGCGATGCGCCCAAAATCGGGCGCTACTGGCATAATCCTCGTTCATGACAAGGATAATTTCAACGGGGAGAATCGGCACGATCGCGGACGCTGTCCTGACCAGACTCGCAGCACACCCCGCGGAGCCTCTCCGGTGCTGAAATTCCTGTTGCTGCTGCCCCTCTCCGGGGCTTTCCTCATCGCGCTCCTGCCGGCGCGCCGGCCCCTCCGGATTCGCGCCGTAGCCGCTGTGGTCGCCGCCCTCAATCTCGGCCTTTCACTGGCGCTGGCCGCCAGCTTCGATGCAAGCGTCGCCGATCAGCAGTTCTTCGAGACCCGGCCGTGGAATCCGCGCGTCGGCTCCAGCTTTGCGCTCGGCGTCGACGGCATCTCGCTGCCGATGGTTTTGCTGTCTACGCTGCTCTGCCTCATCGCCGTGCTGGCTTCCGGCGGCATCCGTGTCGGCGCACGCCTCTATTTCTCGCTGCTGCTCGTGCTCGAAGCTTCCATGCTCGGCGTCTTCATGGCACGCGACTGGTCGCTGTTCTACGTCTTCTGGGAATTCACGCTGATCCCGCTGTTTTTCCTGATCGACCGCATGGGGGGTAGCAACCGCCATCGTGCAGCGCTCAACTTCGTGCTCTATACGCTCGGTGGCTCGGTATTCATGCTGGTTGCGCTGCTGCTCCTCTACGATGCCGCACCGGGGCACAGCTTCGCGATGGCCGACATGATCGCCGGCGGCCACAGCCTGCCGCTGGCAACGCAGCTGCTCGTCTTTGCCGGACTGTTCGTCGGCTTCGGCGTGAAGATGCCCGTCTTCCCGATGCATGGCTGGTTGCCGCTGGCACACGTCGAGGCCCCCAGCCCGATTTCCATCCTGCTCTCGGGCGTGCTGCTGAAGATGGGTGCCTACGGACTCATCCGTGCGGCCGAGACCCTGCCGCAGGCAGTGCTGACCCTGCAGTCAGCGTTGGCCGCACTGGCCCTGGTCTCGCTGGTCTACGGCAGCGTGCTGGCCTGGCGACAGACCGATCTGAAGCGCATGGTGGCCTACTCGTCGGTGGCGCACATGGGAGTCGTGATGCTCGGCATCGCGACACTGAACTTCACCGGCCTCTCCGGTGCGGTATTCCAGATGACCGCACATGGGCTTGCCGCAGCCCTGATGTTCCTGATCGTCGGCATCCTCTACCAGCGCACCCACAGTCGAGAACTCGGCGAGATCGGTGCGCTCTCGGGAACGGCGCCGAAGCTCGCCTTCTGCCTTGCCCTGGCGCTGCTTTCTTCCGCCGGGTTGCCGGGCAGCGCCGGCTTCATCGCTGAACTGCACGTCCTGGTCGGTGGCTACGCGCGCTGGCAGGGCTGGATCGTCGTCCTGTCGCTGGGCGTGCTGGTCAGCGCCGCCTATGCACTGCGTGTCGTCGGGCGCCTGTGTATCGGCCCGCGTCAGCATCGGGCGGCGGTTGCCGATCTCGACCTGTCGGAACGCTTCGCCGCCGGCCTGCTCCTCGCCGGCATCGTCTTTGCGGGGCTCTGGCCGGCGCCTTTGCTGGAGCTGTCGGCAGCTTCCGTGCGCGCGCTGTCGCAGCTGTTCACGAGCTGACATGAGCCACCACGCAGCCGAACCCACAACCCTGCGCGAGCGACTCGCCGCCTGGGTGGCGCATCTTGAGCACGTGCTTCCGGCGCAGGCACCGATCCGCAATTTTGTTCACCACAACACCCTGCACGGCCTGCAGCACCTGCCATTTCCGGAGGCACTGGCCGAGGCGCAGCGGATGAGCGGGGC
>DAORCC010000011.1:21959-27016 GCA_035345235.1 Azospira sp.
GGACGACGCAGGCTGGCAGATCGGTGCCCGCGCGCTGTGGTCGATGCTGGTCGGTCGCCTCGGTCGCGAATGGACGCTCTCCGCCCTGCTCGAACGTCTCACCGGCGAAAACGTGCTGGAGGAGGTGCGGCCGACGCTGATCCGCCACCTGGCGGCGCACCTCGATCTCGGCATGAGCAGTTGGCGCAACCCGAAGCGGGCGCAGGGCTTCTACGCTGCCTGGCGCGCGAGTGCCGCCGCCGACATCGGCTGGGAGCTCGACGAGTGGCTGGCGGCACGCGAAGAGATCGCCCGCCTGCCCGACGATCCGCTGGAAACGATAGAACGTGAACTGATGCACCTCGGCCCCGATGAGGCGCACTGGGGGGACTATCTCGAACGTCTGGCCCTCGAACTTCCGGGCTGGTCCGGCATGTTCCTGTGGCGCGATCGACGCGGCGGCGCTGCCGGTGCCGGGAGTGGCGACGATGCGCCGGTGCCGGTCGCGATGGTCGACTACCTGGCCGTAAGGCTTGTGCTCGAGCGGGTCTGCTGCGAGGAGCTTGTCCATCGCATCTGGGGCCTGCCGCTGTTCCTTTCCGAACTGGGCGACCATTTCCTGTTCCATCCGGCCGAACTCAAGGTCCGGCACGATTTCTTCGCCGGCCTGCTTGATGAAGCGGAGGCGCACGAAGCGCAACGCCTGATCGCCGGCGATCCGGATACGGTGCACTGGGAGCAGTTGGCGGCGAAGATCGGTACCCGCCGCCATTCCCGGGAGCCCCGGCGCTGGCCACTGTTCCTGCTCGCCCAGCATCTCGGGCTCGACGCCGCAGCCCTGCGCGCGGCGGGGGCGGAGGCTGCCGACGCGCTGCTCGATGCGCTCGGGCGGCTTGATGCGAACGCGCGTGGCTTCTTCTGTCTGCAGGCCTACGAGCGCCATTACCGCGAGCAGATCTTCGCGGCACTGGCCCTCAACCACGGCCGCGACGTACCGGCTGCTGCGCCCGCTGCGCAGTGCGTCTTCTGCATGGACGACCGCGAGGAGGGAACGCGCCGCCATCTTGAGGAAGTGAATCCGGCGATCGAAACCTTCGGTGCCGCCGGCTTCTTCGGTGTCCCGATGTACTGGGTCGGCCTCGATGACAGCGAGCCGACGGCCCTCTGCCCCGTCGTGGTCACGCCGGACAACGAGGTGCACGAAGTGCCGATGGCGGACGCGGAGGCGGTGGCGTCGTCGCGTCGTGTGCGCCGCGCACTGCGCCTCGAGTGGCAGGGCCGGCTGCATCGTGCGACGCGCGACGGTACGCTTTCCGCGCCCCTGCTGGCGATGCTGGCCGCCCCCTTCGGTGCGCTGGCCATGGCCTTGCAGTCGCTTGCGCCCGCCTGGCTCGGCGAACTGCTGCATCGTCGGCGCGAAGCCTTCGATCGGCCGCTGGCGACGCGGGCGGCCATCAGCGGTGACCGCCAGGCGCCCCTCGCCACCAGCGCGCGCGCAGGTTTCAGCGATGACGAACAGGCCGAACGCGTCGCCGGCTTCCTGCGCACGCTCGGGCTGACGCAGCACTTCGCGCCGCTTGTCGTCGTCGTCGGCCATGGCTCGAACAGCCTCAATAACCCGCATGCCGCTGCCTACGATTGCGGCGCCTGCTCAGGCCGCCACGGCGGGCCGAATGCGCGCGTGCTCGCGGCAATGGCCAACCGCGCCGAAGTGCGGGCGCGAGTCGCCGATCGCGGCATCGTCATTCCGGCAACTACGTGGTTCCTCGGATGCGAGCACAACACCGGTGACGAATCGATCGCGTGGTACGACCTTGCCGCCCTGCCCGCAGCGCGCCAGGCCGATTTCGACGCGCTGGTGCGCGATTTTGGCGAAGCGACGCGGCGTCACGCCGTCGAACGCTGCCGCCGCTTCGCCTCGGCGCCGTTCGGCGCAAGTGCACCGCCGGCCGCGGGGCGAGCCCTGCGTCATCTGCTCGGGCGTCGTCACGACTGGTCGCAGGCACGTCCCGAGCTCGGTCACGCCACCGTCGCCACCGCCTTCATCGGCCGCCGTACGATGAGTCGCGGCGCCTTCTTCGACCGCCGTGCCTTCCTCATCTCCTACGACCCGAGCGGCGACGACGACGGCCGTATCCTCGAAGCAATCCTGCTCGCCGCTGGCCCGGTCGGTGCCGGGATCAGCCTCGAGTACTACTTCTCGACCGTCGACAATCCACGCTTCGGCTGCGGCAGCAAGATCACGCACAACCTCACCGGCCTCTTCGGTGTCATGGAAGGCGCCTCGTCCGACCTGCGCACCGGCCTGCCGCAGCAGATGATCGAGATCCACGAGCCGATGCGTCTCCTGGTCGTGCTCGAACAGACACGCGCGGTGGTGTCCGCCATCTATCATCGCCAGCCGCCGCTACAGGAGCTGATCGGCAACGGCTGGATCGTTGTCGCCGTCAAGGAACCGGAGAGCGGCGAGATCAGCCGCTTTGACCCGGCGCGCGGCTGGCTGCCATGGTCGCCGTCGTCGGCCGAGGTGCCGCGTGTGCGCGATTCGGCGGCATGGCTCGGGACGCACCGGGAACCGTTGCCCCCTGCGCTGCTGGGACCGGAGGGGGCGCCATGCTGAACTGCATCATCGAGGCGCTGGCGCTCGCCGGTACGCTGCTGCCGCTGGTCGTAGTGCTGCCGCTGATGGCGGCGCTTGCGATCGGGGCGCGGCTGGTGGCCGGCGTGCACGGCGATGAAAGCGAGCCCGCGACTGCGGGCCTGGCGCGCGGTGCCGGACTCGCCTCGCTGCTCCTGCTGGCAGCACTGGCCGTCGGCAGTTTCGCCGCGACGGCGAAGGGCTCGCAGGCCTTTGGTGAGTGGTTCGCAGCGCCGGGCTTCGCGGTCAATCTATCCTTTGCCAGCGATACGCGGTCCCTGCTGCTGGCGGGGGTCGTCGCCTTCGTCGGCTGGGTGACACTGGTCTTCTCGACCAACTACCTGCATCGCGAAGCGGGCTTCCATCGTTTCTTCCTGGCCATGTGCCTGTTCCTTGCCGGCATGCAGCTGATCGTCCTCTCGGGCAATGCCGTACTGGGGTTCGTTGGCTGGGAGCTGTGCGGCCTGTCGTCGTGGTTGTTGATCGGTTTTTCCGACGAGCGGCCGCTGGCGACCGGTAACGCCTTGTTCGCCTTCCTTGCCAACCGCGTCGGCGACGCCGGCTTCCTGCTCGCCATCGGCCTCGCCTACTGGTGGATCGGCAGTGCCGAATGGTCGGCGATTGCCAGTGGCAGCCTGCCGGAATCGGTCAAGGCGCGCATGCTGGCGCTCGGCCTGGTCGCGGCGGCGCTGGCGAAATCGGCGCAACTGCCGTTCACGCCGTGGATCGCACGCGCCCTCGAAGGCCCGACGCCGTCGTCGGCCGTCTTCTACGGTGCCGTCATGGTGCATGCCGGCGTGATCCTGCTGATCCGCATCGAACCGCTGCTGCTGCAGGTGCCGGACATGATGATCGCGCTCGCGTTTGCCGGCCTGGCGACGGCCGTTTATGGCTGGCTCTGCGGTCGCGTGCAGAGCGACGTCAAGTCGGCCCTGGTCTATGCGACGGTGATGCAGGTCGGGCTGATGGTCGCGGCCTGCGGCCTCGGCTGGTTCGAATTCGCCGCCTGGCATCTGGCGCTGCATGCGCTGTGGCGCGGCTACCAGTTCCTGATGGCGCCTTCCTACCTGCTGCTGGCGCCGCGGCCGGCACGCCTGCCGCCATCGCTGACGCAGAATGTACCGCTCTATACCGCCGTCCTGCAGGGCTTCTGGCTCGACCGTCTGGCGCGCGGACTGCTGCTGCGGCCGACGCTCTCGCTCGGGCATGACATGCGTCGCCTCGACGATCGCGTCATCGATCGTCTGCTCGGCGTCCCGCAGGAGTCGCGCCGGGGCATCGCGATGTCCGGCAACGGCGTCGCCGGCCGTGCACTGACGGTGCTGTCGGAATGGCTTCAGCTCGTCGAGGATCGCCTCGTTCTTCAGAGCGGCGGCGGCGTGATGACGCGCGGACTGCGCCGTGTCGGTGATGCGATCCGCGTGCTCGAGGGCCTGCTGGAGGAGCCGCGTTACCTGATGCTGATGGTCATGGCGACCTTCGTGGTGATCCTGTGATGAACCTGCCCATGACTGCACTCACCGAGCTTCACTGGTCCCGCCATGCCGCACTGCCGCTGCTCTTCCTGCTGCAGTTGCTGCCCGCCTGCGGCGGCCTGCTGCTGCTGGCTGTGCGCGAGCGTCGCTGGGCCGAGCAGCTCGGACGTGCGATCTTCCTCGCCGAGCTGATCCTGGCGATTCTCCTCTACGCCGGTATCGATGCCAGCTCACCGGCACTGCAGTTCGCCGAGCGTTTCGATCTCCTGCTCTACCACGTCGGTGCCGACGGCGTGACGGTGCTGTTCGTGCTGGTCGCTGCGCTGATCGGCCTGCTGCTCTCGCTCTACGAGCCGGCGCGCGATCGCATGCGCCATGCCGAGCTGCTGGCGCTGATCCTGTTCGCACAGGCCGCGCTGATGGCGATGCTGGCGACCACCAACCTCGTCTGGTTCTCCGCAGCGTCGGCAGCGGAGCTCGGGCTGGTGGCCTATCTGCTGCGCGTGTGGGCCTCCGGCGATGCCGGCGATCTCGCCTATTCGCGCTTCCTGCAATATCAGGGCTTCGGCCTGCTGCTCTTCGTCGCCGGCGCCGTCGTCCTCGCCTGGGGGCATTCGGATGCCACCGGTGGCAACTGGAGCTTCGATCTCTTCGACCTGGTCCTGACGCCGCCGCTCGGCAAGTTCCAGTCGGCGGCCTTCTTCCTGCTTTTCTACGGTCTCGCCGTAAGGACACCGCTGTTTCCGCTGCATGGCTGGCTGCCCAACATGGCGCAATACGGCACGATCGCCATCGCGCCGACGCTGTTGCTCGGCGTCAAGGTCGGCATCTACGGCATGGCGCGCTTCGTGCTGCCGCTGACGCCGGACGCCGTTCTCGCCTGGCAGCCCTACGTGGTCGCCTTCGCTGCGACCGGCGTCTTCTTCACGGCAGCGCTCGCGCTCCTGCAGACCAACCTGCGCCGC
>DAORCC010000012.1:0-14791 GCA_035345235.1 Azospira sp.
CAACAAGGTGGAATCCTGCCTGCGCGGGGTTGATCCCTCGCGTGAGATCCCGGATGAGGACATGGCCGCTGCCAAGCACGCTGTGTATTCGGATGACCCGAAGGTGCTGGCGGAGGCCGACATCATCATCGTGGCCGTGCCCACGCCGGTGGATGAGGCGCACATTCCTGATTTCGGGCCGCTCGTCGGCGCCAGCAAGTCGGCCGGCGCGCACATGAAGAAGGGCGCCATCGTCGTCTATGAGTCGACGGTGTATCCGGGTGCCACGGAAGAAGTGTGCATCCCGGTGCTGGAGCAGGCCTCGGGCATGAAGTGGAAGCAGGATTTCTTTGTCGGCTATTCGCCGGAGCGCATCAACCCGGGCGATCGCGAGCACATGCTCACCAACGTGATCAAGGTGGTGGCGGGTGATACGCCGGAAACGCTGGACAAGGTGGCCGCCATGTACGAACGCATCGTGCAGCCGGGCGTGCATCGCTGCACCAGCATCAAAGCGGCGGAAGCGTGCAAGGTGATCGAGAACACGCAGCGCGATCTCAACATCGCGCTGATGAACGAACTGGCGATCATCTTCGACAAGGTGGGTATCGATACGTCCGAGGTGCTGCGCGCTGCGGGCACGAAGTGGAACTTCCTGCGCTTCAGCCCCGGCCTGGTGGGCGGCCACTGCATCGGCGTGGATCCGTACTACCTGACGCACAAGGCGGAGATGCTGGGCTACCACCCGCAGGTGATCCTCGCCGGCCGCCGCATCAACGACGGCATGGGCAAGTACATCGCCGAACAGACGGTGAAGAACATGATCGCTGCGGGCAGCTACGTGAAGGGTGCGCGGGTCAACGTGCTTGGCCTCACCTTCAAGGAAAACTGTGCCGACCTGCGCAACAGCAAGGTGGCGGATGTAATCAACGAACTGAAGAGCTACGGCGTGGAAGTGTTCGCGCACGACCCGTGGGCCGACCCGGAAGAGGCCATGCACGAGTACGGCGTGCGCCTGTTCAAGTGGGAAGACCTGCCGCGCGCCGATGCGATCGTCGCGGCGGTGTCGCACCGCGAGCTGACCTCGCTGCCGGTGGAGGATATCCAGAAGAAGCTGATCAAGGGCGGCTGCTTCGTGGATGTGAAGGCGTGCTTCGATGAGAAGGCGCTCACCGCTGAGGGTATTCGCGTCTGGCGGCTGTAGGTCACAATGGCTCCGGGAGAGCGCTGACTCTCCAGGCGCCGGACAAATTCGACCGCCGATTTGGTTCCTGATTGACAACGAAGGTCAGCTACGTCATTCCGGCGAACGCCGGAATCCAGCATTTACTGCCGAGAACCACCGGACAACGGCACCCCAAGGGCACTTCCTTCGGGGCGCTTTCGCCGGTGTGGCGGATGATAAGACGTTTCGTTGCTGACGATTCTTTCCGGTCAGAATCTGTTTTATAAAAATCACTTTAAATCATTGGATTACACGAGTATTTAGATTAAGATAAAAATTCTTATACTAAATCAATTGGTGCATTCATCGTGACACCCTGGGGCTTTTACGGTCGGCAGCATGAACTTGCACAGCTGCGTTCGGTGCTTTCGCGGCAGCGCTGGTTCTTCGTGCAGATCGCCGGTCGCCGGCGCATTGGCAAGACCTCGCTGATTCAGCAGGCGCTGGCGCAAACCGGGCGGGAGCTCGTTCTCTATGTGCAGATTCCGGATTCCGACCCGGCGGGCGTGGTGTCTGCCTGCAACGATTATTTGCAGACTTTCGGCATCGACAAGCGGGTATCGTCGCTCGCGGGCCTGGCCCAACTGGTGAGCGAACTCGTGCAGCAGGGTTATGTGGTTGCCCTGGACGAATTCCAGTATTTCAACCGCAAGCCCTTGTTCGATTTCTGCTCTTTCCTTCAGGCAGAGGTGGATAAGCTGAGTGCTCGGGCGGAGTCGGTGCGCGGGGGGCTGATCGTGCTGGGTTCGCTGCATGCTGAAATGTCGGCCTTGCTGGAAGACAGGGTTGCGCCCTTGTTCAACCGGACTACCGATGTGTTGGAACTGGGGCACCTCGATTTCGCTTCTCTGGCGGATTTGCTCGGCACACACGCCGACCTTGAACCGGAGCGTTTGTTGTTTCTCTGGAGCCTGTTCGAGGGAGTTCCCAAGTTCTACCGCGATGCTTATGAGCAGGGTGTGCTGGATGCAGATCGACAAGAGATGCTGAAGACGCTTTTCTTCAGCAGTTCTTCGCCTCTGCGTGGGGAGGCGGACAACTGGTTTCTGCGTGAGCTGCGCGGCCGCTACGACACCCTGTTGCAGTATCTCGCTCGTAACCCCGGGCGGGGTAACGCTGACATCACGGCTGCGCTATCGGCTATTTCGGAACACGAGGGGAAGCAGGCCGGCGGCTATTTGAAGGTTCTGACCGAGCGCTACCGCATGGTCGAGCGGCGCTTGCCGATTTTCGCCAGCAGCAAGGCTCGTACCGGACGCTATTACATCTGCGACAACTTTTTGCGTAGCTGGTTGATGGCACTGCAGCGCCCGGTTTCGGCGATTCATTTTCGCCCGCAGGAGCAGTTGCTCGGCCAGGCGGATCAGTTGCTCGCCGAGGCGGAAGGCGCAACGCTGGAGGAAATGGCAGGGCGCTTGTATGAGGAAGCCAGCCGCAAGGCGGTCGGCGATTTTCCGCTATCCGAGCGCATCAAGGGCTACTGGGATCGATCCGGCGTGGAGATCGATCTGGTAGCGGTCAGCGAAGAGGATCGGCGCATCCGTTTCGGGAGCTGTAAGCGCAACCCCGAAAAGTTGCAGCCCAGCGTTTTGGCGCTGAAAACGGGAGCTGATTCGTTTCTGAAGCATCACCAGCGATTCGCTGATTGGCGAATCGAGTATTGTGCGATCGCCCCGCGGATTTCCGATCAACTTGCGGGCGAGCTGCGCGCAAATGGCGTCATTCCACAGTCGATTTCGACGCTGTTGCAGCCACTGCTCGCAAGCTCAAGGTAATTCGAATTTTGAGGATCTTTTATGTGCGGCATCGTCGCCGCGGTCTCCGACCGCAACGTCGTCCCTGCTTTCCTTGAAGGGCTGCGGAGGCTTGCATACCGCGGCTGCGATTCCGCCGGCCTTGCCGTTCTTGATGGCGGCACAACCGAGAACGGTCGCCCGACTCTTGTTGCCAATGACTTTTTTGAGGTTTGTCCATGCTGATCCAACCCATCATCCTCTCCGGCGGTTCCGGCACGCGCCTGTGGCCGCTCTCGCGCGAGAAATATCCGAAGCAATTGCTGCCGCTGGTGAGCGAGGATTCGCTGCTGCAGGCAACGATCCGCCGCGTGGATGGCCTGCCCGGCGCGGAGCTGGCTGCGCCGATGGTGGTGTGCAACGAGGAGTACCGCTTCGTGATCGCGGAGCAGCTGCGCCAGATGAGCCGGCCGGGCCGCATCGTGCTGGAGCCCTGCGGGCGCAACACGGCGCCGGCGCTGACGCTGGCTGCGCTGGCGGCGGTTGAGGGCGGGGCGGATCCGGTGCTGCTGGTGATGCCGTCGGACCATGTGATCGCGGATACGGCGGCCTTCCAGAAGGTGGTGCGCCATGGCGCGCGGCTGGCGGAGGCGGGCAACGTGGTTACCTTCGGCATTACACCGGATGCGCCGGAAACGGGTTACGGCTATATCCAGAGCGGGTCGGCGGCGGATAGCGACAATGCCTGCCGCATTGCGCGCTTTGTCGAGAAGCCGGATCGGGCCACGGCGCAGGGGTATCTGGATGCGGGCAACTATCTGTGGAACAGCGGGCTGTTCATGATGCGCGCCAGCGTGTGGCTGGCGGCGATTGCGCGCTGCCGGGCGGACATTCTCGTCGCCTGTGAAAAGGCTTGGGCGGAAGGTGCGGCGGATGGTGACTTCCGCCGGGTAGGCGTGGAGACGTTTGCTGCCTGCCCGAGCGATTCGATCGACTACGCGGTGATGGAACGCCTGACGGCGGGCGAGGAGGCCTTGCCGCACGGGGTGGTGATTCCGCTCTCGGCCGGCTGGTCGGACGTCGGTGCGTGGGAGGCGTTGTGGCAGGTGCTGCCGAAGGATGCGGCGGGCAATGTCAGCCGCGGCGATGTGATGCTGCACGATTGCGCGGATACGCTGGCGCTGGCCGATGGCCGCCTGGTGGCCTGCATCGGCGTGAAGGATCTGGTGGTGGTGGAAACGCCGGATGCGGTGCTGGTGGCGCACAAGGATCGCACGCAGGAGGTGAAGCAGGTGGTCGATGCGCTGAAGGCGCAGGGCCGCGCGGAGGGGCAGCTGCACCGCAAGGTGTTCCGCCCCTGGGGCTGGTACGACGGCATCGATGCCGGTGAGCGTTTCCAGGTGAAGCGCATCGGGGTGAAGCCGGGCGGCTGCCTCTCGCTGCAGATGCACCACCATCGCGCCGAGCACTGGATCGTGGTGCGCGGCACGGCGAAGGTCACGCGCGGCGAGGAGACCTTCCTCGTCTCGGAAAACGAGTCGACCTTCATCCCCCTCGGCGTGAAGCACCGCCTGGAGAACCCGGGCCGCGTGCCGCTGGAGATGATCGAGGTGCAATCCGGCGCCTATGTGGGCGAGGACGACATCGTGCGCTTCGAGGATGTTTACGGGCGGAAGGGGTAGGCTGAATACGCCAGATGTGAGAACGGCCGGCAATGCCGGCCGTTTCGCTTTGGGGTGTAGTTCACCCGTGGCTTGTTGCGCGTAAGGGGTCTGACTCAGGTTTACATGCTTGATTCCGGCGTTCGCCGGAATGACGTAGCTGGCGTTCGTTGCCAGTCAGTGGCGGTGCCCGAATGACGCGCAAAAGATATGGGAATTAGTTTTTTGACAAGAGACTGATTATTTGCAATTATTTCATCAAGTTAATTCCAACCATTTCTTGTCAAATGCCTCGTTCTGCTCATCTGGATACTGAATCGCTCTTGTCCGCCTTGCGTGTTGCCGGGCCGGCGGGGCTTGCGCCGGATGAGTTGCTGCAGCGCTTTCCGGCCGTTAGTCGCTCGACCCTCAACCGCCGTTTGAAAACGATGGTGCTGGCGGGTGAATTGAAGGTGCTCAACGCGGGCAAGGCGACGCGATATCGCAGCGCTCGGCCTTATTCCGTTGCATCCGTGCGCGATTATCTGGCGGTCGACTATCGGGCTCGGCCGGTGGCTTTGTTCCAGGAGTCGCTGCTCGCGCCGATGCCGGAGATGGATACCGATCAGGCGGAACGGCTCTGTCGAATCCAGGCGTTGGCTAGGCCGCTGGATCGCCGCTTTCTGGCCGACTTCCTGATCGATCTTTCGTGGGCATCGTCACTGCTGGAGGGATCGACCTATTCGAGCCTGGATACGCAGGCGCTCGTGCAGTACGGAGAGCGAAATCCGGAGAAGCCAGCTGAAGATGCTTTGCTGGCTTTGAATCACAGTCGCGCTATCGCATATTTGTGGGAACACCGCTCGTTATCGGTAGAGACCTTGTGCAAGGTGCATGCGCTTCTCACCGACAATCATCAGGTTTCAGAAGCGATCGATTCCGACCATTTTCTGCCCGCTACACAACGCGGCGTGCCGCGCGAGTATGAGGAAGTCAATCTGGCACGCTCGGCCTATCAACCACCCTATCGCCCGGGCAGCGGTTACGTGGCGCAGGCATTTGCCGCACTCGTGGAAGCGGCCAGCCGTCTGACGCCCGTGCAGGCCGCTTTCTATCTGATGACTCGCATCCCCTATCTGCAGGTGTTCGCCAATGGCAACAAGCGTACTGCGCGCTTGGCAGCGAATATTCCGTTGCTGAACGCGGGGCTGCTGCCGATTTCCTTTGTGGACATGCGCAAGGCCGATTACATCGAGGCAATGGCAGCGTTCTACGAGGTGGGAGACGTGCAGTTGATGCAGGATGTTTTCGTTTCGGGTTATGTCCGCTCGATCATCCGTTCCAGCGATATTCCTGCTGCCATGAAGCTTTCGGGCTTCCAGCCGGAGGGGTTGCATGCAGAACTGCTGCAGTATGTGCGCAGCGGCATGCGGCCATCGTCACCGGCTGCGCCGTTCCTGAGCTAGGCGCGGGTTCAGCGGCCCAACATTTCCAGTCATCTCCCGGAATCCCTCTGCGGAAGGCGACGCCATTTTGATGTGGCCGAAGCGGCGGGAGTTTCACGCGCAGGAAGTCCGGCAGGTCACCGTGCATCGGGAGCGCACCTTCTGCCGCAAATCAGTATTGGTTGCTTGCCTTTCAGTTGTGGGCGCTCTCCAATACCTGATCTCTCCGGTGAAGGGGGTGGACGCGGATAGGCCGAGGAATCCGGCGAAGTCGGTGACGGTGGAGTGCGTCCGCAGGCGCTAAAGAATAGGCGAACAGGCGAAAAAGGGTAGCGTCCCCTTTTTCTTTGACGTTCACTATTGACCAGACTAGACTAACAGCTAACTTATGGAGGTGCATTATGCACTCAGTCAACATGCTTCAAGCTAAAACGTCGCTGTCGCGGCTGGTCGAAGCCATTGAGCAAGGCCAGGAGCGTGAAATTGTGATCGCCCGCAATGGGCGTCCTGCTGCCAAGCTGGTGCCGATGGATTCCGCGCCTGCCGGTAAGCGCATTGGCGTAGCCAAGGGTTTGTTCGAGGTGCCAGACACCATCGACGCGCACAACGACGAAGTTTCTCAGTTGTTCATGGGCGGGGTATCGGCTTGAATCTCCTGCTCGATACCCATGTTGCGTTGTGGGCTATCGCCGATAGCCCGAGGCTGCCGCTCAAGGCAAGGGAGTTGATTGCCTCGCCGAGAACGAACGTCTGGATCAGTACCGCAAGCATTTGGGAAATCGCCATCAAACATTCGCTGGGGCGCGGTGATATGCCAATTTCCGGCCAGGACGCGCTGCGCTATTTTTCTGAATCCGGGTATCGACGGCTTCCCATTGAGGCAGAGCATGCCGTTGCAGTTGAAGACTTGCCCGCACACCATAGCGATCCGTTCGACCGTATCCTTGTTGCGCAGGCGCTCGTTGAGCCAATGCGACTGATGACCCATGACACCCGGGTAGCACTCTATAGCGACACCATCATCAAGATTTGAGTCGGAAAGGAAAGCCGACGCTGATTTGATAGTCCCAACAGGCTATTTCGCTTCCTGGCGCCATGGCGTAGGATCGCTCCCCTCATATGACAATACGCTTTCCTTTGGAGACGATCATGCGCATGAAATGGATTGGTTTGATTCTGGCTGCATCGTTTTCGATCTCGGCACATGCGGCTGATCCCGCCCTGAGCAACGAGAGCTTCGAATCGAACAATCTGGCCAGCAGCTACTACGGCTATCTTTATAGCTACGTCATCCCCACGCTCGGGCCGAATGCCGTTGCGGCGAGCAACTGGTCGTTTGCGGGCGGCTCCGGCCTCTCGCATGACGCGACTGCGTGGGGCGGCACAACCCCCGAGGGTGATCACTTTGCTTTCCTGCAAAACGCGGGGGGCGTGATCAGCCAGTCGTTCAGCAGCTCCTCGATTGCGGATTACACGTTTTCGTTCAATCTCGTCCAGCGCACCAATCACCGGATCGGCGGGCTGCAGACCTTGAGCGTGAACCTGGACGGCAACACGATCTGGTCGGGGACGCCGGGCACCTCATGGCAGACCTTTTCGGCATCCCTTCAGAATGTGGGCGCGGGTCTTCATACGCTGTCGTTCGTCGGCACCAATCTGAATCGGGCGGCGGATACCTCGGTGTTCGTCGATAACGTCAAGATGTCGGTCACGCCGGTTCCGGAACCCGAAACCTGGGCCATGCTCCTGGCGGGCCTTGGCTTGATGGGTGGCGTGGCGCGTCGCCGCAAGGGAGCCCGCGGCTGATTCAGGCGCCCGCCAATACAGCAACGAAACCCGGCTCCGGCCGGGTTTTTCTTTGGGGCGCATCAATGCGCAGGCCGCGCTTCGGGCGCCTGGATTTGTGGTGGCAGTGGTACGGTGTAAGGGGTCTGACCCCGGTTCTCCCGGCTTACCGGGAGCAAAGGGCGACAATCAAGGTTTCGGGTTGGAAACCTCGCGTGCACGCAACTTTAATGCGCTCCTAGAATTGAAACACCTGCAGTCGTAGCTGCCTTCGCCAGGCCTGCATCGAGTGTCGCTAATGGCAGGCCTGCCCGCAGCGCCAGTTCCAGATAGGCGGCATCGTAGGCGGAAAGCCCGTAACGTCGGGCAAGGTTCAAGGTGTCACCCAGGGCATGCGTTGCTGTCGCCGGGTCGACCGAGATGTTGAGGCTGCCGAGCACGGATATGTAGCGCTGCGCGTCGGCCTCGGTCACGGCGCCTTTGGATTCGAGCTTGGCAACCACATTGGCAATCTCCAGCGCAAACAGCGACGGCACGATAGCCTGGGATTGTTTAAGCGCCATCAGTGCAGTGGCTGCGTAATCGGTTCCGGCCGGATTGGTTTCAGGTGCAAGCCAGAGCAGCGCTACCGATGCGTCGAGAACAAAATTCACGCACGCCCCTCGTCAATCAGCGCTTTGAGGTCAATGCCAGCGCCTGATTTGTGGGCCTGCATGAAGATAAGCATGTCATCTACGGCTGTCACGGCATCTGAATGCTTGTTGCCTTGCGGCGGAACGAGTTCGGCCACAGCCTCCCCGCGCAGGGTAATGGTGTAACGGTTACCCGCCTGGATACCCCGCAACAACTCCGGTAACTTTGTCTTTGCTTCGTATGATCCAACTTCGATGTTCATGGTTTGCTCCAATCCGTGCATATAGACCAGTGTATAGACCGGTCGTTTGAAGTCAAGGGTCGAAAAGCGGGTGAAAGGGGTCTGCCCCCGGTTTATGCAACACATGTACCTTCAACAGGTACGGCTGTACATGATTCAGGTACCTGGCTTGTCGAAGGGAGGACGCCTATGTGGGCGGGGACGACATCGTGCGCTTCGAGGATGTTTACGGGCGGCAGGGCTAGCACAGAACGGGTAGTCTGAATGGACTATCGATTGTCATATTCATAATGACTAGAATCGCGGCGCCGTGGTTCGCCGAGCGGCGCCCGATCAACTGTCCAATAGAATGAAAACAATGCGCACGTTCGATTCTGCTTCCTGCACCGCGTCTTCCGCCCTGAAGGGGCTGCTGGTTTCTCTGGCATTTGCCGTTCCCGCTTTGCCGGCCATGGCGGCGACGGTGACTTCCAGCATTCACTACGACACGCTCGGCCTCGACAACACTTCGTGGCTGGCGCCGGCATCCGTCTCCGTTTCCGACCCGGTTTCGGCCATCGTTTCAACGAGCGATTTGCCGCCGATTCCGTTTTATGGCGGTTACAACCTGTATCACGATACCTACCTCGGGGGCGGTGCCTTAAGCCACGTGAACGGTACGCTGGCATCGTCGGTGGATATGCGCGCAGGCGGCCGCCTTGTCGCACAGACGGAATGGAGCGACAGCTTCACGAATACGTCCGGCGCAGCGCAGTCGTATGCGATGAGTTTTTCGATCGGCGGTTTCAACGCTTATCTCGGTGGCTGGACCAGCAATCATGCCACCCGCGATTATCGCGGCGCTTACGAGGCAAGCATCCTGGTGAATGACGTCGCCGTGTGGTCTTCCGGCCAGGTGTTTTCGCTGCAGAACAGCACGGGCTCGCTGAGCAAGTCCGGGGTGGACATCGGCACGGGCACGATCACGCCGGCGGTCGAGGAAAGTGATTATTGGCAATACCAGCTCGGCGGGTACTCGGGCACCGCTGCACTGGGCAGTTTTGCCGCCGGCCAGAGCTTCAACGTGAAGTACGTGCTGCGCAGTATCGGCTACTGGAGCGATCCCGATGGTTGCTCCTACGAGTGCGGCGGCGTCAGCGCCGGCATCGGCGATCCTTTCACCGTCGGCGGCTCGGGGGTGAGCGTTGCGGCCGTGCCGGAACCGGAAACCTATGCGCTGATGCTCGCCGGCCTCGGCCTCATGGGTGGCGTGGCACGCCGTCGCAAGGCGGCCCGCGGCTGATTCAGGCGCACTTGATACAGCAACGAAACCCGGCTGCGGCCGGGTTTTTCTTTGGGGCGTATCGATACGCGAGCCGCGCTTCGGGCGCCTCGATTTGTGGTGGCAGTGGTACCGCGGCGGCGCTGTAACGGCGAATCCTGCCCAGGGCATTTATGATGTTTGGCTTAGCCCGATCAGGCTATTGCGGGCATGGCCAGGGGCTCCTAGGATGTTCACGGTGCATGCCTTTCGCATTCACCCGACCGGGAAGCAGAAGACTTCGATAGCGACCCGATATCGCATGACACCCAACGGAGGATCCCTCTTTGATGAAAACTCGCATGTTGCTGCCAGCCCTGCTCGTTGCCGGCCTTGGCCTTTCCTCCACCGCCTACGCCGCCACGACCATTACGTTCGATGAGTATGCATCGAACAACAACAACACGCCGATCACGTCGCTCTACGCTTCTCTCGGGGTAACCTTCGGCAATGACAACTCGGGCACCTGGGGCGGGCTCGGTAGCGGAGACCCCGGCAGCTGGAGCCTGCTCGGCACGAATGGCTCGGCATTTCTCGGTAACAACGGCCTCAGAAACGGTTCCACCTATACGACGACGGTTAACTTCGCATCGCTGATCAACAGCGTTTCGTTCGATGTCTCGCGCTCGAACGGTTCGAGCGACGGCCAGACGCTGACGGCGGAGGTCTATCGTACCGGCGCCCTGGTGGGTACGCAGTCGATCACCCTGGGCGCGATCAACCAGTGGTCTACCATCAGCTTCAGCAACGGTAGCTACGACACGCTGGTGTTGAAGGGTTCGGCCAATGGCTTCTCTCCCTACGGCATCGATAACCTGCAGATCGCTGCCGTGCCGGAACCGGAAACCTACGCCCTCTTCATGGCGGGCCTGGGGCTCATGGGCGCCGTGGCGCGTCGCCGCAAGGCGGCCCGCGGCTGATTCAAGCGCTCTTGAATGCAGCAACGAAACCCGGCTTCGGCCGGGTTTTTTGTTGGTGCCTCGGGTATCGGTTCAGGTGGGCGCCTCCGTTCGCCGGCAAGTGCTTACCGATGAAGCGTATCGCGGCAGGAGCGGGGGTTGGTGATGCGCAGCGCCTGCGCCAGAAATGCATACGGCATCGCCGACTATGACGATCGTCTAAGGCTCGAACGGACTATTGTGCCGCGGGTAGACGGGTCCTACCATCCGGTCGCTCACGTTGTTGCGCACCCACCACCCCTTAGAGGAGAAAATCAGAATGAACAAGAACATTGCATCACTGGTGGCAGCGGCTTTCGTCGCTTCCGGCTCGGCGCATGCCGACATGCTTTACACCGTTCTGGACAATACCAACACCTTCGCTTCGATCAATCCGAACACCCTCGCGGTGACGGCGATCGGCGCCACCGGCGCGACGGGCGACTTTGGCGATCTGGCCTACGACAGTGTTTCCCGCACGATGTATTGGGTGGCTGGTCGTGGCAACAACAACCTGTATACGATCAACATGAACACCGGTGCGGCGACACTCGTCGGCTCGCACGGCGTCAACGACATGTTCTCGCTCGGCTGGAGCGGCACGGGGCTTTACGCGCAAGCGACGAACGGCGCGGTCTACCAGCTGAACACCAGCAACGGGAGCGCCACGATGATCGGCAGCAACAACATCTATCCGGGCGGTTTCGATTTCAACACGGTCACCGGGCAGATGATTTCGATCTCCGCGGGTGCGGGTGACATCAAGTCGATCAACCTGTCGAACGGCAGCGCTACGCAGCTGGGCAACTCGGGCAACGTGAACGATGCCGATATCGCGTTCGATGCGGGCCGTAACCGCTATTGGGTGAGCGACTACAGCCACAACCTGTTCGCCTACGACGCAACCACGTTTGCGCGCACGACGGTGATGAACGGCACTCTGCCCGGGCCTTCGGCAGCGCTTGAGTATGTCGGAGCCGTTCCGGAACCGGAGACCTACGCGTTGCTGCTGGCGGGCCTGGGGCTCATGGGTACCGTGGCGCGTCGCCGCAGGGCAGCCCGCGGCTGATTCGACTGCCGTCGCTTGCCGAAACGATACCCGGCTGCGGCCGGGATTTCCCCTGAAGTGCATTCGGCGTCAACCGGATCGGGGTCGGCTGCCAGGAAACGCTGGCAAGCCGTGCTCTGATCAACCCATTTGATCATCGCGAAAGACTGGATCAATCATGAAATTTCGTCGCAGTATCTTTGCCGGTGCAGTCCTGGCCCTCTCAAGCGTGGCTTTCACTGCCCAGGCGCAAGTGATCGACTTCGATGGCTTTGGCCTGACCAACCTGAACAACTCGTCGGTGGCCGAGGATGGCTTCAACATCACGCACAGCGGCAGCTTTGCGCAGATCTTCCCCAATGCGGGCCAGGGGGCAACGGATTTTTCCGGGAACGGCACGGCCCGGCTCGTGTCATTCAACACGTCGTCAATTTCGTTGACGAGCGCCTCGTCGTCCTTGTTCGGTCTCTCGCGATTCGACGGTGGGGAATCCTGGATTCAGGCGGGGCAAGCGCACCGATGGGCAACGCAGATCCAGGTTGTTGGCACTTATGCCGATAACTCGACGACAGTGCAGGTTTTCAACCTTGATCTGGTCAAGTCGCCATTGCTGGGCATGGAAACCTTCACGCTCAACAATTCGTTTGCCGGCGGCCTGAAGAAGGTTGTATTCACGGGCATCGGGGGCAATCCGGAGTTTTCGCTGGACAACATTGCGGTCGCAGCCGTTCCGGAACCGGAGACCTACGCGTTGCTGCTGGCGGGCCTGGGGCTCATGGGTACCGTGGCGCGTCGCCGCAGGGCAGCCCACGGCTGATTCGACTGCCGTCGAATCCAAAAAGAAACCCGGCCGCGGCCGGGTTTTTGTTTGTGCGCCTCGGGCGCCGGGTTCAGGCCTGCATGAGCTTGCGACGGCGTGCGACGGCACCCATCAGGCCGAGACCGGCCATCAGGAGCGCCCAGGTTTCGGGCTCGGGCACCGGGGCGCCGATGGTGAACATGTGGTAGTTCTCGCCATCCGGCACTGTCCAGCTGATGCTGTTGAAGGTGCCGTTGAAGCGAATGGTGCCGTTGCCTTCATGGCCGACCAGCGTGTTGCCGACGACGCTCAGGCAGGTATTGCAGCCGCCCCAGTGGCCGCTTCCCTGGCTGAGGAGGGTGAAGGGGGTGTTCCCGAAGTTGTAGATCGCACCGTCCCCGCTACCCAAACTTTGGATGGCCATCACCGGGTTGACCAGCGGCGCCGAGAAGGTGAGCGTGTTGATGATCGCGTTGCCGCCGCGTAGCTGAATGCTGACGTTGGCCGGGCTCGGTGCGTTATCGACGAATGCGGAGGTGTAGGTGCCGGGATTCTGATTCCAGTTTCCCTGGTCGCCGGCATTGAAGAGCTCGCCGCTGTAACTGACATTGACCGTGCCGCCGGGAAGCGCGATGGTGCCCGATGCACTGCCGGGGGTGCCGAAGGTCTTCGATGTCCAGTTGGTCCAGTAGATCTGTTCGGCCTGGGCGGACGTGGCGAACAGGGCGAGCGAAGCGGCGAGCGCTGCAACGATGCGATTCGGTTTCATGGGGGGCTCCGGCGGCTGGCGGCACTCGGAATCGAGTGAACTCAAGTGGCATTAGAGTTTGCCAACGTCATTGTTGCAATAGCCCGTTCGTACTACGTCGCGCCGGGGTGCGTTCGGGCCGCCCGCTTCCGGACATTCCGGGCAATGCAACCGGGGCCTTGCCTCGTAGTTGGCTACAATGCCGCTTGATCCGCCCGCCCGAACCGTTCGAACCCGATGCCCCTCTCCATGCACGATCGCCTGCGCCAGCAGGTGCCCGAGATCCGCGTGACGAAATTCCTGATCGCGGCGAATCTGCTCGTCTTCGTGGCGATGCTGTTTTCGGGCGCGGGCTTGTGGCATTCGCAGAACGGCGTGCAGCTGGCGTGGGGGGCGAATTTCGGGCCGGCAACGCAGGATGGCCAGTGGTGGCGGCTGGGGAGCGCGCTGTTCCTGCATTTCGGCGTGCTGCATCTGGGCCTCAACATGTGGGCGCTGTGGGACGGCGGGCAGTGGGTGGAGCGCATGTTCGGCCACGCGCGCTTCGTGGCGATCTACCTCGGCGCGGGCCTGGCCGGCAATCTGGCCTCGATCGTCTTCCACGCCGGGCACGCGGTGTCGGGCGGGGCTTCGGGGGCGATCTTCGGGGTCTATGGGGCGCTGCTGGCTTACCTGTGGCTGCACCGGCGCGAGATCCATCGCCGGGAGTTCCGCTGGCTGTTCGGCGCGGTGCTGGTCTTTTCGGCGCTGACGATTGCCTTCGGGCTGGCGGTGCCGGGCATCGATAATGCGGCGCACATGGGCGGGCTGGCAGCGGGCCTGCTGCTGGGCCTGGCACTGGTGCCGCGGCCGGGTGGCGCGGCTCGCCGCGCGGCTGCGGTCGTGCTGCTGGCGGGGGCGGTCGCGGGCCTGCTTGCCGCGCTGCCCAGGCCGGAATACCGCTGGCAGGACGAGCAGGCGGCCCGGCGCGAGATCGGGGATTTCCTGCGCGAGGATGCGGCGATCATCGCGAACTGGAACCGCCTGCTGGCAGCCGGGGAGCGCAACGGCCTGAGCTTCGACGAACTGGCCAACCGCATCGAGCGGGACGTGAGCGCCCGCTACCAGCGCAGCTTCGAGGAACTCTCCGCACTGCCGGGCGACCCGGCCCTGCCGTCGGCGCCGGCCATCGAGCAGTTCCGCGAGTATGCGGAACGCCAGCGCGATGCGTCGCGGGAGATGGCGGAGGGGTTGCGCGAACGCGACCCGCGCAAGATCGGGGAAGCGCTGCGCGAGGC
>DAORCC010000012.1:14891-26368 GCA_035345235.1 Azospira sp.
CGGAGGGGTTGCGCGAACGCGACCCGCGCAAGATCGGGGAAGCGCTGCGCGAGGCGCGGGAGGCGGGCCGGAAACACGAATGAACGGCGGCGAATGAATGGCCGCACTGAACGGCGCCCGCAATGAAAGAACCCGGCCGCGGCCGGGTTCTCTGGGGTGCGACTGAAGCCGTCAGGCAGCTTTGCGCCGGCGCGCCACCGCGCCCATCAGGCCGAGGCCGGCGAGCAGCATGGCGAAGGTTTCGGGTTCGGGAACGGCCGTGACGCTGACATTGTCGAGCGATCCGCCGTAGGTATCCTGGGCACCGAATGCTGCGAAGCGGAGGGTGTCGGCACCCGTGCCGACGACGGTGTAGGAGTACTGCTGCCAGTGGTGGGTGCCGGTGTTGTTGGTGCCGCCCAGCGTGGGGAGCAGTGCGCTTCCGTTCCAGGACACGGAGATGTTGTTGGTGTTGGCCGGCAGGGTTGAGGTGTTGGGGCGCGGCGAGTACCAGAAGCTCAGGGTGTAGCGCTGGCCGCTGACGGTGCTGGAGAGCACCTGCTGCATGGTGCTGTTGGGGTTGGTGCCGTGGGAATCGAGCTCGACGAACTGGACGCCATCCTGGGCGACGCCGGCAACGTTTCTGCGCACCTCGATACCGGCACCGGAGAAGGTGGTCCAGCCGGGGATGCTGTTGAAGACCTGCCAGGTGTTGTTGGCGAGCTGCTGAACGCCCGGATTGGCGCTGAGATCCTCGAAGCTGCCGTTGACGATGAGGTTGGTGCTGGCGGCAGCGGAGCCGGCGGCAATGCCGAGGGCGAGGGCGAGGGCTGTCTTTGCGATCATTGGGCTGTTCATTTCATTCCTCCGGCTGCGCGGAATTCTGCAAGTTGGACTGGGCGCATGTTGCGGCTGCAGGCGATATGTCGCAATAGCCCGAACGGCCTATTCATTTGGGTAAACCCCGAGCCAGTCGAGGTCTGTCGTCCCAAGTCTTTTGCAGGCGCATGCGAGCGGAGCGGCCGGTTGCCGATGGCGAACTCGCAGTGTTCCGGCACGAGGACGGTACCAATGCACTCGATGAGCGACGGCGCCACCCCGCAATGAAAGAACCCGGCCGCAGCCGGGTTCTCTGGGGTGCGACTGAAGCCGTCAAACAGCCTTGCGCCGACGCGCCACTGCGCCCATCAGGCCAAGGCCGGCGAGCAGCATGGCGAAGGTTTCGGGTTCGGGTACCGGTGCTGCCGAGTATTCGATGACGTAGCCGTTCATCTGGTAGCTGTTGCCCGGGCCGCCGTGATCGTTCCAGCCGCCGCGAACCGCCCAGTTGATATGCAGGTAGTCTTCGCCGCCGCAGCAGTTGTTGGGCTCGCCACCGTTCCAGTTGGTGTAGGTGAAGGCCTGGCCGGCTTCGGGGCCATTGCGCCAGGTCCAGGCGTTGATGGCGTTGCCGGCATCGGAACCGCCCAGCCAGGCGAGCGAGCCATTGGCGAGGTTGGCGATGAAGGTGTTTTCGGTGGCGGAGGTGACGGTCGCGAGGTAGCCGCCCATGCTCATGAACGAGGCGGCGTTCGCGGCGGTGAAGGCGTCCTGCCACGTCACGGAGGTGCTGACGAATTCGTACCAGTGGTCGTTGCCGCCGGAGGCGCTGGTCCATTGGGTCGGCGCGGCAATGGCGCCGGTGGCGCAGGCAAGGCCGGCTGCCAGTGCAAGAGTCTTGAGTTTCATGGGTTCCCTCTGTTCGTTCTGTCTTGATGGGGGGTGCTGGCGCAGTCGCAGGGCGCTGTTTCGGCACCTGCCATCGGATGCTAGGAGCATTCACGCGGCATGGCTATAGCCCATATGGACTATGGAAACGTCATTCTGGGACAGCGGGCAACAGGGGTTCAGGCGTTCGCCAGCGTCGGCGCGGCGGCTTCGGAAGTGGCGTAGCAGTTCTTGCCGGCACGCTTGGCGCGGTACATCAGCATGTCGGCGATGCGCATGATGGCATCGACACACCTCGCCTCGGGATGGGGCAGCAGGCAGACGCCGATGCTGGCGCCGAGAACGAGCCCGGGGTGATCGGGCACACGGATGGCGCCGATGGCTTCGATGATCTTGTTGGCGAGCCGGTAGGCATCGTCGACTTCGAGCAGGTTGGTGACGAGCACGGCGAATTCGTCACCGCCGATGCGCCCGACCGGGTCGCTGGCGCGCAGGCAGCCGTGCAGGCGATGCGCGACGTCGGCCAGCACGTGGTCGCCGAGGTCGTGCCCGCCGCTGTCGTTGATCGCCTTGAAGCCATCGAGATCGATGTAGAGGAGGGCGCTGGTGCCGGCACTGGAGATGTGCTGTTCGAGCACTTCGTTGAAGCCGCGCCGGTTGAGCAGGCCGGTGAGAGGGTCGGTGCTGGCGGCCCGCTCGAAGTGGCGGGCCTTGGTTTCTGCATGCTCGCGGCTCTTTTCGATCCGCCGCGAGAGGTGCAGTGCGTAGAACGGGAGGGCGACGGCACCGATGATGATGCCGGCGGCCATGTACGGTTGTGCCTGCCAGAACGGCGAGCAGACGACGGCGACGCTCATCAGGACGCTGCCGACAAGCATGGAGGCGCGGGCGTAGTCGGCGCCGAAGCGGAGCCCGTAGCCGATGGTGGCGAAGATGGGGGCCCAGAAGACGAGCACGAAGCCGGCCTCGCCGGCGTAGTAGCCATAGGCGAAGACGATGTGGTCGAGCAGCAGGCCGAGCGCGATGCGCTGCGACGAGCGGAAGATGTCGAAGCAGATGACCCCGACCCAGGCGACGGCAAGGACGCTGTAGGCGATGGCGGGCCCCCAGGCCGCGCCGATGGCTTCGCCCTGGCCGATGAGCGTGAGAAGGCCGAGCAGGGCGAGATAGGCGCCGCCGACCCGCAGGCGCACGATGGCCTGGTTGGCTTCTGTACTGGATATCCGCGCCTGGTCGAGCAGCGAGAGACAGCGCCTGCGCGGCCGCTGCATCGGATCGACTGCGGGCATGGGAACTCCTCCTTGCGGCCGCATTCCCGTTGTTGTTGGTCTGGGGAGGGGAGACCTCCGGGCTTGTAGGGCGCCCGGTCGGCATGAATCCCGGAATGCGGAGGCTTCCATCTTCCTTCATCTCATGCGCGTATGCCAAGTGGAAAATGGGGCGGATGTGGGCCTGACTTCAGGGTTGGCGGGGGATTGCGGCGACCCGGCGGAGCGGATCGAGGTCGCCGGAAACAGGCGACGGCCCGGGGGGGCACGGGTGCGGGATTAGTCCGCTCGGGCTATTGCCGGTGTCATCGTGGCCGTCTACCCTGCGTTCATCCGGCAATCCCTGCCCGCCCCGAACGGAAACAACCATGAAGAAACTGCTCGCCATCGCTGCTGCCGCCCTGCTGCCGACCCTCGCACAGGCGGCTCCGCCGGTCTTCGCCGATGATTTCAACAGCAATACGTACGGCCTGAACAAGACGCCGACCGGCTGGTCGATCCTCGACAACGGTACGGTCGACGTGGTGGGTACCGGTGGTTTCGGTTATCTCTGCGCAGCCGGCGGCGGCATGTGCATCGACCTCGACGGTTCGTCCGGCAATGCGGGCATCCTCAGCCGCAACCTTTCGCTCACCGCCGGCATGACCTACACGGCGTATTTCGATATCGCCGGCAGCCAGCGCGGTGGCAGTGAAAGCCTGCTGGTGAGCTTCGGCACGGCGACGCTTCTGCTTGATCCGCTGGCCAGCGGTTCGCCGTGGACGACGTATTCGCTGACCTTCACGCCGACCGCCTCGGGCAGCTTCGGGCTGACCTTCAACAATGCCGGTGGCGACAACATGGGTGCGATGCTCGACAACGTGTCGGTCGTCGCTGTTCCGGAACCGGAATCCTACGCGCTGCTGCTGGCCGGCCTCGGCCTGATGGGCACCGTTGCCCGTCGTCGCGCACGCAAGCAGGCGTAAGCGCCGCAGTCGCCTGCCCCGGCCCGAACCCGAAAGCCCGTCACCCGACGGGCTTTTTGTTGGCCCCGCCGCCCCGTGATGCCTCGGGGCCGGTGGCATAATCAGTCTCCCGAACCCGTCTTTCCTGCGCCATGAAATCGACCATCCTCGTTACCGGCGGTACCGGCTACATCGGCTCCCATACCTGCGTCGAGCTGCTTGCAGCGGGGCACACGCTGGTGATCGTCGACAATCTCTGCAACAGCAAGCGCTCGGTGCTGCAGCGCGTCGGCCGGATCGCCGGCCGCATGCCGACATTTCACGAGGCAGACGTGCGCGACCGGGCAGCCCTGCGCCGGATCTTTGCGGCACAGCGGATCGATGCGGTGATCCACTTCGCGGGGCTGAAGGCGGTGGGGGAATCGGTGGCGCAACCCCTGCGCTATTACGACAACAACATCGCGGGCACCGTGGCACTGTGCGAGGTGATGGCCGAGCACGAGGTGAAGTCGCTGGTCTTTTCCTCGTCGGCAACAGTCTATGGCGATCCGCACCAGGTGCCGATCCGCGAGGAGTTTCCGCTCTCGGCGACCAACCCGTATGGCCGTTCGAAGCTGATGGTGGAGGAAATCCTGCGCGATGTCGCGGCGGCGGACCCTGCGTGGCGGATTGCGCTGCTGCGCTATTTCAATCCGGTCGGTGCACATGCGTCGGGAATCCTCGGCGAGGATCCGAACGGCATCCCGAACAACCTGATGCCGTTCATCACGCAGGTGGCGGTGGGCAAGCGCCCGGAACTGTCGGTCTTCGGCAACGACTATGCGACGCCGGACGGTACCGGGGTGCGCGACTACATCCACGTCGTCGATCTGGCGCGCGGCCACCTGGCAGCATTGGGCGCACTGACGCGACAGCCCGGTGTCCTGACGGTCAACCTGGGCACCGGCCGCGGCTATAGCGTGCTGGAGGTGATCGCGGCCTTCGAGCGTGCGAGCGGCCGCAAGGTGCCTTACCGCGTCGTCGCCCGGCGGCCGGGCGATATTGCGCAGTGCTATGCCGATCCGGCGCTGGCGCACAGCCTGCTGGGCTGGGTGGCAGAGCGCGGCCTCGACGAGATGTGCCACGATTCGTGGCGCTGGCAGGAGTGGGCGGCGGCGAACGCCGGCGACTGAGTTCCGCGCGGGCCCGCCGGGCGCTCAGTAGCTGCAGGTGACCTTGACGGCGTAACCGACGGTGTTGGCGCCACGGGCGTGGCGGACGAAGCAGTCGCGCTCGTCGAGGCCGCCCGGCCCCATGGGGAGCTGGCAGCCGATGAGCGATGCCGGGGAGGTGAAGCTGACCTCAGGTGGGAGGGCGCCGCCCTGGAGCAGGGCCGGCAGGTCACTGCAGGTGTTGACGAGGTGCCGGATCGGGGTCGCCCGCGCCGGGTCGATCGCGGAGACCGAGAAGTTGAGGGCGGTGGCGCTGCTGAGGGCGCCGGCCACGGACTGGGCGACGGCATCGCCGGCGTTGTCGGAGAGGTTCACGAAGCGTGGCAGGGCCGTGGCGGCGAGGATGCCGAGGATGACGACGACGACAATGAGCTCGATCAGCGTGAAACCGGCCGTCCGAACGGGTTGTGCTGACGTCGCTGACATGAAATTGTTCGCTCTGCCCTGGGATTGATGCGGAGTTGGCACTATAGCCCAAGCGCACCGGCCCGGCAGCCTTCCGGCTTAGTCCGATCGTACTATTGCCCTTGTACGCCCCCGGGTCTATCGTGCAGCTTCGCTCAATCCGATGTCATGACGTCCCCATGAAAAGCACGCTGAAGAAATCCCTGTTCGCACTGGCCGTTGCCGCGAGCTTCGCCGCCCCGGCGCAGGCCGACGAGATCCGTTTCGAGACCGGCTACACGACCAACTGGCAGGAAATTTCGCCCACCTTCGGTAGCGTTGCCGGCCTGCTTGATGTCAGCTATCTGGATCCGCAGCGCAGCACGAACAGCTTCCGCTTCTGGGCCGGCGACTACAGCGGCCGCCCTGCGGCCTTCGCGGGCACGACCGATGGCGGCAGCACCGGCTTCATCACCCTGACCCCGACCGCCGGCAACAAGGTGAGCCTCGTCTCCTTCTTCCTCGGCAGCTATGTGAATGCCAACCGCGGCACGAGCTATTTCATCGACGATCTGGCGACGCCGGGCGTCGATTTCGCGTCGGGGGCCATCAGCGTCGGCGCGCCCGGGCTGACCGTGACGTCGGGGATCTCTTCGGCAACCGGCATCCGCATCGGCTTCGGCCCCAATGCCTACAACGTCGGCATCAACAACATCAATTTCTCGGTGACGCCGGTTCCGGAGCCCGAGTCCTACGCGCTGCTTCTTGCCGGCCTCGGCCTGATGGGCGCCGTCGCCCGCCGCCGTGCGAAGCGCATGGCCTGATCGCCGCCCGCCGTTCCCCCTGCAGACCCCGCCGCCCGGCGGGGTCTTCGTTTGTAGCACCGGCAGCAGCGTCGGCTATCATCGTCGGCATGGGACGTCTCCTTTCTTCGCTGCTCCTGCTGCTGACATTCGCCACGCCGGTGCTGGGCGGGCCGACCTTCATTCCGCCGCGGACCGGGCTCGTCGCCGAGGATATCGGGCTGCTGATCAACGAGGACGATCCGCTTTCACGTGCGACCGGTGCCCATTACCAGAAGGTTCGGCGAATTCCAGACGGCAATGTGATCCGGCTCCATTTCACGCCGGGACAGTCGGCGATTTCGCCGGACAGGTTTGCAGCGCTGAAGCAGCAGATCGATGCGGAAACGCCGCGGCACGTGCAGGCCTTCGCGGTGGCGTGGACGATGCCGTACCGGGTCGGTTGCATGTCGCTGACCTCGGCGCTGGCATTCGGCTTCGATGAGCGCTTCTGCTCGAGGCAGTGCGGACGGACGGCGGCAAGCCCGTACTTCAATGCCGCGGGCAGCTACCCGTTTACGGAGCACGGCCTGCGGCCGGCAATGATGCTGGCCGGCCACGATGAGGCGGCGGTTCGCTCCTTGATTGACCGGGGCGTGGCTGCAGACAGCAGCTTCCCCGCGGGCAACGCCTTGCTGATGAGCACCAGCGATCGGGCACGCAATGTCCGCGCGGCCTATTTCGAGCAGACGGCCAAGGAACTGGAGGGCGTATTCCCGATCGAGGTGCTGGCCGCAGACACAATCGCGGCGCGGGAGGATGTGCTGTTTTTCTTCACGGGTCTCGCCAGCGTTCCGGGCATCGAGACGCTGCGCTTCGCGCCAGGCGCCCTTGCCGACCATCTGACCTCGTTCGGCGGGCAGCTGACGGACTCCAGCCAGATGAGTGCGCTGCGTTGGCTGGAGGCGGGGGCGACAGCGAGCTATGGTACGGTCACCGAGCCCTGCAACCATCCTCAGAAATTCCCGTTGCCGGCGGTGGCGATGTTCTTCTACGCGGGCGGAGCGACAGCGATCGAGGCGTACTGGAAGAGCGTGGCGTGGCCGGGAGAAGGCGTCTTCATCGGCGAGCCGCTGTCGCGTCCGTTCGGATGGCAGGCGAGCGAGCGATCACCGGGAGTCTGGGAACTGCGCCTGCACGCCCCCCGGCCGGGCCGCGTCCATCTGGAGCATGCACGCTCGCCGATGGGCCCGTTCAGGCCGGTATCGGCGTCCCGACCGATCGTGCGCGGCATGAACCGGCTGACGCTGACAACGGCCGCCAATAGCGGCTTTCTGCGGCCGGCATTCACGGTCCACTGAGGATCCGTCGCTTCGCCTTGCGCCCGGCGAATTAGTTTCCTAGCATGACATGGTGATTGCATCCGCGATCACCGATACCTCTCCCGCCGTCCGGCGCCAAGCAGTTCAATTCGAAAGTTGGAGGTTCCCCATGCAGATCCGTCGTGCGTTTACCCGTGCCCTTGTCGCCTTCGCGGCACTTGGCACCTTTGCAGTTTCCGGCAACGCCCTGGCCGCGGGCGACTATTTCTTGAGGTTTGACGATGGCGGCAATCACATTGCGAAGGGCAGCAGCACGGCGGAAGGCTACAAGGACTGGATCGAGTTCGAAAGCTTCTCGTGGGGCGTCTCGATTCCCTACGCTGGAGGCGGTGGCGGGGCTGGTGCCGGCAAGCCGTATTTTTCCGACTTCTACTGGACACAGACTGCCGACCGGAGTGTGATGGATCTGTTTAAGGCGGCAGGTTCTGCCCAACTCATCGACAAGACCACCGTCGCCCTCACCACGACGGGTGAAGAGGCCCGACGGATCAAGTATTTCGAGATGACGTTCGAAAAAGTGGTACTCACCAGCCTGCAGCTCGGCGGCAGCGGCGGCCCTCCCATGCTGCAGGGATCATTCGCTTACGGCACGATCGCGATGGAATACTGGACCATCGATCCCAAGTCGGGCAGGACGACTTCTATAGGCAAACACAAATTCGATCTGGCAACTGACAAAGGATCGGCCGCTACCATGGCTGCGCTGTTCGCGATGGGTGCGGCCGGCCCGCAGTTCGAGGTGACGCCGGTGCCGGAACCGGAGACCTGGGCGATGCTGCTCGCCGGCATCGGGCTAATGGGGGCGGTAGCACGGCGGCGGCGCACCAGCAACGCCGGCTGACGTAACCCATCCAGGGACGCCCTCGCAGTAGCGGGGGCGCCGTTCGCTCCGTCCGTCCGCCTGACGCGCACTAGTACCTTTTGGCTATTGTGCAGTGCATGACGAAGCGATACAGTCCGGGCAACTGTCACTATGCAATTGGGGTTCTCCATGCTCGCTTCCAGATTCAAGCAGCTCGCGCTCGGCGTCGCGATGATCGGCGCCGTATCGGTCAGCATGCCTGCCGCGGCGAACACCTACCATCTCGGCACCCTGAACACGACGATCGGTCAGTCGAACATCGGGGTATTCGGTGAGTTCGACGACACGTTCTCGTTCGTCGCCGGCTCGCAACCCGGCGTCATCGGCGGCATTACCGGTATCGACCTGTTCGGCAACCTGCAGGTGCAGTATCGCCTTGGCGTCGGGGCACAGCCGGCCTGGTCGGCCTGGTCGCTTCTTTCTCCGGTGCCGTCCGCGCCGCTCACGCACGTTTTCTCGTTTTCCGGCAGCGCCGGCAACCTGACGCCGCAGCAGACCTACTGGTTCGAGTTCCGCGGTGAAACGACGGCCGCTGTCTATTCGGTCACCCTGGCGCCGGTGCCGGAACCGGAAACCTATGCCCTGCTGCTGTCGGGCCTGGGCCTGATGGGTGCCGTCGCCCGTCGCCGCAAGAACAACGCCTGAGGATTCGCAATGAAGAAAATGCTCCGCCTTTCCCTCGCAGGCGCCGCGATCGCGGCAGCGGGTTCCGCCCATGCGCTGAGTTTCCAGACCGTGGCCAACTCGTCGTTCTCCGAGTATTTCTACGTTACCCCGGACAACACGAACAGTCTCGCGCTGCTGGTCTCCGGCCTGGAAGCACAGTTTCAGTCCCTGAATTTTTCGATCGGCAGCGTCGGCCTCAACGTCGGTGCCATGTCCTTCGGCGGCAACCTGCTCGCCGTTTTCAACGATCCGGCGAACAACGCTTACACGCTGCAGGGCAATACGCCCTATCTGCTGCATATCGAGGGTTTCACGAAAGCCTCCCCGCCGGGCGGCAACGGTCTGGTGTCGATTTCGGCCATCAACGCCGAAGTCAGCCCGGTGCCGGAATCGGACGCCTACGCGATGCTGCTGGCCGGCCTCGGCCTGATGGGGGTGGTGGCGCGCCGCCGTTCCCGCCGCTGAACACGCCGCAGCCGCAATTGAAAAGGCCGGATATCCGGCCTTTTCTGTTTCTGGCACCTGCCAGCCGGTTTTGCGGGCACCGACAGGCGATCGGGGCCGCGCGGATGCCCTTGCCCTGCATGGACCAATCACCTCACGCTGTCTGCTTGCAGTAGGTCTCGCGCGCAAACAGGATCAGCAGCAGCGACAGGACGATCGCCCCGAAGATCAGCGAGAAGCCCGCCTGGTAGGCGGCCGCATCGTAGATACGCGCGCCGCCGGCGGTGCTGCCCAGCCAGTGGCGGTCGAGAATCCAGCCGACACCGGGTTGCAGGAACATGCCGCCCATCAGCGGGCCCATGTTGCAGACGCCGGAGGCCGTGCCCATCAGACGCGACGGAACCGATTCCTTGGCGAAGGCGAAGCCGATGATCAGGTTGCCGCAGGCGAAGCCGCTGACGATCAGCACGCCGACCAGCGCCCAGATCGGCAGCGGCAGGTAGATGACGATGCCCCAGCCGATCAGGGCAATCACCGTGGTGATCACATACAGGGGTTTGCGCCGACCCATGCGCTCGGAAAGCGCGCCGAGAATCGGCCCGCCGAGCGCCCATGAGACGAGCAGCGTCGAGGTGATGGCGGCAGCCGTCTTGGTGTCGAGCCCGTGCACCTGCTTCAGGTAGGGCACGCCCCAGAGTCCGGCGAAGGTGAGCACCGCGCCGGCGACGCCGATGGGGACGATGACGAGGATCCAGCTGTTGCGGTACGAGAGCACCTGCATCAGGCCGTGCCAGACGGAACCATGATGCGTGCCGCCGGCTGCCGGCGCCGGCGCATGGCTGGCGTAGCCGCGCTCGCTCGGGTCGTCGCGTACGAACAGGAAGATGGCGAGGCAAAGCGCAGCCGTCACGATCGCGGTCACGACCATGACCGGCCGCCAGCCGAAGGACTCGACGAGCAGGCGCAGCGGCACGCCGGCGACGACGCCGCCGCAGACGCCGCAGAAGAGGGCGATGCCGGAAGCCAGCGCGAACTGCTCGGGGCGGAACCAGCGCGTCGCCAGCTTCAGCATCGAGACGAAGGCGACGGCGACCGAGGCGCCGATCAGCAGGCGCCCGGCATTGGCCCAGAAGATCGTCGGCGCGAAGGCGAAGAGGAAGGTGCCGAGTGCTGCGACACCGGCGCCGACCGTCAGCAGGCGCCGCGGCCCCCAGCGGTCGGCGATGATCCCGGTCGGGATCTGCATCGCCACATAGGAATAGAAGTAGAAGGCCGAGAGGTTGCCGAGCGCTGCGGCACCGAGGGCGAAATCCGCCATCAGCCGGTCGGTGATCACCGCCGGCGCGACACGCTGATAGAAGCCGATCAGGTAGAGCAGCGCACCGAGGCCCCAGACACTCCAGGCAAGCAGGGCCGGCGGGTAGCGGCGGTCGCTCAAGGGGTGACTCCGGCAGTGGCCGGGCAGCGATGGGCGGCGGGACGACGAAGCGCGGACATCTTCATGCGGGGAGGCGTTGGCAGGATTGGCGGGAAGCTTGCGGCAGAGGCGCTTCGATTATCACACAACCGGCTCGCGGCACTTCTGCGCAATATTACTGACAGCGCCCGGCGCTATCCGGGCCGCCACCCGCCGATCTCAGCTCTGCTCCCAGGGCAGGCCATCCACCCGCCAGCCGTTGATGACATTGCGGTGCATGTGCTCGTCGCGATCGCCCTCGAAGCCGTAGCGCACGTTGATCACGTTCTGGAAACCCTCGCTCTCCAGGTGCTCACCGGCCTCGACCGAACGGCGGCCGCTGCGGCAGATGAGGACGACCGGCCGCTGCGGGTCGCGGTCGACCTGGCGCC
>DAORCC010000013.1:0-25881 GCA_035345235.1 Azospira sp.
GCTTGTTCGGCACGACCCAGTTCTTCTTCTGGATCTCGTCGGCGAAGATGCCGTAACGGTTGGCGATCGACGGGTCAGCACCCTTCTGCAGGTCACGACCTGACAGCATGTCCAGCGTCGCCTTGACCGTGCCGATGTAGTCCTCGGGTAGCGCACGGGCATCGGTACGCGGATAGGTCAGCACCTTGTGCTTCTCGTACAGCGCCTGGGCGAGGCCCAGTGTGGCCTTCGCCGAGAAGCCGAAGCGACTGTTGGCCTCGCGCTGCAGGCTGGTAAGGTCGTAGAGCAGCGGCGAGAGCTGGGTCGATGGCTTGGCCTCTTCCGTGACCTCGCCCGGCTGGCCGAGGCACTTGGCGCGTAGCGCGTCGGCCCGCGCCTGATCCCACAGGCGGTCGGCACGGGCGTGTTCGTCATCATCCTTGCCCTTGAATTTCTCGTCGAACCACTTGCCCTTGTACTCGCCGGCGGCGGCGCCGAAGATGCCCTCGACTTCCCAGTAGGCACGCGGTTTGAATTTCTTGATCTTCTCCTCGCGCTCGACCAGGATCGCCAGTGTCGGTGTCTGCACGCGACCGACAGTTGTCAGGTGGAATCCACCGGTCTTGGAGTTGAAGGCGGTCATCGCCCGCGTACCGTTGATGCCGACCAGCCAGTCGGATTCCGAGCGGCAGACGGCGGCATCGGCCAGCCCGCGCAGGTCAGCACCGGGGCGCAGGCTGGCGAATCCATCACGGATCGCCGCCTGCGTCATCGATTGGAGCCACAGTCGCTGCACCGGCTTGCCGCTCTTGGCGTGCTGGGCGATGTAATTGAAGATCAGCTCGCCTTCCCGGCCCGCGTCACAGGCATTCACCAGGCCAGTCACATCCTTGCGCTTGATCAGCTTGGTGACCAGCTTCAGGCGCGACTCCGTCTTTTCAATCGGCTTCAGGTCGAAGTGTGGCGGGATCACCGGCAGGTGCGCGAAGGACCATTTGCCCCGCTTGACCTCGTAGGCTTCCGGGCAGGCCAGTTCGAGCAGGTGGCCGATCGCCGAGGTGAGGACGAATTCCTCGCTCTCGAAATAATCGTCGTGCTTGGTGAACCCTCCAATTGCGCGCGCAATGTCGGCGGCGACGGAGGGTTTTTCGGCGATGATCAGCTTCTTGGTCATGGGGAGGTGGCTCTGGGCGGCAACAGGTAGCGCCGAAGGTGATTGTTGCGGGGATGATAAGAGCGTTGTACTGCCGGGCGCAAGCCGCACCCGTTCGAGAACTTCAGTGCAGCGGCGAGTCGTCGCTGACGTTCAGCAGCTCTTCGATGATCAACGGCTCGAGCGTTTGCGCCTGACTCCACAGCACCATCAGGGCGACGATCTTGAGCTTCTCAAGGGAAACGACTTCGTCAGCGAGTATCAACGTGCGTTCAAGAATCAGTTCCCGCTGTGGTGGCGTGATGACACCCGCCGCTTCGAGGAAGGCCATGAAGTCGATACAACCGTCAGCGAGCCTGATGCGCTCCTCGTCGGCATAGATGCGGAAGGCACGTGGGTCGGCTGAAAATTGCAGTGGGCGCGCCAGCTTGAGCTCGTTCAGCCAGTCCAGTGCAAAGGAAACCTCGTCCGGGTCGAAGCCGGCTGCGGACAGCTTGCGTGCCAGCGCGTCGGATTCCGGATGGGTGCTGATGTCGAAGTAGTTTTCGAAGAGGAAGACGAGGACGTCGATCATTGTGTTGAGTGCTGTTCTGCCAAGCGCTGATAGCGCCCTCCCGGCAGAGTTGCTATATGGCCATCGAGTTCCAGTTGCAACAGGATCACGGAAAGCGTATCGGCCGTCAAGCCTGAACGTGCTGCCAGTTCGTCGATCGTGACCGGGTCATATCCGGCACAGCCCAACACGCGGGCCGCATCCCCGCTCTCGCCGGAGGACGTATCGCGATGCGCAGTCGCTTTGTGGCAGGCTCCCCGCGGGTGCGGAGAAAGCTCCTCCAGGATGTCCTCGGCCGTTTCGACGAGCTTTGCTCCCTGCCGAATCAGCCGGTGACAGCCCCGGGACTGAGGGGAATGGATCGAGCCCGGAATCGCGAACACTTCCCTGCCCTGGTCGCCTGCCAGGCGAGCCGTGATCAGGGACCCGCTCTCGACTGCCGCCTCGACAACCAGTACACCCTGCGATAGCCCGGAAATGAGCCGGTTGCGGCGCGGAAAGTTTGCGGCGGCGGCTGGCGTACCCAACGGAAACTCGGAGATGATGGCGCCACGAGCCGCGATTTCCGTCGCGAGATCGCGATTGCGCGCCGGGTACAGTCGGTCGGCCCCCGTGCCAATGACGGCGATCGTGTCACCGTTCGCTGCGAGCGCGCCCCGATGCGCTGCGGCATCGATACCGAGCGCAAGCCCGCTGACGATGCAGAAACCGGCTTCTGCCAGTGCGCCAGCAAAAGCGCGGGCGTTGGCTTCCCCTTGTCCTGTGGCGTTTCGACTGCCGACAACGGCGATTGCACTGCTTGTACCCGTTGCCGAGATCTTGCCAAGAAGACTCCGGGAGCCGCGCACGTAGAGCAGCGTCGGCGGATCGGGAAGCTCAAGGAGTGGCGCGGGATAGTCGGCATCGGCCAGCGTGACGATGTGCTGGTCCGGTAGCGATGCCCAAGCCTGGGCAGCTTCCACTGCCTCACATGTCGCGGTCTCGAGCAGACGTTCTGTCGCCTTGGGGCCGATGACAGCGGCCAGCGCACTGCGCTCGGCAGCGAATATTCGCTCAGGAAGCCCGAAAGCGGCGAGCAGCTTGCGCTGCGTTTCGCCGCCTATGCCGGGAATGAGGGTCAGCCGCAGCCAGTCGGCGTCAACGCTGCCGGCCGGCATCAGGCTCAGGGGTTGCGCAGGAAGTCGTTCAGGTCGACTGCGCCGTTGGAATTGAGTACCAGCGCGTAGGCGACTTTCTCGAACGTGCGGAAAACGAAGATCAGGCCATAACGCTCCGGCGGCAGCGTGACCGTTTCCTTCTTGTCCGTTTCCCAGTTGCGGAAGGTGTCCGTGCGGTTGCGATAGAGCGCAAGTACGTGCCCTACTTCCAGCCCGGCATTCGTGCCGCGATTCAGAACGATGACCGAACCACGACCTGCCGTGCCGACGCCGCCATAGATGGAAACGACACGTGCTTCCGTCTCGCGCTCCGGCTTGTGCGGTGCGTAATTGACCAGTTGCGGAAGGGCAGCAGGCAGCAGGCGATCACCCCGCCCGATTTCCTGCTTGAAGCTGCGGATTTCGAACACGCCGGGTTCGCCGGGTTGCTGCTGCTCGGCAGTCCCCAGATAGAACGCCTCATAGCCCAGCAAGGCCTGGCTATCCGGATCCAGCAACGGCTTCCCCGGGCGGTAGATCTGCCACAGGACCTGATTCGGACGATCGCTCGCCCCTTCGACGAAAGCCTTGTCGCCCGGCCCCAGATGAACGCGCTCGATCTGCATGCCGACGATGCGTGCCCCTTCGTTGACCGTGATGTCATCGACGATCAGCGGCTGCGAGATGAACGGCTCGATGACGTTTGGTGGAATGCTGGGGATGCCCTGCTCGACGTTTTCGCTGTAAACCTTCGGCGTCAGCTTGTTGTTGTTTGCGACGCGGAGCAGCGGGCGGCCGTTCGCATCCCGATCAAGCACGATGACGTCACCGGGATAGATGCGGTGCGGATTCTTGATCTGCTCGCTGTTCAGGCGCCACACCTCGGGCCAGCGCCAGGGCTCCTTGAGGAATTTTGCGGAAATCCCCCACAAGGTGTCACCGGGGACCACGATGTGGCGATCAGGCGCGTTGTCGGCGACCTGCAGCGGCGCCGGATCGGCTGCCTGAACGAAGCTGGCGGCCAGAGCCAGCAGGAGCGCGGATATAATGCGGGTCATCATCGTGCTATCCTCATTCTGACGCCCGGAACAACCGGTGCCGGAGTTTGGTCATATCGATCGGGGTGTCATGGACTACGCTGCCATCGAATCAATCATTGATTCGCCCCACAAGTCAAGACTTTGCGTTAGATTCTGCACGTAATTACTTCTTCGAGCAAGCTTTTTTATGGCACTCCTGCCCATTCTTCGATTCCCCGATCCGCGTCTGCGCAAAGTGGCGCAACCGATCACGAATATTGACGACGGCATTCGTCGCCTGGCAGCCGACATGGCGGAAACCATGTACGAGGCACCGGGGATCGGCCTCGCTGCGACCCAGGTCGATGTGCATAAACAATTGATCGTCATTGATGTCTCCGAGGAGAAGAATGCGCTGCTCGTGCTGATCAACCCCGAGATCGTCGCCGACGAGGGTGAGCAGGTCGGTGAGGAGGGCTGCCTGTCGGTGCCCGGGGTTTATGACCGGGTCGAGCGTGCCGAGCGCGTCACCGTGCGCTACCTGGATCTGGATGGGCAGGCGCAGCGGATCGAGGCCGACGGCCTGCTGGCCGTCTGCATCCAGCACGAACTGGATCATTTGCAGGGCAAGGTCTTCGTCGACCACCTGTCCCAGCTCAAGCAGACCCGCATCAAGGCCAAGCTCGCGAAGCAGGCCCGCATCACCGCCTGATCGATCATGAAACTCATTTTTGCCGGGACGCCGGATTTTGCGGCGACGGCCCTGGCCGACCTGCTGGCGGCGGGCCATGAGGTTGCCCTGGTCCTGACCCAGCCGGATCGTCCCGCCGGGCGGGGCATGGCCTTGCAGGCCTCGCCAGTCAAGCAACTGGCCGCACGGCACGGTCTTCCCGTCTTCCAGCCGGCGAGCCTGAAGGATCCGCTGGCTCAGGAAACCGTGCGTGAGGTCGCCGCCGACGTGATGGTGGTTGCAGCGTATGGCCTGATTCTGCCGCAGGTCGTGCTCGACTTGCCGCGCTACGGCTGTCTCAACATCCATGCTTCCCTGCTGCCGCGCTGGCGCGGTGCGGCGCCGATCCAGCGGGCCATTCTCGCCGGAGATGTCGAAAGCGGCGTCTGCATCATGCAGATGGAAGCCGGCCTTGATACCGGTCCCGTCCTGATGTCGGGAAAAGTACCGATCGACGGCCAGACGACGGCGGCGAGCCTGCACGATGCACTGGCCGCTCTTGGCGGTCGCCTTATCGTCGAGGCGCTGGCTCGCCTGCCACTATTGCCCACTCCGCAACCTGAGGCCGGGATCACCTATGCCGCCAAGATCGAAAAGGCGGAGGCGCTCATCGATTGGCGGCAGTCGGCAACGACGATCGATCGCCAGATCCGTGCCTTCAACCCTTTTCCCGGTGCCGTGACGACGCTGGCCGGCACCCAGGTCAAGCTTTGGCAGGCGACACCCGTCATGGCGACCGGCGCACCGGGTGAATTGCTCGCGCTTGAACGCGACAGCCTCGTGATTGCCTGTGGTGAGGGGGCCTTGCGCGTGACCGAGCTGCAAAAGGCCGGGGGCAAGCGACTGCCCGTCGCCCGGTTCCTGGCGGGCCATCCGATGAACGTCGGTGAGATCTTCGGCGCCGGCGCCTGATCGCAACGGGCTTCGCATCGGCCTGGCCGCAGTAAATACTTACTGTTGTCTCAGCAGTTTTTCCAGCAGCAGGGCCAGGCGCCGTCCGGCCAGCACGACACGCTCGTTGGCGGTGCGCTGCGCCCGCTCGTGATAGGCGGACGTCAGGGTCGGCACCTCCCCCTCCAGGCCTTCATAGACGACCGTCTCGGCGAGCGTCCGCCCCTCCTTCAGCCACTGGCCGACGGTGCCGACGCTCTCCGGCCTGTGGCCTAGCGCGGCGAGTCGCTCGGCCGCCTTTTCCAGACGTTCGCCGCGCAGCCAGGGCGGACCGGGAAGATCGTCCCAATAGGCGTGCAGCGTCATTTCGCGTCGTCGCGGGTGAAACGGGTTGTCGATCCACAGGCGGTTGCCGCCCTCGTCGCCCCGTGCTTCCTCGTCGTAGCGGCTGACCGTGTGCAGCGGCTGGTGGGCATCGCCGACAAGGTGGATCAGCCATGGCAGCGCGTAGGCCCGGGCGGCGATCCCGCCGTCCCGCTGCCCGAGCGTCCTGACCAGCTGTGCCATGCGCAGGGGCAGCTCGCCGTCACCCGGACGCTGTACCGGCTTCGCAAACAGCGGCTGGTCGATATAGTGCCAGCGCCCGTGCCGGGCCATGTCGGGGAATCCCGGCAACTGACGGGTCTCCGCATCGCTGTCGTCGTGAAAGCGAGCGTCGCGCCGGATGTCGTCCGGCCAGGTGCTGGCCTCGATGAAAGCCCCCTGGGCCGGGTCCTCCGTCCTGTTGCGTGCCAGCCAGACGGCGTAATCCGGGTGGGCCGCCAGCAAGCGGCCGGCAGCGGTGCGCGTTTCTTCATCCATCGCCTGCCAGGCGATCGTGGCGGTCAGCCGATGTCCGGCTGCATTCCAGGCCAGCAGCGGTGCACTGGCGGCCATCAGCGTGCCTGCCAGCAAGGCACGGGTCGCGGCGGTGCGCCAGTTCATTGGCCGGGAGGTGGGCGATCGAGTTCGATGTCGTGCGCTGACACCGGGTCTTCGAGCGGCTCCAGATGCGTCAGCACCGATGCGTGCGGCAGGCAGCTCCGGATTTCCGCCTCGATTTCCTCGGCCAGGTCATGAGCGCGTTGCACGCTCCAGGCTCCGGGGACGAGGATGTGAACCGTGACGAAACAACGCGCGCCAGCCTGCCGGGTGCGCAGGGCGTGGAAATCGATGCCGCCGGCCCGGTGGCGCTCGAGGACGGCGACCACTGCAGCCTGCTGGTCCGCGGGCAATGCTTCGTCCATCAGTCCCGAGGCCGAGCGTCGGACCAGTTGCCAACCCGTCCATACGATATTGCTGGCAACGAGCAGCGCCAGCAGCGGGTCCAGCCAAAGCCAGCCGGTCAGTGCGACGGCACCGACGCCGACGATGACACCGGCCGAGGTCCAGACATCGGTCATCAGGTGATGGGCATCGGCCTCCAGCGTGATCGAGCGGTTTTCCCTGCCCGCCGCGAGCAGCACGCGTGCCGTCAGCAGGTTGATCACCGAGGCGACGATGGAGACGACCAGGCCGATACCGATCTGCTCCAGCGGTTGCGGCTGCAGCAGGCGCTGCACGGCGGTGACTGCGATGCCGACGGCGGCCGCCAGGATCAGCATGCCCTCGAAACCGCTCGCGAAATACTCCGCCTTGCCGTGCCCGTGGCTGTGGTTGTCGTCTGGCGGCAGCGCTGCCAGCGACAGCATGGCGAGCGCCATCACGGCACCCGCGAGGTTCACACCCGACTCCAGCGCATCGGAAAGCAGACCGACGGAGCCGGTCATCCACCAGGCGGCGGCCTTCAATACGATGGTGGTCAGTGCTGCGGCAATCGAAAGCCACGCGTAGCGTTTCAGGGAAGGGGAAACCATGGCGCCATTATGCCGGAAGACTGTTGTAGGCATGCTACACTTTCCGCTTCCATTCACGCTCTGAGTCGCTTGCTCGCCACACCCGTGCCCAAGGTTTCCGCAGCCCGTGTCTCCCATGCCTTGCCGGCCGACTCGCTGGCACGGGCTTTCCTGCTGGCTTCTCACGCGGTCGCGGCGGTGATCGGGGGGCGCAGCCTGGCGGAGGTGGTCCTCGCTCCCGCCGGCGAATTGCCTGCGACGCGCGCGTCGGCACAGGAACTGGCCTATGGCGCATTGCGCCGCTTCGGGGAGGGTGACGCGCTGCTTGGGCAGTTGCTCGAGCGCCCGCTCGCCAAACCGGAAGTTCGAGCCCTGCTCCTCTGCGCCCTGCATCGGCTCGACGCCCGTCCCGATGCCGCGCATACCATCGTCGACCAAGCGGTCGAGGCGGCCGGGCAACTGGCGCGCGGCGCGTTCCGCGGGCTGGTCAATGGCGTGCTGCGCAGCTACCTGCGCAGGCAGACAAGCCTGCGTTCCGAGCTTCATGGCGACGAAGCCGAATGCCGTCATCCCGCCTGGTGGCTGAACCGACTGCGTGCGGCCTACCCGGAATCGTGGCTGCAGATCGTGGCTGTCGGCAATGCGCCGCCACCGATGAGCCTGCGGGTGAACCGCCGCCATCTGACGCGGGACGACTATCGGCAGCGCCTGTCTGCCGTCGGAATCGAATCCTCACCAGTAGGCGACGCCGGTCTCCGACTGGCGCGACCGCAACCGGTCGAGGCGCTGCCCGGTTTCACCGAAGGCTGGGTATCGGTGCAGGATGCCGGCGCTCAGCGTGCCGCGGAATTGCTGGACGTCGCTGCCGGCCAGCGTGTCCTCGATGCCTGCGCGGCGCCCGGGGGCAAGACCGCCCACCTGCTCGAACTGGCCGATCTCGACCTGCTTGCACTGGAAATGGATGCGATGCGGGCACGGCGCATCGACGAAAATCTGGCCCGCCTCGGCTTGAAGGCCCGGGTGCTCGTGACCGATTGCCGCAAGGTCAAATCCTGGTGGGACGGCCGTCCCTTCGACCGTATCCTCGCAGATGTGCCGTGTACCGCATCGGGGGTCGTGCGTCGTCATCCCGACAGCAAATGGTTGCGGCGCGAGGCGGATATCGCCAGTTTTGCGCGGACACAGCGGCAGATTCTCGACGCGTTGTGGCCCACCCTCGCAAGCGGTGGCAAACTTCTCTACGCTACCTGCTCGGTGTTTCCGGAAGAGAACCGGGTGCAGGTCGCCGGTTTCGTTGCTGCCCGGCCGGATGTCGCCCTGCTCGGCGAGACACAGTTGTTGCCGCAGGAAGATCATGACGGGTTCTACTATGCGCTGCTGCAGAAAGCTCGCTGAACTGTTGCACACGCTGGTGCTGGCGGCCCTGCTGGCGCTGGCGCCTGTCGTGCAGGCCGCCGAGATCGACCTGCGCGGCATCCAGATCACGCCGGCCGAGGATGGCGGCCTGGTGCTCGCCACCGACCTCGCGTTCGATTTCAGTCCGCGGCTGGAGGAAGCCGTCGGCAAGGGGCTGACGCTGCATTTCGTGGCCGAGTTCGAACTGACGCGCCCACGCTGGTACTGGTTCGATGAGCGGGTCATCCAGATTCGTCAGACCTGGCGCCTCACCTACCATGCGCTGACCCGCCAGTACCGCCTGTCGACCGGCGCCCTGCATCAGAGCTTCAGCAGTCTGGACGAGGCGCTGCGCAGTCTTTCCCGGATCCGCAACTGGCAGATCGCAGAGCGCGACCGACTCGCGCCCGGCGAAACCTTCGATGCCGGCCTGCGTGTCCGCCTCGACACCTCGCAACTGCCCAAGCCTTTCCAGGTTGAAGCGCTGTCGAACAAGGACTGGATACTCTCGTCCGACTGGAAGCGCTGGTCCTTCACGGTACCGCGCGTATCCGCCGCCGTGGCGCCCGTCATGACGACCGGCGAGGAGGCGAAATGAAGGTCCTGCTGATCGTCGCCGCGGCCTTCGGTGCCATCCTGCTGTTCCTGCTGGCGACCGCGAGCGCCAATACCGCCCTATTCGCGCGCCACTACCCATGGCTGATCGGCCTCAACGTCGTCGTCGCGATTGCCCTCGCCTCCTTGCTCATCTGGCAGTTGCGCCAGCTCTGGCGCGAGCATCGGCAGAAGGTCTTCGGTTCGCGCCTCAAGTTGCGCCTGATGCTCTTCTTCGGCCTGATGGCGGTGATTCCCGGCGCGCTGATCTACGGCGTGTCGGTCCAGTTCCTCACCAAGAGCATCGAGAGCTGGTTCGACGTGCGCGTCGAGAAGGCACTCGAATCGGGCCTCGCGCTTGGTCGCAGCGCGCTCGATGCGCAGTTGGCCGATCTCATGGACAAGGCGCAGGGTGTCGCGCTGGAGGTGGCCGACTTTCCCGAACCCCAGCAGCGCGGCCAGCTCAACCGCATGCGCGAGCAGGCCGGTTCCGAAACTATCGGCCTCTTCACCCAGTCCGGCCAGCTGATCGGCAGCGCGGCCAGCAGCCTTGGCATGCCCACACCGCCCCTGCCGACGCCGACGCAGTTGCAACAGGTGCGCGCGGGCCGGGGTGTCGGCGCCATCGAAGGGGGAGCCGGCGACCTTTACGTCCGCGTACTGGTACCCGTGCTGGCGCGCAAGCTCGGGGCCGAACCGCGCGTCCTGCAACTCACGCATGCCGTTCCGGCGGGGGTCGCACAGAATGCCGAAGCGGTGCAGGAGGTGTACCGCGATTACCAGGAATTGTCGCTGGCGCGTCAGGGTCTGACGCAGATTTACGCACTGACCCTGACGCTGGCCGTGCTGCTCGCACTGTTCGCTGCCTTTGCCCTGGCCTTCGTCATGGCGCGTCGCCTGTCGGCGCCGCTTTCCATCCTCGCCGAAGGCACGCAGGCCGTGGCAGCCGGCGACTTCACACCGCGTCAGGCAATCTACAGTCGCGATGAGCTTGGCGTGCTGACGCAATCCTTCAGCCAGATGACGCGCCAGCTCGACGATGCGCGCAAGGAAGCGGAGCGTCACCGGGCCGAGGTGGAGTCCGGGCGTGCCTATCTCGAATCCATCCTCGCCAACCTGTCTGCCGGCGTGCTTGTGTTCGACAGCCGCTTCCTGCTGCGCAACGCCAACGAAGGTGCGCTCGCCATCCTCGATGACAATTTCCAGGGGTTGTTCTCGGAACTGGTCGATGCCTGGCCGCGCCAGCGCGTCCTCGGTCAGGCGATCCGCGCAGGCTTCGCCGGCCGCTCCGATGGCGAGTGGCACAGCCAGATCGAACTCGAGCGGCCCAACGGCATGCCGCAGATCCTTCTGTTGCGCGGTTCCAAGCTGCCCGAGGCGAGTGGTGGGGGCTACGTGGTCGTGTTCGACGACGTCACCCGCCTCGTCGCGGCGCAGCGCAGCGCTGCCTGGGGCGAGGTCGCGCGGCGGCTGGCACACGAGATCAAGAACCCGCTGACGCCGATCCAGCTCTCCGCCGAGCGGCTGCAGATGAAGCTGGCCGACAAGCTGGCCAACGGCGACGTCGACTTCCTCAACCGTGGAACACAGACCATCATCAACCAGGTGCAGGCGATGAAGCGCATGGTCGACGATTTCCGCGACTATGCCCGTCTGCCGGCGCCGGAAGTCGCGCCGCTCGATCTCAACGATCTGATCGGCGAAGTGCTGGGACTCTACGAAAACTCCAGTGCCGAGGTGGCGGTTCGTCTTGCCGACGGATTGCCGCTCGTTCTAGGGGATGCGACGCAGATGCGCCAGATCATCCACAACCTGCTGCGCAACGCCGAGGACGCGCAGGAAGACCGTGATCACGCCCACATCGAAATCGGCACGCGCGTGGTCGGCGACCGTGCCGAACTCTTCGTGGTGGACGCCGGTCCGGGTTTCCCGCCCGAGATCATTGCCCGCGTCTTCGAGCCCTATGTGACGACCAAGGCCAAGGGCACCGGACTCGGCCTTGCGATCGTCAAGAAGATCGTGGATGAACACCACGGCAACATCGACATCACCAACCGTCCGCAAGGCGGTGCGCAGGTCTCCATCCGCCTGCCGCTGTCTCCGCGGCAACCCGAACAAGTACAAGCGAAAGTGGCAAATGGCACACATCCTGGTCGTTGACGACGAAATCGGCATCCGCGAACTCCTTTCGGAGATCCTTGCGGATGAAGGGCACAGCGTGTGGCTGGCGGAGAACGCCACCGCGGCGCGCCGCATCCGCGGCGAGAAGCGCCCGGATCTGGTGCTGCTCGATATCTGGATGCCCGACACCGATGGCATCTCGTTGCTCAAGGAATGGGCGGCCAACGGACAGCTGACGATGCCGGTGGTAATGATGTCCGGGCACGGCACGATCGATACCGCGGTCGAGGCGACGCGCATCGGTGCCGCCGATTTTCTGGAAAAGCCGATTGCGCTGCAGAAGCTGCTGGCGACCGTGAAGAAGGCGCTCAAGCATGAAATGGCGCCGGTCAAGGCGCCGCTGACGCTCGACGCCTTCACCCGCTCGCCGCTGATCAAGGATCTCAAGAAGCGCCTCGAGCAGGCCGCCGCGAAGACGCCCGTGCTGATGCTGAAATCGGCCTCTAGCGCCATCGCCGAGCTCTGCGCCCGCTCGCTGCAGCCACCGCATTCGCCGTGGCTGGACCTGGCGACCGTGAGCGGCCCGCTGACCCAGGAAATGCTGCAGAAGGCGGCGGGCGGGATCGTCTTCGTTGCCGATCTCGCCGGCATGGGCAAGCTGCAGCAGATGAATCTTGCCTTCGCGCTCGACCGGCTCGAAAAAAACAACGCCATGCTCGTCTGCGGCACGACAAAGCCGGTTACGGCGCTGGCCGATGCGGGCTGGGACAATGCGCTGCTCGTCCGCATCGCCGAGGTCTGGCTGGCCTTGCCACAGCTGGCGGCACATGGCGACGAGATCCCCGAGATCGCCTCATTGCTGCTGACGCACCTCGCCGAACGTGGCGAAGTGCCGATGCGCCGGCTGTCGGTGAGCGCGCTCAATGCGCTGCGCATGCACCGCTGGCAGGGCGACTGGCCGGAGCTGCAGGCGGCGGTGAAGAACCTGGCGCTAACCGCGCTCGAAGACGAGATCCTGGCCGAGGACGTCGGCCGGGTGCTGCAATCCGAGGTGCGCGAGACGAGCGAGGCGCCGACGCTGCTCCCCTTCTTCGAGCAGCCGCTGCGGGATGCGCGCGACGAGTTCGAGCGGCTCTACTTCGAGCATCACCTGAAGATGGAGAGCGGCAACATGACGCGTGTCGCGGAGAAGTCGGGGCTTGAGCGCACCCACCTCTACCGCAAGCTGAAGCAGCTCGGCATCCAGATCGGTCGTCGCGGCGAGGAGTAAGATTTCGGCATGACGGCCATTGCGATGGCTGGCTTGAGGGAGCGTAATGAAGATCATCATTCTCGGCGCGGGTCAGGTGGGTGCCAGCCTGGCTGAAAGCCTGGTCTCGGAAGAAAACGACATCACCATCGTCGATACCGACGCCGTCCGCCTTGCGCATCTGCAGGATCGCCTCGACCTGCGCGCGGTGACGGGAAACGCTGCCTGGCCATCGGTCCTGCGCAATGCCGGGGCCGATGACGCGGATCTGCTGATTGCCGTGACCCAGAGCGATCAGACCAATCTCGTTGCCTGCAAGGTCGCCAAGTCCGTCTTCAACCTGCCGACGCGAATCGCCCGCCTGCGCTCCGGCGACTTCCTGCGCAACGAGGTTTTGCTGTCGGATGAAAACTTCGCCGTCGATTTTGCCCTTTGCCCGGAAGAAATCGTCACCGATTACGTCGCCAAGCTCGTCGAATTTCCCGAGGCGTTGCAGGTGGTCGAATTCGCCAACGGGCGGGTGACGCTGGTGGGCGTCAAGGCGTATGAAGGCGGGTTGCTCGTCGGCAAGCCCATCAATGCCATGCGCGACCATTTTCCCCCGGGCATCGAAGCGCGCATTCCAGCCATCTTCCGTCGCGGCAAGCCGCTCGCGCCAGAGGGCGAGACGATCATCGAGACGGGCGACGAGGTGTTCCTGCTGGCGGCCACGGAGGTGATCCGTCCGGCCCTGCGCGAACTGAGGCGCATGCAGAAGCCGGTGCAGCGCGTGATGATCGCCGGCGGTGGCAATATCGGGCAGCGGGTGGCCGCGCGTTTGCAGAAACGCTATGAAGTGAAGATCATCGAGCAGTCGCCGGCCCGCGCGGAAATCCTGGCCAACGAACTGAACAACGTGCTTGTCCTGGGCGGAGACGCCACCGACGAGGATCTGCTCGAGCAGGAAAACATTTCCGAAATGGACATGTTCCTCTCGTTGACCAACGACGACGAAGACAACATCATGTCGGCGACGCTGGCCAAGCGTCTCGGCTGCAAGCGGGTGGTCGCGCTGATCAATCGCCGTGCCTATGCCGACATGGTGCAGGGGGGGCCGATCGACATCGGCCTTTCACCGGCGCAGGTGTCCATCGGTGCCCTGCTCGCCCATGTCCGCCGTGGCGACGTGGCCGGTGTCCACAGTCTGCGGCGCGGTGCCGCCGAGGGGCTGGAGATGGTTGCCCACGGCGACGCGAAGACCTCCAAGGTGGTCGGCCGGAAGATCGGGGAAATCGAATGGCCGGCAGGCGTGACGGTGGGGGCCATCGTGCGCGATCTGGACGAACAGCAGGTGATCGGCGTTTCCGATGATGGCACCAGCATCCGTCGCTTCGGCCGCGTCGTCATCGCACACCGCGATACGGTGATCGAATCCGGCGACCATGTGATCATCTTCTGCGTCCGCAAGAAGCTGGTGCGACGCGTCGAAAAGCTGTTCCAGGTCGGCTTCGGCTTCCTCTGAACGGTACAGTCATGGGCCGTTACGCTCCCGTCTATCGCGCACTCGGCATGATCATCATGCTGTTCGCGCTGACCATGCTGATTCCGCTCGCATGGTCCTACATTTCGAATGATGGTGCCCAGGCCTCCTATGACGAGGCCTTCGGCCTCACCTTCCTGTCGGGGTTCTATCTCTGGTACAAGACCCACAACGAAAAGCGCGAACTGCAGGTGCGCGATGGCTTCCTGATGGTCGTCCTCGTCTGGACCCTGCTGCCGGCCTTCGCGACGCTGCCGCTGATGCTGCAACTCGGGGTCAGCTTCACCGATGCCTACTTCGAGACGATGTCCGGCCTGACCACGACCGGGTCGACCATCCTGTCCAACATCGACTCGCTTCCGGAATCGATCAACCTGTGGCGTCACCTGCTTGTCTGGCTCGGCGGCATGGGGCTGATCGTGCTGGCCATCGCCGTGCTGCCTCTGCTCGGCATCGGCGGCCGCGCCATGTTCAAGGCCGAAACGCCGGGACCGATGAAGGATTCCAAGATGACGCCCCGCATCGCGCAGACGGCGAAGGGGTTGTGGGCCGTTTATTTCGGCGTCACGCTTGCCTGCGTTTTCGCCTACCGCTGGGGCGGCATGGGCTGGTTCGATGCCGTCTGCCACACCTTCTCGACCATGGGCCTGGGCGGGTTCTCGACGCATGACGCCAGCTTCGGCCACTTCGATTCGCCGACGCTCGAACTCATCGCCGTTGTGTTCATGCTGATTGCCGGCATGAACTTCGCGACCCTCTACCTGGCTCTGGCGCACCGCTCGGTGATGCCCTACGTCAAGGATCCGGAAGCGCCCTGGTTCCTCGCAGTCACCCTCGGCAGCGTTATCGTCATTTCGTTCTACCTGTGGGCCAACGGCGTCTATCCCGATGAGGCGACAGCCCTGCGCCATTCGCTGTTCAACGTCGTCTCGATTGCCACGACGACCGGCTATGCCAGTGTCGACTACGCGCAATGGCCGATGTTCGCACCGCTCTGGATGCTTTTCCTGTGCAGTTTCGCGACCAGTGCCGGCTCGACCGGCGGTGGTATCAAGATGATCCGCGCGCTGCTGCTCTACAAGCAGTTCTACCGCGAACTGGTGCGCGCCATGCACCCGGCAGCCGTCTATAACGTTCGCATCCGTGGTCAGGTCATGCCGCAGGGTGTCCTCTTCGCTGCCCTGTCCTTCGGCTTTGTCTACATGGTCAGCATCGTCTCGTTGACCTTGATCATGTCGTTCTCCGGCCTCGACATCATTTCCGCCTTTACCGCCATCGTCGCCAGCATCAACAACACCGGACCGGGCCTCGGGGTCGTCGGCCCGTCGACGACCTACGAAGTGCTCACTGATTTCCAGACCTGGGTATGCAGCTTCGCCATGCTGCTCGGCCGTCTCGAGTTGTTTACGCTGCTCGTCGTGATGACGCCCGCTTTCTGGCGCAAATGAGCGCTCCGGGGACGCCGGCTGCGGTCAGCTTCGCCGAAGCCTTCCGCTTCTGGCTCAAGCTCGGCTTCATCAGCTTCGGCGGTCCCGCCGGGCAGATCGCGATCATGCACCAGGCGCTGGTCGAGCGCCGACGCTGGCTTTCCGAGCGCCGCTTCCTGCATGCCCTCAACTACTGCATGGTGCTGCCGGGGCCGGAAGCCCAGCAACTCGCCACCTACATCGGCTGGCTGATGCACCGCAGCTGGGGCGGGATCGTCGCCGGGGCGCTGTTCGTGCTGCCGTCGCTGCTGATCCTGATTGCGCTCTCCTGGCTCTACGTCGCCTTCGGCCATACGACGCTGGTCGCCGGCCTCTTCTACGGCATCAAGCCGGCGGTGACCGCAATCGTGGTGCACGCGGCGCACCGGATCGGTTCGCGCGCACTGAAAAATGGTGTCCTGTGGGCGATTGCTGCGGCTGCCTTCGTGGCCATCTTCGCGCTTTCGATTCCTTTCCCGGCCATCGTCGTTGCGGCAGCGGCGATCGGCTATGCCGGCGGGCGGACGATGCCCGGCAAATTCGTGGCCGGCGGTGGTCACGGCGCTACCCAGGGCGCACACGCACCGGCCTTGATCGACGACGATACGCCGCCCCCCGCACATGCCCGCTTTCGCATGTCGCGCCTGGTCATCGTGGCCGTAGCCGGCGCTTGTCTCTGGCTGCTGCCGATGGGCGTACTGACGATGGCGCTTGGCTGGGGGCACACGCTGACGCAGATGGGCTGGTTCTTCACCAAGGCCGCACTGCTGACCTTCGGCGGCGCCTATGCCGTGCTGCCCTACGTCTGGCAGGGGGCGGTCGTGCACTACGGCTGGCTGTCGCCGACACAGATGATCGACGGCCTCGCGCTCGGCGAGACGACGCCGGGGCCGCTGATCATGGTGGTCGCCTTCGTCGGTTTCGTCGGCGGCTATTTCGACGCCCAGACACGCGCCCTGTTCGGACCGGAGATGCTGTTCGTCGCCGGAGCCGTCGCTGCCACGCTGGTCACCTGGTTCACCTTCCTGCCCTCCTTCGTCTTCATCCTCGCCGGCGGGCCGCTGGTCGAGGCGACGCACGGCGAACTGCGCCTGACGGCACCGCTGACGGCGATCACCGCCGCGGTCGTCGGCGTCATCCTCAACCTCGCCCTCTTCTTTGCCTGGCATGTGCTCCTGCCGCAGGGGACGTCCGGGAGCGTCGACCTACCGGCACTGGCCATCGTCATCGGTGCCGCGCTGGCACTGTTCCGCTTCAAGGCGGGTGTCATTCCGGTCATTCTTGCCAGCGGGCTGGCCGGGCTGGCGTTCTACGCCCTGCGTTGACCCAGTGCATGGCGGCACCTGCGGAAAAGACGGATAATTCCCGCCTTTCCGCATTTTTCTGGCGCCGCGAATCATGACCCGACCCCGCAATGACAACTTTCTCCGTGCCCTGTTGAAGGAGCCGACCGACCACACGCCGGTATGGCTGATGCGCCAGGCCGGCCGCTATCTGCCGGAGTATTGCGAAACCCGCAAGCGGGCCGGCAGCTTCCTCAACCTGTGCAAGAGCCCGGCGATGGCCTGCGAGGTGACCCTGCAGCCGCTCGCCCGCTACGACCTCGATGCGGCCATTCTCTTCTCCGACATCCTCACCGTGCCGGATGCGATGGGTCTCGGCCTCTACTTCGCCGAGGGCGAGGGGCCGAAGTTCGAGCGACCGCTCAACGAGGAATGGGCGATCCGCGACCTGACGGCGCCGGACCCCTTCGACCACCTGCGCTACGTAATGGACGGCGTTTCCGAAATCCGCCGCGCACTCGACAACTCGGTGCCGCTGATCGGCTTTACCGGCAGCCCGTGGACGCTGGCCTGCTACATGGTCGAGGGTGGTTCGTCGGACGACTACCGCAAGGTCAAGACGATGATGTACGACCGTCCCGATCTCATGCACCGCATCCTTTCGGTGACGACCGATGCCGTCGTCGCCTACCTCAACGCCCAGATCGACTCCGGCGCCCAAGCCGTGATGATCTTCGACTCCTGGGGCGGTGCGCTGTCGGCAGCGGCCTATCAGGAATTCTCGCTGGCCTACATGAAGAAGATCGTCGCCGGCCTGAAGAAGGAAAAGGACGGCGAGAAGATCCCGTCCATCGTCTTCACCAAGGGTGGCGGCCTGTGGATCGAGTCGATCGCCGATACCGGCTGCACGGGTATCGGGCTGGACTGGACGATCGACATCGGCGAGGCGCGCCGCCGCGTCGGCGACCGCGTCGCCCTGCAGGGCAACCTCGACCCGAACGTGCTGTTCGCCTCCCCGGAAACCGTTGCAGTCGAAGCGAAGAAGGTACTCGACAGCTATGGCCCGGGCAACACCGGCCACGTCTTCAACCTCGGCCATGGCATCTCGCAATTCACGCCGCCGGACCGCGTCACGGCGCTGGTCGATACGGTTCACGCCTACAGCCGCGAGCTGCGTAAAAAATCTGCCTGAAGCCCGGTTTTTTCGGCTTTTGGTGCTTGACTTATGCACAGAATCTCCGGCCGCTTCGGTGGCCGGGGAAAAAAGTCAGTAAAATCAGCGCCGTTTTATTAAGTTGTTGATTTTCAACATTTAGTTTTGTGCTGTTTTTTACAGCAAAGTGACAAAACCCCTTGTGGGCAGGGCAGTTACGTAAATCCCGCAGCAGCTATCCACAAAGTTATCCACAGAAATTGTGAACAACAGAAATTTCCCTGTCAGTGCAATGGTTTGCGGTGCTTTTCAAGAAGCCGCGCGAACAACGTAACCTAACTGAAACCCGCGCCAATGCTGCGCTGCAGCGAAATTTGCCCGTTGATGTGATCATGTTCGCCATGAGCATCGTCCGCGTCGCCCTCGACGTACCCCTTTATCGTTGTTTCGACTATCTGGCACCGGGCGTGACCCGGGCCGCGATCGGTTGTCGCGTGCGCGTCCCGTTCGGTCGCCGTTCGGTGATCGGGCTGGTGGTCGATCTGCCGGCAGAGAGCGACCTGTCGGCGGCGCAGCTGAAGGCAGTCGAGGAAATCCTGCCGGCGCCGGTGTTGCCGGCGGACTGGTTCCGCCTGACCGGTTTCTGCGCCAGCTACTATCAGGCGCCGCTCGGCGAGGTCATGCTGTCGGCCCTGCCCGCCGGACTGAAGCGGCTCGATCCGCCGACGCCGCGCCCGCCGAAGGCGGCGAAGCAATTGCCGCCGCCGTCACCCGAACCCGAATTGACCGGCGAGCAGGTGGCGGCGATCGATGCCGTCCGCGCTGCAGGGGGTGGCTTCAAGCCCTTCCTGCTGTTCGGGGTCACTGGCAGCGGCAAGACCGAGGTCTATCTGCGCCTGATCGCCGATGCGCTGGACAAGGGCGGACAGGTGCTGCTGCTGGTGCCGGAAATCAATCTGACGCCGCAACTCGAGGCACGTGTCGCGGCGCGTTTTCCGGCCGCCGGGCTGGTCAGCCTGCACAGCGAACTGACGGAGGCGGCGCGCCTGCGCAACTGGCTGGCGGCGGCCGACGGTCGCGCACGCATCGTGCTCGGCACGCGGCTGGCGGTGTTCACGCCATTGCCCGATCTGGCCCTGATCATCGTGGACGAGGAACATGACGCCTCGTTCAAGCAACAGGACGGCATGCGCTACTCGGCGCGCGATGTCGCCGTCTTTCGTGCCCACGACCGCAAGCTGCCCATCGTGCTCGGCTCGGCGACCCCTTCACTGGAGAGCTGGGCCAACGCCACCGAAAAGGAGATGCGTGGCCGCTATACGTTGCTCACGCTGAAGGAGCGCGCCGTTGCCCAGTCGCGGCTGCCGGCCGTGCAGCGCATCGATCTGCGCAAGGAGAAGGCCGAGGAAGGCCTCTCCGGCATTCTGCTCGAAGCGATCGAAAAGCGGCTCGTGCGCGGCGAACAGAGCCTCGTCTTCCTCAACCGTCGCGGCTACGCGCCGGTGCTGGCCTGCACGTCCTGCGGCTGGATCTCGAACTGCCGCCGCTGTGCTGCCAATCTCGTGCTCCACCTGAAGGATAGACGCCTGCGTTGCCATCATTGCGGCTTCGAGACGCGCATCCCGAAGGCCTGCCCGACCTGCGGCAATCAGGACATCCACCCTTTCGGGAGGGGAACGCAGCGGCTGGAGGAGTTCCTCTCGGCGCGCTTCCCGCAGGCGCGCATCCTGCGTGCCGACCGCGATGTCGCGAAGTCGCGCAAGCAGTGGGAGGCACTGGTCGAGCGCATTCACGCCGGCGAGGCCGACATCCTCGTCGGCACGCAGATGCTCGCCAAGGGCCATGATTTCCCGAAGCTGACGCTGGTCGGCGTCGTGGGGGCCGATGCCGCACTGTTCGCCGCCGATTGCCGGGCGCCGGAGCGCCTCTTCGCGCAGTTGATGCAGGTGGCCGGTCGCGCCGGCCGCGCCGAATTGCCGGGTGAGGTGCTGGTCCAGACGCAATACCCGGATCACCCGCTCTACGCCGCCGTGGTTGCTCACGACTATGCGGCCTTTGCGGCCACGCAGCTCGCGGAAAGGCGTGTGGCGGGATTCCCGCCCTACAGTCATCAGGCCATGTTGCGCGCCGAAGCCCCGCAGATGGCCGACGCCATCACCTTCCTGGCCACCGCACGGGCGTGGCCAGGCTGCGATGCGCATCCGGCGGTGACGCTCTATGATCCGGTACCGATGCGCATGGCGAAGCTGGCCAATCTGGAGCGCGGCCAACTGCTCGTCGAATCTGCTTCACGGCCGGCCTTGCAGGCTTTCCTGGCCGAATGGCGCGCCGCTGTCGACGGCCTCAAACTGCCGTCGCGTCTGCGCTGGCACCTCGAAGTCGATCCGCTCGACTATTGAGATGCCGGCCCTGGCTCAGGAAGGGGGGCCGCCATGCGCCAGGTTCGCTTGCCGGCCGCCTTTGCCTGATACATCGCTTCGTCTGCGGCGCGCAGCAGCGACTCCCGGCAATCGCCATGGCCGGGGTGGATCGCGATGCCGATCGAGGTGCCGATGCGCAGTTCCGCGCCGCGTACCGCGAACGGTGCGGTGATCTGCGCGATGAGGTCGGCGGCGATCCGCTGGGCCCGTTCGGCGCTCTCGATGTCGCGCAGCACGATAACGAATTCGTCGCCACCGAGCCGGGCCACCGCATCCGTTTCCCGGACCGTGCGCTTGAGGCGCTCGGCGACCTGTTGAAGCAGTTCGTCCCCGGCATCGTGGCCGCGGGAGTCGTTGACGTGCTTGAAACCATCCAGGTCCAGAAACAGCAGTGCGAAGCCCTCCCCATGTTCCCGGGTGCGTTCCAGCGCCTGCTCGATCAGGTCATTGAGACGGATGCGGTTCGGCAGCTGCGTGAGCGGATCCTGCAGCGCCTGGTTGCGAATCCGTTCTTCTGCGAGCTTGCGTTCCGTGATGTCGCTGTAGATGGTGACGAAGCCGCCGCCGGGAATCGGGGCGCCGATGATTTCCAGTACCCGGCCGTCCGGGCGGGTGCGCTCGACGTGATGGTGCTGCGGATCGCGCACGCGCGCCATCAACCCATCCCTGATCGAGTCCGGATCGCCGTCGCCATACTCGCCGCGTGACAGGTTGAAGTCCACCAGGTCTTCGAAGCGGACGACGGGCCTGTCCAGAAGGGAGCCCGGGAAATCCAGCAGGCTGCGAAAGAGCGGGTTGTGCGTGACCAGGCGCAGCTGGCTATCGAAGAGCGAGATGCCGGCCGGAAAGTTGTCGATCAATGTCTTCAGCACCTGATGCTGGTGCTCGATCTGGGAGGCACTGTGCTTCTGTTCCGTGATGTCGGTATAGGTGGTCACGAAACCGGAGACCCTGCCCCCGAAATGGAAGGGGTAGCCATCGACACGCAGGGTGCGTCCGTCGCGTGCGGCACGCTCGAAGCGATGCGCCTCGAAGCGACGCGCACGATCGGCCCGCTCCCTGACCAGTTCGGCCGGGTCACCCGGCCCGTATTCGCCCCGCTCTGCCGGATAGCGGATCAGGTCTTCGAAGCGCACGAACTTGTAGACCGCTCCCTGCGGCAGGCCGAGAATGTCGTAGATGTGATCGTTCCAGAAGAGCAGGCGCAGGTCCTCGTCGAACACCGTCACGCCGACGGGCAGGCCGCCAATGACGGCATGCAGTTGACTGAGTACCGCCTCGCGCTCCGATTCGACGGATTTCTCCGACGTGATGTCGCGAAAGGTACCCGCGAACCGGAGCTTTCCATCCTGTTCGATCGGCCGCCCCTTGACGCGAATCGTTGCATGGTCGCCATGCAGGTTCATCAGCTGCAGTTCGAGGTTCAGGTTGAGCCGCCGGCTCACGGCCTGTTCGAGGGCGTTGCGGAAACGGTGGCGCTCGGCGTCGCACATCAGTTCGCGCAGCAATGGCGCGCAGTGGGACGAGGTGCCGAGCATCGACGCAAGCAAATGCAAGGACGGGGGCGGCAGCATGAAGCTGTCGTTGGCGGGATCGTATTCCCAGTAGCCAATGCGCCCGAGCTGCTGCATGAGTTCGAGCTGTTCGCTGTCAGCCAGTGGCTGCACCGTCTCCTGAACCATCCTGTCTCCCCTGCCGGCCATGACATTCGCCTCCAACCGTTCGAGCCTACTCCACGGAAATGGCTCATGCAATGATCTGCCGGCAAATGTGTTCGATGGCACGCCCCTTGCGTTTCGCTGTTTCCCTTAATCGAGGAGAACGGACCATGAAAATCGAGGAATCGAGCGTACGTCTCGACGCAAGCCATAGCTACGCGCGCCGGCAGGAATGGGAGAGCGACACGGCGGTGAGCTTCCGCGAAGCCATCCGGGCGGCCGATGCCGCCCTCGAGGTGCCGCCGGAAAAGCGCGAGGCGGAGGATGTCCGGCGCCTGCTGCAGGATCTCGTGGCGGCAATTCTGGCCGTTCTCTCTGGCCAAAAATGCCGCGACGAATCCGGCTTGCCGGAGGAGTTGCCGGCACCCGCCCGGCGGGGTGGCCGTGTCGTCGAATGGCAGACGCGGACCCGCGAACATCTGGAAGAGCACGAGCGCACGACGGTGAGCGCCAGCGGCGAAGTGCGCACCGCCGACGGCCGGACGATCGCCTTCGACATGGCGCTGGCGATGTGCCGTGATTTCTCCTGCACCCGCGAATCGGTGGAACAGGGCCGCGTCGAGTTCAAGGATCCGTTGGTCGTCAATTTCGCCGGCAAGGCCGCCGCCCTGTCCGACAAGCGCTTCTCCTTCGACCTCGATGCCGACGGCAACGTCGAGCAGATTCCCGAGCTGGCTGCCGGCAGCGCCTATCTGTGCTTCGATGCCGACCGCGATGGCCGCATTGCCGACGGCCGCGAGCTGTTCGGAGCGACCGGCGCGCATGCCGGTGACGGCTTCGCCGACCTTGCCCGCCTCGATGCCGACGGCAACGGCTGGATCGACGAATCCGACCCTGCCTATGCAGCACTCGGGGTCTGGTTTCCGGACGGCAAGATCCAGCCGCTCAAGGAGGCCGACGTCGGCGCGCTGAATCTGGCCAGTGCCTGGTCACCCTTTGCCCTGCGCGATGGCGACAACCGGCCGCTCGGCCAGATCTGGCGCAGCGGCGTCTATCTGCACGAGGACGGCCGTGTCGGGAGCCTGCAGCAGATCGATCTGGGCGTGCTCGAGCCGGGGGGCAGCGCCGGGGGCGACGTCGGGAAGGTGCAGGTCTGACGCCCGGGGGCGCAGCACGCGCGGGGCTTCGGCGAGCCGTGCGCGCTGCAGCCAGGTGAATACCGATTCGACCGTCACCGTCTCGATCCGGCCCGCCATGCGTCGGTCGAAGGGATGGTCGTCGAAGGCGATGTGCGCGGTACCGATCCGCGCTCCGAGCCGTTTCAGCGTCGATACGTACAGCGTTGCCGGCCGGTAGTCGAAGGCCCGCAGCCAGGCGCGTGCCTGCAGGCGGCTGCCGACGGCAGGTTCGGCGAGCAGCGCCAGCGTCTCGATCGCCCACTGGTTGCTCTGCTGGTAGGGGCCGGACCACGGGTAGGCGAGCATGTTGTAGCGCGGCTCATGCAGGCGGGAGATGAGCGCGTCGTCCTTCAGTTGCGGCAGCACGCGGGCGGCCAGCGCCGGTTCGAGCGCGGCGACGCCGGCTTCGTGGGCAAAGAGTCCGTCCCCGAAGAATTCCGCGAGACCCTGCCGGTAGAGGTTGCTGCGGTCGCTGCCGCACTGGTTCAGCTTGTGCACGACCCGCCAGGCACCGCGGCCGCCGAGTGCCGAATCGTCGCGGTAGGCGATCCCCAGGTGCGACCAGCGCAGCCCGTACTCCGTGAGATTCTGCCCGGCACGTGCGATCACCAGGACGCGGGCGCCCTCCTTCGCCGCCAGTTCGTCGAGCTGCCGCGACACGCTCGCCGCGAGCTCGAGGTCTTTCGTCATTGACGCCACGGTCGGCCGGCGTGGTTCGCAGTGCTGGCCGGCCACCGCGCCGCCCGCGAAGAACAGCGTGGCGATGAGGGCGAGCAGGCAACGTAACGGGGCGTTCATCAGCGCACCCGCTCGTTGTAAAGCAAGGATTCGCCAAGTGCGTTCGGCACGATGCACAGCACCTCGCCGGCGACCGACAGCAGCCAGCCGGCCGCGACCACGGTCACCGAAATCGCGGTGCCGACGCCCACCGCGACGCTGGCGGCGAGTTCGCCGGAAACCCGCAGGCTGGCCGCGGCGCCGTCGGAAGCGCGGCGGACGACCCAGACGGTGCCCTGCGCGGAAGCGTCGACGGCGGTCACGGTCAGCATCACGCCGGCGGCGAGGAATGCGACCGGCGCGGCGATCAGCACGGCCACCGGCAACGAGAGTGAGAGGCTGGAGGCGGCGCTGGCTTCCGGTGCACCGTTGTGGGCGTGGCTGGCAGTGGCGGCGACGGCCAGTGGCAGGACGGCGAGTGCGCAGGCGGTGCGCAGCGTGCGACGGCGGTGAAGATCGGTCATGGCGCCCTCCTTACTGCTGTGCGTGATCACGTTCGATGCGCTCGGCCTCGTAGGCGTCGCGCAGCATCTTCGCCAGCGTGAAGGCGGCAGAGATCAGGTAAAGCCAGCTGACGACGAGGTAGGCCTTCCAGGTCGGGTTGATGTCCATGCGGAACAGTCCCCAGCCGGTCAGTGCCATCGCGACGCCGAAGCCGCCCCAGACGACCAGCGACCAGAGCGGGGTGTCACTGGGCGAGACGGCGTTGTCGCGGACGAATTTCGAGAGTGCGAAGGCCGTCGACAGGCAGAACACGTAACCCATGACCATGAAGGCGCGATCGAGGTCGGCGCCCGGCAGCCAGGCCAGCCCGGTGCCGCAGACGAGCAGCGCCAGTCCGAAGGAAATCCAGGTCTGCAGGCGCCAGGCGCGGGTGTCGCGCTGGACGATGACGGTCGGTGCAGCGGCCGGGCTGTTGCGGGGGGTGACGGAGGTGGTGTTTTCCATGATGTGTCTCCTTGGGTGTCGTGATTGACGGCCTCATCATCGACAAGCCCGGTAGCTGGTACAAGGAAAGGGTGCGCTGTTCAAACAACCGGCCCCTGTAGTATCTTCAGCCGATACTTTTTCCCTCACGGAGCCTTGCATGAGCACGACCGCCGATCTCGTTGCCCTCCTCAAGACCGAGCTGAAGACCGCCGGCATCACCTATGCGCAGGTCGCGCAGCGGCTCGGCATGGCCGAGTCGAGCGTCAAGCGCATGTTTTCGAAGAGCGGCGACATGCCGCTGTCGCGCATCGACGAGATCTGCCGCGTACTGAACATGGATTTCGCCGACCTCGCCCGCCGCGTTGCCGACACGCAGCCGCTGTTGCTCGAACTGACGCTGGCGCAGGAGAAGGCCGTGGTTGCCGATCGCAAGCTGCTGATCGTCGCCATCTGCGTCACCAGCCAGCTGCCGGCCGAAGAGATACTCGCCACCTATCGCCTCACCGAGGCCGAGCTGGTGAAGGCGCTGACCCAGCTCGACCGCATCGGCATCATCGACCTGCGTCCCGGCAACCGCTATCGGCTCAAGGTGGCCAAGGGTTTCCGCTGGTTGCCGCAGGGGCCGGTGATGAGCTTCTTCCGCAAGGAGGTCCTGCACGACTATTTCGCCGGTGGCTTCGACGGCGAATCGGAAATGCTGATGGTGGTGCACGGCGAGATCGGTCGCGGGCTGGCGAACTCGTTCCGCGAGCGCCTGATGCGCATCGGCCAGGATTTCTCCAACCAGCACCTCGCCGACCAGA
>DAORCC010000014.1:0-23708 GCA_035345235.1 Azospira sp.
CATACATACACCCCTTGAGCTTCCCTCAAGGGGTGTTTCATTTTCAGGAGCTAGGTTGTTTTTGCAGCGGAATCTTTAGGCCCGCTCGCCTGTCGTAGTGGTGTGGAACTCAACGAGGAAATGCCATGCAGCAATCCGTAGCCATGCAGAAAGCTGTACTCGGTGGAGGATGCTTCTGGTGCCTGGACGCGCTATTTCGCCAGCTTGTCGGCGTCAACTCCGTCGAAAGCGGTTACGCCGGCGGGATTGATGCACACCCGAACTACGAGTCGGTATGCAGCGGGCGAACCGGCCACGCTGAAGTTATCCAGATCACATTTGATCCCGAGCAGATTTCATTCGACGATCTTCTCGCCGTATTCTTTTCGAGCCACGATCCGACTACCCATAATCGGCAGGGACACGACGTCGGCACGCAATATCGTTCGGTTATCGTCGCCCAGGATTCAGCACAGTACGCAGCCGCACTATCCTGCATCGCAAGCGTGAACAGCACGGGGCTGCTCGATAAGCCTATCGTGACCGAAGTACTGGAGAAAGTGCCGTTTCATAAGGCCGAGGCTTACCACCAGGACTACTTCACCCGGCACCCCGAACAGGGCTACTGCGCTGTCGTTATTGGCCCAAAGCTTGCGCGCTTTCGCGAAAAGTTCGCGAGCCGACTAAAACCTACCTAGCCGGCGAAAGCGAGCAGGTCGCGCGTGAAACGCTCGCGCTGCCACTGATGCGGTGAATGGTCGGTCCCCTCGTAGATGTGAAGGATGGCGCCAGCAATGCGGCTCTGAACGTAGTGCGCCGTGCTTGCATGGTAGAAATTGCTTTCCCCGCCGTAGATAAGCAGCGCGGGAATGTCGATCTGCGACAGCACTTCCCGGTAATCCGCTTCCGTCAAACTCTGCCAGCAGGCAATCAGCGGCTTGGCATCGAGCGCGCGAAGCTGTGCGCGGCTACGCTCCCAGCCGCGTGCATTCGCGGCATATTTCTCACGCGCACGTTCATTGAGTCCGAGCGCCCCAAGGCGCAGAACCGATTCGGCAAAATCAAGCTCCAGCTCACCGACAAAACGCTGCGCCCGAGTCTGGTCAAAATCCCCATAGATGCCGTGTGGCCAGTCGCCGTCGGTCACGAGCCGTGGAGACTGGTCGATCAAGCAAAGCTTGCCAAGGCGCGTCGTGCCGAAATCATGAACATACTGCCATAGCGTCAGCGCACCCATCGAGTGCCCGACAGCGCATGCGTCGTCGAGTCCAAAGTGCTTCAGCAACAGGTGGAGGTCGCGTGCCATGCGCGAAACGGTAGGCTGATCGTTCCCCTGCAAGCGATGTCCCCCGTGGCCTCTCGCGTCCCAGCGATAGACGGTATGGTGTTTCTGCAGCTCGGCAATGAACGGAAACCACTCCTGATGATTCGACGTCCAGCCGTGCAACATCATCAAGGGGGGGCCGTCGCCGGAAATTTTCAGATAGATCTTCTCGCCGTCGTCGGCCAGGAAATGCTCCATGGAAAAATCTCAGGATTGCGGATTGTGGAAATGCGCGCAGGGTGTCACAAGGCAGACCCAAGAGCAACTATAATCGCTCCCTCGCTATGAAGCGCTATATGGGAAGTACCGTGACACCTCAGATTTTCCACTACGCCCACGGGGTCAGCGCGATCGATTCAGGATACGTCCGCCATCTGCACGCAGCGATCCACTTCGTCGTGGAAGAAGGGCGTGTCGCTATCGTCGATACCGGCACCAACGAGTCCCTGTCACGCGTCATCGATGCCCTCGAGGCAATGGATCTTGGTGTCGACAGCGTCGACTACGTCATCCTGACGCATATCCATCTGGATCATGCTGGCGGTGCCGGCGCCATGATGCGTGCGTTTCCGAATGCACGCCTGGTGGTGCACCCGCGCGGCGCCCGTCACATGGCCGATCCGAGCAAGCTGGTTGCCGGCGCGGCCGCCGTGTATGGCGCCAACGAGGTCCGCCGCATGTATGGCGAGATCCTGCCGATCGATGCGACGCGCATCATCGAGGCGCCGCACGAAACCCGTATCGACCTGGCCGGGCGCGAACTTTTGTGCCTCGACACACCGGGCCATGCGCGTCACCATATCTGCATTGTCGATCGCGGCAGCAACACGATCTTTACCGGTGACACCTTCGGACTGTCCTATCGTGAACTCGACACTGAAGGCCGTCAGTTCGTCTTCCCGACGACGACACCGGTCCAGTTCGATCCCGAGGCGATGCACGCCTCGATCGACCTGCTGATGTCCTTCGCGCCGCGCGCAATGTATCTCACGCACTTCAGCGAGCTGCGCGATGTCGAGCGCTGTGCCGATGACCTGCACCGTCTCGTCGATACCCACGTTGAAATAGCCCGGCGCGAGAGCCGGCCGGGCCCGGACCGACATGCGCGCATCCGCGCCAATGTTGCCAGACTGATCGTCAACGAAGCCAAGCACTTCGGTTGCCAGATGGCGCCGGCAGAGGTGCTCAAGCTGTGGGAAACCGATGTCGAACTGAATTCCCAGGGCCTCGACGTCTGGCTCGACGCGTCAGCGAAATAGTTTCCGCGACCAGAAAATCCCGAACAGCAGCAACGCAACACCCCCCATCAGCATCAGGGCTGTCCAGAACCCGTCCGGGCTTTCCAGCAGGGGCATGCTGCGGAAGTTCATGCCGAAGATGCCGGCCACCAGTGCCGCCGGCATGAACACCGTCGTCAGCAGCGTCAGCGTACGCACTTCCAGGTTGACGCGGTTGCTGGCGCTGCTCAGGTAGACATCGAGCAGACCGGTCAGCAGGTCACGCAGGTCTTCCAGCTGCTCCAGCAGATGCACCGTGTGGTCGTAGATATCCCGCAGATAGAGCCGCGTTTCTTCAGAAAAGAAATTGGCATGGTTCCGCTGCAGCGAACCGATCAGCTCGCGCATCGGCCAGACGGTCCGGCGCAGGATGGACGCTTCCCGCTTCAGTTCGTGCATCTTCTGCAGCACGTTCTTCTTCGGCCGCCCGAGGATTTCCTCCTCGAGATCCTCGCACTTGTCGCCCAGTCGTTCGATGATGCTGAAATATCCGTCGACCATCGCGTCGAGCAATGTATAGGCCAGGTAATCAGCGCTCGGGCGTCGCAACGACGCACCCTTCTCCTTGCGCAGACGCTGCCGGATCGGATCGAAGGTTCCGCTGCGCCGCTCCTGAAACGTCAGGACGAAACTGTGCCCGATGATCATGCTGACCTGATCCATGGCCAGGTCACTGCGCGTCCGAGTACTGTCGTAAAGCCGCCCGACGACGAAGAGATAGTTTTCGAAAGCATCAACCTTCGGGCGCTGATCGGTGTTCAGAATGTCCTCGATGACCAGCGGATGGAGGTCGAAATGTTTGCCGATCGCGGCCATCGCTGCGGCATCGTGCACGCCGTAAACGTTCAGCCAGATCACCGGAAATGCGTCATCGACAGCGGGGATTTCCGCGAGGTCCGTAATCTCAAATTCCTCGATGCCGCCTGCGCCCAGTCGCGTCAGATTCATCGCCGTCGCTGCTGTCTTCACTTCGCCGATGTGGACCAGTGCGCCCGGCGGCAGGCCGGCCTTCTGTGAACGTCGCTTGCGGCCGCTGCCCATCACGCTTTCTCCTGAATCAAGCCGAGCGCGGCCGAGGCCGCAAACAATCCGAACGTTGCGGTGATGCATACCGACGAACCGAAGCCGGCGCAATTGAGTCCGCCGTGCACGGTGCCCGTCTCGCAGGCGGCACCCGATACCGGCTGCCGTATCGGCTCTGCCGAATAGACGACCGGGATGCCGAACTTCTTCTTCGGGTCGCGCGTAAAGCCGTGCTCCTTGCGCAGCTGTGAGCGCACGCGCGCGATCAACGGGTCCTGCTCGGTGCGGGACAGATCGTCAAGACGGATGCGCGAAGGGTCAATCTTGCCACCGGCGCCGCCAGCGACCACGATGGGCAGATTCTGGCGCCGGCACCAGGCGATCATCGCCACCTTCGCACGCACCTGATCGATGGCATCAATGACCACGTCGAAGTTGCGGTCGAGCAGCGCCGCCGTATTCTCCGGCATTACGAATTCCTCGATCTCGGTCACCACGCAGGCAGGATTGATCGCACGGATGCGCTCCGCCATCGCGGTGACCTTGGCCTTGCCGTAGGCATCACCAAGCGCATGGATCTGGCGATTGGTGTTGGACTCCGCGACGTTGTCGAGATCGATCAGGGTGATGCGACCGACGGCACAGCGTGCCAGCGCTTCCGCGACCCACGAGCCGACGCCGCCGATGCCGATAACGGCGACGCTTGCGTTGCGGAATGCCGCAAGCGCTGCATCACCGTAGAGTCTGCCGATACCCCCGAAGCGCCGTTCAAGATCCGAATCCATCGACCGCGATCAGCCCTCGATCGTGCGACGGATAACGCTGTTGAACGGGACGATCCACTCCGGCGCAAACTGGTTGTCGCAGGCGTTGATCTCGGCGATCGCGCGCAGCACCGAACGGTTCTTGCCGCGGTGGATATGCTTCAGCATGACCGCCTCGAAGGCATCGACGATGGCGAGAATCTTCGCGCCGTCGCAGATCTCATCCCCCTTGACGCCCTGCGGATAACCGCCGCCATCGGGCATCTCGTGGTGCTGGGCAATCATGCGTGCGGCCTCCTCCCAGCCGTCCATGCGCTGTACGAGGCCGGCGGCGTAGCCCGGGTGACTGCGCAGCGAGACCTTTTCGTCGTCCGTCATGCGGCCGACCTTCAGCCACACCGATTCGGGGAGCAGCATCATGCCCACGTCGTGAAGATAGACGGCCGCCTCCAGCTGCACCGGATCAACTGTCTTTCCGCCCGCCTGGTTGGTTTCCAGGGCCAGACGCAGGATGCGGTTCGTGCGCCCCTTGAACATCGGCGAACGGGCTTCGGATTGCAGGGCGATGGCGCGGAAGAAGCGCAGATCGTCAGCGACCTGCAGGTTCTTGCGCGAGCTGGTCAGCGACTTGCCCTTTGGCAGCGCGGCGCTGGCAGCCGCCTTGAAACCGGTTACCGATTCGATCAATGCCGCCGCTGCCGCGTCAATGCCCTCCGGCATGGCCCGCGACATCTTTTCCAGTCCCTGCACGAGCGGCAGCAGGCGCAGGCCGTCGAGGGGGCGCTTGGTCAGCAGGGCATCGGTGGCGAGTTCCAGACGGTCGGTCGCGAGCAGGATTGCCTCCGCCGTCAGGTCCGAGAACACGACTTCGCCGGCGCGCAGGCGGGAGAGCAGGCCCTCGATCGGATGGGCGATGGCAATACCGAAATCGACCTTGCAGAGCGAGGCGTCGCCCTTGATGTTGTGGACGGCGCGGAAGAGTTCGGCGATGACATCGCGATCGCCTGGCACGTCCTTCAGTCGGGAGACGTCACGCTCGATCGTCAGCACATGGTCGATCAGCGCGTCGAAGAACGTCTGCAGGGACTCTTCATCCTCCACAGTGGGCGAGATCAGTGACCGGACATCCATGGAACACCCCCTACAATCCAATGTTCCAAGTTTATCCGAAGCGGGGCTGGCCGGCACCCGCTACGTTACCCGCGACGACTACTGCGCCTTGCGCTGCACGATGAATCCGCGCTGCGCATCCTCCTTGTAGGCGTAGTCGACGGCGCCCTTCCTGACGACCCCCATGACCAGCATGTTGCCGGTCAGCGCATCGTGGTCGCTCTTCGAGAACGGACGATCATAGGTAGTGATGACCCCGGCGACCTGACGGCCGAGATTTTCAAGCGCCAACTTGATCTTGGCCGGCTCGGTGCTTTGTGCCTGGTGCAGCGCGTAGAAGAGCAGCAGCGCAGCATCGTAGCCCTGAGCCGCCGCCATCGGCGATGGAATGACCGGCGTGTTGTATTTCTGCTGGTAGGCGGTGATGAATGCGTTGCGACGTTGAAACCCGGCCTGCTGCAGGAAGCTCACGGCGACCAGCGTGCCTTCGCCGGCGCTGCCAGCGCCGTCGATGAAGTTGCGCCACGACAGCGGCCAGCTGCCCATCAGCTGGACATTCCACTTCTGCGCCTGAATCGCTTTCGCCAGCACGGCAGCCTCCGGTCCGACGGTATAGCTGATGACCACATCGGCACCCGCAGCCTTCGCTTCCTTCACCTGCTCCGCAAGATCCTTCACGCCGACCGCAAAGCGCTGTACGGAGACCGGCTTCAATCCGGCCTCGGCGAGCGCCTTCTCGACATCGTTCTTGCCCGCTTCGCCATAGCCGGATGTGTCGGCGAACAGTGCGATCTTGCGGAACCCCCGCTTGAGCGCGTCGGCAACGATGAACGGTGCCTGCACCTCATCACGCGGTGAAACACGGAAGATCCAGTTTTCCGGTGCTCCGGCAAATTTCTTGGTCAGCGGGGTTCCCGTCGATACCGGTACGATCAGCGGCACCTTCGCGGTCTGGAAGGCATCGATCGTCGCCAGTCCGACACCGGTATTGCAGACGCCCATCGTCGCGACCACTTTCTCCTTCTGGATCAGTTCCTCGACGACTTTCTTCGCGTGTTCCGGATTGGCGAGGTCGTCACGTTCGACGAGTTCGAGCTTGCGACCATTGACGCCGCCGGCCATGCCATTGATTTCCTCGAACGCAAGGCGGATGCCGTTGCGTGCCGAGACGCCCATGTCGGCCGAGCCGCCGGTCAGTGGGCAGTAAAACCCGATGCGAATGGTGTCGTCGGCGGCCAGGGCTGTCGCGCTGAATGCGAATGTCGTTGCGGCGGCCAGCAGGGAACGGGTCAAGCGGGTCATCAGGAAGTCTCCGTAATATAGTTGTCAGATAACCTGATTCTAAGGTAACGCAAGAGTCTTGGCCAGTGGTGTCAAGCATCTGTTTTTAATGAAAGATTTCTGTGGCGGTCTGCTCTGGGCTACACTCCCCACCTTTGCATTCAGGAGAACCCCATGTCGATCACTACTACCGCCAGCGGCCTGGTCATCGAAGAAGTCGTCCAGGGCACCGGCGCCGAGGCAACGCCCGGCAAGCTCGTCGTGGTCCATTACACCGGCTGGCTGACCGATGGCACCAAGTTCGATTCCAGCCATGATCGCAACGACCCCTTCGTCTTTCCGCTCGCCCAGCGTTACGTCATCGCCGGTTGGGACGAGGGCGTCCAGGGCATGCGCGTCGGCGGCAGCCGCAAGCTGACCATCCCGCCCGAACTTGGCTACGGTGCGCGCGGTGCCGGCGGCGTCATCCCGCCGAACGCGACACTCGTCTTCGATGTCACGCTGATCGACGTCAAGGACTGAGTTGAGCGATTCGCCAAAGAAGCCGGAGGGCCGGGTCTCCGGTACGCTGTCGGTGCGCAAGGCTCCCGAGAACGGCGAGCCTGTACGCAGCGGGCGCTCACGTCCGCCGCTCCGCTCGGGAAAACCGCGGACCCGGCCAAGTCCGGCCGGCGTTCCGCCCCCACGCACGCAGGCGTCGCCGACAACCACCATACCCGCGCCGGCGACCTCGGCGGCTACCGGTGTCCGTATCTCCAAACTGATGGCCGAGCGCGGACTCTGCTCCCGTCGTGAAGCCGACAGCTACATCGAGCGTGGCTGGGTCTTCGTGGACGGCGAGCGCGTCACTGAACTGGGCACGCGAGCCGATCCCGGTGCAACGATCACGCTTGCCCCGGATGCACACGTCAAGCAGGAGGCCCGGGTCACCATCCTCCTGAACAAACCGGTCGGTTATGTCTCCGGTCAACCGGAGCCCGGCTACGAACCGGCCGTCGTACTCGTCGGACGCGACAGTCTGTGGCGCGAGCCGCAGCGCACGGAAAGCCCCCGGTTTTCGCCGGCGCACCTGAAGGGGCTGGCACCCGCCGGCCGCCTCGATATCGACTCAACGGGCCTGCTGGTCCTGACGCAGGACGGCCGCATTGCCCGTCAGCTGATCGGTGATGATTCCGAGGTCGAAAAGGAATACCTCGTCCGCGTTTCCGGCACGCTCATCGAAGGCGGATTGCGCCTGCTCAATCACGGCCTCTCGCTCGACGGCCGCGTACTACGGCCGGCCAGGGTCAGCTGGCAGAACGAGGACCAGCTTTGCTTCATCCTGAAGGAAGGCCGCAAGCGCCAGATCCGGCGCATGTGCGAACTGGTCGGCCTGCGCGTCACCGGGCTCAAGCGTGTCCGCATCGGTCGCGTGCGGCTGGGCGACCTGCCGCTCGGCAAATGGCGCTACCTGCGTGAAGACGAGCAGTTCTGAATGACGCTCGTGAACAAGTTGTAATCCTTTGTTTCCGCCGCCCCACAAGGGTTGCAGACCAGTTTATCTTTGTCGCACCGAAACAACCAGGCAGGTGCGAATCATGAAAACCAGACTACTTCTTCCGCTCGCCGCGATGCTGCTCTTCGCCACGTCGGCCGCGCGTGCCGACATGTTCGGCACGGCCGTTGGGGGCGGTGTCGGTGCCGTTGCCGGCGCCGTCATCGGCGACTCCATGGGCGGGCGCAACGGTGCCATCATCGGCAGCGGTGTCGGTGGTGCTGTCGGTGCCGTTGTCGGGCAGCAGGTGTCGCAAGGCCCGTCGTACCCCCCGGCCCCCCGGGTCTATTACCCGGCTCCCCAGGTTCGCTATGTTCCGGCCCCCCATGTCGAGTATCGCTACTACGGGCACCCCGGCCGGGGGCACGCGTGGGGACATGCCAAGCATGAGCGGCGTCATCAGCACGATCATCACCACGGCTATCACCACTGAGCATATGCTGCGGGACGGGGCGGATCGGCCTCTCCTTGCCTTGCACCGGGGTCTGGCCCACAATGAACCTCACGCCCCCCCGGCGTGCCCCAACGAGGAGATGATCATGAAGAAAACGATAGCCGCCGCATTGGCCGTTATGCTGTCTCTCGCCAGCCTCAACGTCCTGGCCTGTTCCGGTGAAAAGGCGAAGGATGGCAAGGGCGAAATGAGTACTCCGGCCAAGCCGAAGGCCTGAGCGCGCGACACAGCCCTCGAACGATGGCGCCCTTGGGCGCCATCAATTTCTGGATGAGCGACGATGCCGCCTCGCATGCTCCGTGTTCTGGTGATCGACGACGATCCCGTGGTGCGTGACTGCGCCGCTGAAGTACTGACCGACGATGGTTATGTGGTGATACAGGCGGCCGGCGGCAGTTCCGGCATCGAGCAGGCACTGCGTTCGCCCCCGGATCTCGTGCTCTGCGACCTCCTGATGCCCGGTGTCGACGGGTTCGGCGTCCTGGCCCGCTTGCGTGCCGAGCCGGCGACGGCACACGTTCCCTTCATCTTCATCACCGCGAGTACCGAAGTCGAGGATGCCCGGCTCGGCTACATGCTCGGCGCCGATGAATACATCCGCAAACCGATCTCCGGTGACGAACTTTCCGCGCTGGTCGCCCGCCGCCTGAAGACGGTCTGACGCCAGCCTACTTGCTGGCGCAATCCGCCTTGCAGGCCGCGGCATCTGTCCTGCAAGCCTCGGCCGCTTCGACGCGGCACTCCTCACGCGAGCGGCGGCTGAAGACGATGCCCTCGCCGTAGCTGCACATCAGGCGATTGATGCTGCGCTCGGAGCCTCGGCCGCCCGTCATCTCCTTGTTCGCGGCAATGGCGGTCGGCTTCAGCGCCTTCAGCTGCGACTCCGGCATCTCGCACGAGACGTAGCCCTGGAATTCTCCATCACGGCTCTCCCACAGCACCACATTCTTCATCTTCCGGTAGGCCTGATAATCGGTGCAGACCTCCGTGCCCTTGCCGTAGAGGCGGGCGTTATCGCTGCAGTAGCCGTTGAAGGTGAACAACAGTTCCTCCTCGGTCGGGCAGACGCCGGCACGCACCGCCGACTTCATGTCGGGACACGCGACCGTTGCCGCGAGCGTCCCGGTCGAGAGTGTCAGCAGGGTCAGGGCGAGGATGTGCGATCTCATGAAAGAATCTCCGTAAGGCAGGCGATGGCGATGGACGCATTCTAGCGTTGATCAGCGCGGCGGAAGCAACAGCTCGGGATCGACCGAGGCGCCGCCGACCATCACCACCCAGTGCAGGTGGGGCCCGGTGATGCGACCACTGACGCCGCTGGCACCAAAGGCTTCCCCTCGCGCCAGCGATTGGCCTTCGGCGACGTCGATGCGTGAGAGGTGAGCATAGAGCGTCAGCACGCCACGGCCATGATCGATGACCACCGTCTTGCCGGCAAAGTACAGGTCCGCCACGGCCAGCACGGTCCCTGCGGCGGGCGCCCGCAGCGGCGCTCCAACGCCGACCGCCACATCCAGGCCACCATGCGGGGAGCGCGGCTCCCCGTTCAGTACGCGCTTCACGCCAAAGCGTGCCGAGCGCGGGCCGGTAGCCGGCAGCTCGAATCGGGTGTCGGGCTCGCGTTCGATCGAGTAGTGACGCTTCCATTCGGCAATGCGCTGCTGTTCGGCCACGATGCGGGATTCCAGTTCGGGCGGCGGCGTCACCATGCGGTCGTCGGCGATGCGCAGATGCTGCGTCGGATATTGTTTTTCCCTGACGGTGAGCGGTAGCGAGCGCTCCCCTGCCGCCGAGCGGATCCTCAGCGTGTACGTCCCCGCGCCGGCATCGAGCGGCAGCCCGACCAGCACCACCCACTTGTCCCTGTGCCGGATCACCGGTTGCGGCAGATCGTTGAAGAATGCGTCGGGCCGCGTGTCGCCGGCCGTGCCGAGCTCGATCACGGCAATGCCGCCCGGAACCGGCGAGTGACGGGGCATCGCCCAGGAAGCGACGGGCGTGGACAGGAGCAACAGGGCGGCGATATACCAGTGGGTCATGTGGATTCGTATGCTGCGGGTCGGGCATCCGAATCGCAGCCTCGGCCGGCCGCGATCCAGCGTGCAAAAAGGTGCCTTGCCAGCGGCGGTGGCAACCAGCGCAGATGGCGGCGTGGGTTTGTCAGCAGCTCGCAGTGATAGCGCCGTTCATCAGGGTGCCACGCAAGTGCGGGGCAGGGTTCGCGGCGACGCGAGAAGATCAGCAGGGACGCCGGGCACGGTGCCGCCGCGCAGCAGACGCCGCATCCGTTGCACGGTGCGCCGACGGCTGGTTTCGGCGGCGCTTCGCAGTGCAGGTGGATCGTCTGCCATTCACTCCGCACGCAGCGCCTCCACCGGGTCGAGGCGTGCTGCGCGCCGGGCCGGCAGCACGCCGGCGGCGAGGCCGATGATGATCGCGACAGCTTCCGCCAGCAGCACGAAGCTGAGCGGCGTATGCACCGGCAAGGCCGGCAACGCGAGATGGATCAGCTGTGCCAGACCGATGCCGAGGGCCAGGCCCATCAGGCCGCCGAGCGCCGAGAGCGCTACCGCCTCGCCGAGGAAGAGTCCGAGAATCGTCCGTCGCGGCGCACCGAGGGCCACCAGCAGGCCGATCTCACCCGTCCGTTCGGTGACGGCGATGGTCATGATGGTGACGATGCCGACGCCGCCGACCAGCAGCGAGATGCTGCCCAGCGCGCCGACCGCCATGGTCAGGATGTCGAGGATCTTGGAGAGCGTGCGCAGCATGTCCTCCTGCGTCGTGATCGTGAAATCCTCGCGGCCGTGGCGTGCGCTCAGCGTCTGCTTGATCGCCCCGCTCACCTGCGCTGCCGGCACGCCCTCCGCATACGAGACATGGATCTCCATCAGCCCGTCGCGGTTGAAAAGCTCCAGCGCCCGCGCGGCCGGGATGTAGGCGGTGTCGTCGAGGTCGATGCCGAGGAACTGCCCCTTTGTTTCCAGCACGCCGATGATGCGGAATTGCATGGCACCGATTTTCAGTTTTGCGCCGAGCGGGTTCTCGCTTCCGAACAATTCGTTCTTCAGCTTCGCCCCGAGCACGACGAAGGGGCGCGCATTGTCGGAATCGTCCGGCGGCAGGAACTGGCCCGTTCGTACCTTGATGCTGAACACCTGGGTCATCGCCGCGCTGACGCCATAGACCGTGGTGCGGCGCAGGCGGCCGTTGCCGCCGACTTCGGTGTTGCCCCATACCGTCGGCGTGACCGCCGTCACATGCGGCAGCGTCTTGAGGCTGTCGGCATCGGCCAGCGTCAGCGGGCGTACCGAAGTGGGAATGCCTGAGGGGTGCGGCCCGGAAGTCTTCGTCTTGCCCGGGCCGATGCCGATCACGTTGGTACCGAACTGCGTGAACTCCGCCAGCACGAAACGGTGGATGCCCTCACCGATCGAGGTGAGCAGGATCACCGCTGCAATGCCGACGGCGATGCCGAGCAGCGTCAGGAACGAGCGCAGCCGGTGCGCCGTGATGGCGCGCAGCGCGAGGTGCAGGGTATCGGCGGGGCGGATCATCTGCCCTTACCGTTTCGACAAGGCCTGCACCGGATCGAGCAGCGCGGCACGCCGTGCCGGCAACACGCCGAAGAGGATGCCCGTGACGAGCGCCGTTCCGAGCCCGGCGAGTACCGCCCAGTCGGGCGGAAAGGCCGGGTAGGTCGGGTAGAGCTGGCGGATCAGTGCGGCACCGGCCTGTCCGAGCAGGTAGCCGAGCACGGCACCCGCGAGCGAGAGCATTGCCGCTTCCGTGAGGAAACTGTTGCGGATCGTCGCCGCGTCGGCGCCGAGTGCCTTCAGGAGCCCGATTTCCGATGTGCGCTGCGTCACCGAGACGAGCATCACGTTCATCACCAGGATGCCGGCCACCGCGAGGCTGATCGCCGCAATGCCGGCCACCGCCATGGTCAGTGCCCCGAGCAGGCGGTCGAAGGTGGAAAGCACGGCGTCCTGCGTGATCACCGTCACATCTTCCTCTCCGTCGTGGCGTTCCTTCAGGATCGCTGTTACCTGTGCCTTCGCCGGCTCGATCGTCTCGCGGCCGGTAGCCTCGATCAGCACGCGGAAGAGCGTATTGCTGTTGAACATCGCCTGCGCCAGCGACACCGGCACGAAGACGACCTCATCCGTGTTCATGCCCAGTCCCTGGCCACTCGATGCCAGCACGCCAACGACGCGGAAACGGCGGTCGCCGACGCGTACCAGCTGGCCGAGCGCCGGCGCATTGCCGAACATCTCTTCGCGCACCTTGGCGCCGATCACCACCTCGCTGGCGCCGCGTCGCCAGTCGCCCACGGAGAGGAAGCGCCCCTGCGCCATGTCGAGGCGGCGGACCTGGACGTACTGCGCCGTGGTGCCGGCGATCATCACCTCGCGCAGCTTGCCGCCGACGCTGATTTCCGAAGTGCCGACGGCGATCGGGGCGACATTCTTCACCGACGGCGCACGCAGCAGCGCCTGCGCGTCGTCCACCGTCAGGTCGCGCGGCGTGCTGGTGATCGCGTTGCCGGGGTTGAAGCCGCCGGTCTGCGAGCGTCCCGGCAGCACGATGACGAGGTTGCTGCCGAGCGAGGAGAACTCGTTGATCACGTAGCGGCGCGCACCGTCGCCGAGCGCGGTGAGGATCACGACGGCGGCGACGCCGATGGCCATCGCCACCACCAGCAGCGTGCTGCGCAGCGGATTGCCGGTGGCGGCGCCACGCGCGAAGCGGATCAGGTCGGGGGCGCGCATGGGATCAAGCCACAACCGTCAGCCCGGCCCCCCGGCAGGCTCGCGCCAAACCGGGCAACGCCCGGGCCGGGGGCCGGGAATGACCCTTTGACGTTTGTTCAGCGCCGAACTGGATTCCGGTTTTCACCGGAATGACGGCGGGGGCGGCGGCGCTCATTGCCTCGCCGAATCGCTTTTCAACGCCCCGTCCTCCATCACCAGCTGCCGTTTCGCCCGCGCGCCGAGCGCCGCATCATGGGTGACGACGATCAGGGTCACCCCGTGTGCGTTCAGTTCCTCCAGCAGACGAACGACCTCGTCGCCGGTGGCGCGGTCGAGGTTGCCGGTCGGCTCGTCGGCGAGGATCACCGCCGGCTGCATGATCGTCGCGCGGGCAATCGCCACGCGCTGGCGCTGGCCGCCGGAGAGCTGGTCGGGTCGGTGGTCGGCGCGGTTGGCAAGGCCGAAGTCCTGCAGCGCCTGCGCCACGCGCGCCTCGCGCTCGGCCGGGCCGATGCCGGCCAGCGTCATCGGCAGCGCGATGTTTTCGGCGGCTGTCAGCCGCGGCACGAGGTGGAAACTCTGGAAGACGAAGCCGATGCGCTCGCTACGCACACGTGCCTGCTCCTCCGCCGAGAGCGTCGTCACGTCGCGCCCCTCCAGCCGGTAGGTGCCGGCGTTCGGCCGGTCCAGCAGGCCGAGCAGGTTGAGCAGCGTCGACTTGCCGGAACCGGAAGGACCCATCACCGCGACGTACTCGCCGGCGCCGATCGCCAGATCGAGCTGGCGCAGCGCATGCACCTCGCTGTCGCCAAGCTGGAAGACCCGCTCGATGCGGGCGAGTTCGATCAGTGGTGCGGCAGCGCTCATTTCGCCGGCGGTCTGGCTTCGGCCGTGTAGGCGGCGCCGTCCTTGACGCCCGGACGTTCGAGTGAGGTCACGACCTTGTCGCCGGCGGTGAGCCCGTCGATCACCTCGGTGAATTCCCAGTTCGCGAGTCCGGTCTTCAGCGTGCGCACCTGCAGCCTGCCGTCACTGCCGGCGAGCAGGACGCGGCCGCCTTCCTGCAGTGCCGATGTCGGTACTCGCACGACGTCGTCGCGCACGGCGAGGATCACCTCGATGTCGGCGCTGTAGCCGACGAGCAGCTTGCCCGGTGCCTTTGCATCGTCGAAGGTCGCTTCGATGTCGACCGTCCGCGCCTGCTTCTCGACCGCCGAAACGTACGGGGCAACGCGCTTCACCTTGCCCGGGAAGCTCTGTTTCGGCAGCGCGTCGAGGCTGATGCGCACTGTCTGGCCGTCACGGATCTTCGGCGCATCCACCTCGTCCATCGGTGCCTTCACGTAGAGACAGGAGTCGTCGATCAGGTCGATCGCCGGCGGCGTCGGCACACCGGGGGGCGAAGGGGTGGAGTACTCGCCGACCTCGCCGACGATCTTGGCGACCGTGCCGTCGAACGGGGCATAGAGCACGGTGCGGCCCTGTTCGACCCTTGTCGCGTTGAGGCGCGCTTCGGCCGATCCGACCTCGGCCCGCGCCGCTTCGCAGCTGGCCCGCTTGGCCTGCGCCTCGGCCCGCGCAGCCTCCTCGCGCGAACCGGAAACGAAGCCCTTGTCCTTCAGCGAAGCCTGTCGCTCGGCTTCGCGCTCGGCGTTGGCCGCCATCGTGCAGACTTCGGCCACCCGTTTTTTCGTCGTCTGCATCTGCGCGGCAGCGAGCTTCGCCTGCGCCTGCTGGTCGTCGTTCCATAGCTTCATCAGCAGCTGGCCCTTCGTCACACGGTCGCCTTCCTTGACCGCCAGCACCTCGATGCGGCCACCGAGAATGGTCGACAGCTTGGTTCGCTGGCAGGCCTCGACGGTACCGGCACGCGTGTTGGCGATCGTCGATTCGACCTTGCCGCGGTCGATCTCGGCCAGCACGACAACGACAGGTTTGGGCCGGCCGACCCACCAGACGGCAGCGCCGATGAGGGCGACGGCAGCGAGGGCGAGGGGCAGTTTGCGTATGAGCGGATTGGCATTCATGGGGTGCGATGATTCCTGGCGGGGGTTCCGGCTAAATCAGCAATTGGCGATATTGTCGCACCCCGCGGCCTGATGCGCATGTGACCGTGGTTACACAGTGGCACGGCGCAGGCGCAACAGGCGGGCCCGGAACGTGAAACCGTCGCCGTCGGGTGCGAACTCCGCCCGCCCGGCTGCGCGCTCGGCCAGCAGCCAGCCTGCCAGGCCCGGCTGCAGCGCCTCGTAATCGGCGAGGCGGGCACGCCGTGTCTGCGCGGCGATCTCGGTGGCCGTGAAACCGATGGCGGCGATGGTCGCCGCAACCCGTGCCGGGTGGGCGAGGCCGATGTGCAGCAGGAAAGCTTCGCCGTCGTCCGTCAGCGCACGCGGCAGGTCGGTGAGGAAGGCGCAGATCAACCCGGCACCGTCGTCGCCGCCGCAGCGGTCGAGCCGGAATCCCGCCGGACCGGGCGTCTGCGGCAGGTTGGCGCAGATCAGCGTTGCCCGTTCGCCGCCGCGCAGCAGCGGGTCGAGCAGGCTGCCGTCGTCGAGCGTCACGCTCGCCGGCAGGGGCGCTTGCCCGGCATGCCGAACCAGGCTGCGTTCCAGCGCCATCAGGCTTTCGCGATGCGGATCGGCGCACAGGAGTCGCTGCACGTTGCGCCCGCTGTGTTGTGCGGCCGCCAGCAGATGGATGCTGAATACGCCGCAACCGCAGCCGATGTCGGCGGCGAGGGCAATGTCGGTCGGCACCTCCGGCGACAAGACAATCTCTGAGAACAGCGCCTGGTTCTCGGCAGAGACCGCGTGCGTGCCGGCCGCGAGGTCGAGCCGCAGTGTGCCGACTTGCACCTGGCGTCGCGCCAGCGAGCGTGACAGCACGGCGCGCAATGCGTCCTCCTCTGCCGCCGGCGGGTAGCGGACGGCGATTTCCTGGCGCGCTGTCCCGCGCATCGCCGTGGTGGCGTCCGCCTCATCGAAGCACGCTGCATAGGCACGCGGCAGGTCTGCGAAGCCGGCGAACAGCCGGCCGTTTTCGCCATCTCTGACCAGCGCCCGGTTGCCCGGGATGTCGCGCGCCAGCACCGGGGTGCCGGTGGCCATCGCCTCGGCCAGCACATGGCTGAGCCCTTCGTGATCCGAGGCGTTGATCACCACATCGACTTCACGCAGCGTCGCCAGATAGTCGTCACGCGGCAGGCCGGGGTGCAGCACGATGCGACCGGCGAGGCCGGGATACGTCGCCGTCAGCTCGCCGATGCGCTGCCGGAGCCGCTCGGCGTAGTCCTGCTCCAGCGTCGGCCCGAGCAAGACCAGCACGTGATCCGTGAAGCGTTGGGCCAGCAGCGGCGCCAGCGCCTCGGCCGTCGGCAGCGGGCCCTTGATGCGACGCAGGGCCGACGGCAACAGCGCCACCGGCACGTCCTGCGATAGCCCCAGTTCGGCACGCAGCGAGTAGGACGACGCCCCTTGCACGTCGATGCCGTTCGGCAGCACCGTGCAGTCGGCGGGCAGGGGCAGGACGGCGAGGCGCTGTCGCAGGTCGCCGGTCAGGCACAGCACGAAATCGGCATGGCGGACCGCTTCGCCCATAGCCGCGCGTCGTTCCGGGACGTCGATGTCGGCATTGGCGTCGGTGCCGCTGGCGAGCAGCCCGTAGCCCAGTGGTACGGTTGTCTCGCTGGCGAATGCCGCCTTGAGCAGACGGCCGGCGCGCAGAAGGTGAATGCCGATGGCGAAATCGAGGCGTTCCCGGCGCGCCATCTCCTGCAGGCGGATCGCCTCGCGCGCCAGCCCGAAGGGCGACTCGTCGGCCGGCAGCGGACGGAAGCGTACATCGGCCTGTGCGGCCCAGGCGGCGGCATAGCGGCGCGCCGTTTCGGCGTTGCCGGTGCCCGGCATCAGCTTGCCGTAGAGCAGCAGGTTCGGCCGGCCATCCCCCTGCGGGCGGTGCAGTTCGCGATACGACGCCAGGGTCCAGCCGGCCCGTGCCGCCGCGAATTCGGCCGACTGCAGCAGCGCGGCTTCGTGCGCGCGGGCCGGCGAACGGCAGAAGGGGCCAAGACTTGCATCATCGCTGCTGCGCCCGGGATGGACCATCAGCTCCACCGCGTCGTGTCCGGAGTGTTCGGACAGCGCCGCCAGCCGTGCCGCCATTGCGCCGGCCGTCAGGCGCATGCCCATCGTCGACTGGCCGAGGAAGGCCCTGGTCGAATAGAGGCCCGCGGCGGCGAACACGCTTTCGGCTGCGTGCGCATTGCGTGCCACGCTCCGCTGGAAATCCGCCTCGTACTCGGCGTCGCCGGGCAGGGGGTCGAGCCCCGCCTCACGCGGCAGGCGAACGCAATGCACGCCGTACTCGCGGGCCATGATCGGTGCCAGCACTTCAGCGACCAGCGGTTCGACATGGCAATGGTGATGCCCGTCAATATGGCTGGGCAGCTCGCCGGTGAGGGCGATGAAGCGCTCGAACTGGCGGCGGATTTCACCGGCGATGTCCTTGCGTGTCACGCGCCCGGCGGCAAGCGCCGCGCGCAGGCCGAACTTGCCGAGGCGCAGGCCGTTGCCATCAGTGAGCGAATTGGTGGATGAACTCGCTGCGGGGAGCGGCCCTTCCGTCAGGTTGAGATGCAGGCCGAGCGGCAGGCCGGCGGCGCTGGCTGCGGCGGCTGCAGTGGCAGCGTTTGCACCGTCGACCAGCAGCGAGGCCGAACTGATGGCGCCAGCGGCGAAGCAGTCGAGGATGCCCGCGTCGCGGGCGGCGGAAACGCCGAGGTCATCGGCGTTGATGATGAGCTGGCGCGGCAGCGGTGGGAGCGAAAGCGTCCGCTTCACTGCCGCCTCGTCAGAGCCGGCGTGCGGCGAAGGTGTTGCACTGGTTCACGTCGCCGGAATCGAAGCCGGCGCGGAACCAGCGGACGCGCTGCGCCGAGCTGCCGTGCGTGAAGCTCTCCGGCACGATGCGCCCGCGCGACTGCTGCTGCAGGCGATCGTCGCCGATCGCGGCCGCCGCCGTCAGCGCCTGTTCAAGTTCGCCCGGCTGCAGGATCTTCTTCATCGAATCGGCGTGCTTGCCCCAGACGCCGGCGAAGCAGTCCGCCTGCAACTCGAGGCGCACCGACAGCGCGTTGCCCTCGGCCTCGCTGACGCGGCGGCGCTGCGCCTCGACCTTGCTCGAGATGCCGAGCAGGTTCTGCACATGGTGGCCGACCTCGTGCGCGATCACGTAGGCCTGCGCGAACTCGCCGGGAGCATGGAAGCGTGTCTTCAGGTCGCGGTAGAACGAGAGATCGATGTAGACCTTGTGGTCGCCGGGGCAGTAGAACGGCCCCATCGCCGACTGGCCGGTGCCGCAGGCGGTCGGCGTCGCGCCGGAAAACAGCACCAGCTTCGGATCCTGGTACTGCTTGCCGGAGGCGCGGAAGATCTCGCGCCAGGTGTCCTCGGTCGAGGCCAGCACCTTCGAGACGAAGCGTGCCATCTCGTCGTCGGCCGGCGGCCGGTGCGCGGGAGCGCTCTGCTGCTGCGGCACCGAATGCTGCACCTGATCGACCAGGCCGAGCAGGGTCAGCGGGTTGACGCCCAGCAAATAGCCGCCGATCAGCGCGATGAGGATCGTGCCGATGCCGAAGCTGCCGCGACCGATCGGCAGGCCGAAACCACTACCGCCACCGCCGCCGCGGCGGTCCTCCAGGTTGTCGCTTTCGCGCTGGTCGTCGAGGCGCATGCGGGGGTCAGCGGAAGCGGTTGATCGCGTCGCGCGTTTCGAGCGCCGCCTGGCGTGCGGCCGCTGCAAAATCCTCGCCCTTGCCGGCGTAGAGGATGGCGCGCGAGGAATTGATCATCAGGCCCGTACCGGCCTTCGTGCGGCCGGCATTGACCGTCGCCTCGATGTCGCCGCCCTGGGCGCCGATGCCCGGCACCAGCAGTGGCATGTCGCCGGTCAGCTCGCGCACGCGGGCAATCTCGGCCGGGAAGGTGGCGCCGACCACCAGCGCACACTGGCCGGTGGTGTTCCATTCGCTGGCCACGAGGCGGGCCACGCGCTCGTAGAGCTTCATGCCGCCGACGTCGAGGAACTGCAGGTCGCTGCCGCCGGGGTTCGAGGTGCGGCAGAGCAGGATCACGCCCTTGTCCCTGTAGGCGAGATACGGTTCGGCCGAATCGCGGCCCATGTACGGGTTGGCGGTGATGGCGTCGGCCCTGAAGCGCTCGAAGGCCTCGATCGCGTATTGCTCGGCGGTGCTGCCGATGTCGCCGCGCTTGGCATCGAGGATGACGGGGATGCCCGGGTGCTTTTCATGGATGTGCGCGATCAGCGCCTCCAGCTGGTCCTCGGCGCGGCGCGCGGCGAAGTAGGCGATCTGCGGCTTGAAGCTGCACACCAGGTCGGCCGTGGCATCGACGATGCCCTTGCAGAATTCGAAGATGGCGTCGTCACGCCCCTGCAGGTGCGCCGGAAACTTCGCAGTGTCCGGGTCGAGGCCGACGCAGAGCAGCGAGTTGTTCCTGGTCCAGGCGGCGTTGAGCGATTCGATGAAGGTCATTGCGGGTCCTTGTTTTCGTCGTCGGTCGGCACGGCCTTGCGCGCCTGTTTTTCGTAGAAGCGGGCGTTCTTGTCCTCGTTCACGAAACGGAAGCGACCGGCCAGCGTGCAGCCCTTCATGCCGGGGTTGCAGGGCAGGTTGTTCACCTTGCTGCACAGGCCGTTCGTTTCATGGGGACAACCCCAGCTGCCGGACATCGCCGTCGCCTCGATCGTGGAAAGCGTCCATTTTCGCATCCCTTGCCGCTTGCTGCACCGTTCGTGGCGTTCCGTCTGCGCGCGTGGCACACTGCCGCCATCGTCACTATGCACGCATGCGGGAGGAGCGAACATGAAAGGCAATTTCGCAGCCATCGTCCTGGTCGTCGTCGGCGCGCTCGCGCTGGCCGTCAATCTCGAACTGATCACCATCGACCTGATGCAGATCGTGCGCACCTGGTGGCCGCTGGTGCTGATCCTGATCGGCGTCGCGCTGTACTTCACGCCGGAACCGGGTGACAGAAAAAGGCCTTGAATATCAAAGGGAAAGGAGAGGGGAAAGGCAAGGAGGCAAAAAAGAAGAAAAATATGTTGCACTGCAGCAATTTTTCGGTATAATGATTCCTGTCTCCTCCATTCCCTCCTCCTTTGGAAATGGATTTAAAGCCTGCGCTCAACAGCGCGGGCTTTTTTTTCGCCCGTCTGCGTCTTTAACCCGCTCCCGTACATGACTCAGATCAAAGCCCGCGTCTGAGCCCGTTCGTACTATCGCACTCGCTCCCGCCTGTTGGCGGCTACTGATTCTCGGAGAGCGCAATGCGCATCAGGAACTTCATTCTGGCGACGTCACTGGCGGTCGGGGTGCTTGTTTTTGGCGGTGTCTGGCTGACGGTGGGCGGGGTGCTGGACCAGACGGTCAAGACCAACGCCGTGCGGACCTCCGATGCCGTGGCGCGGGTCACCTTCAGCGCCATGTACCAGGTGATGAGCAACGGCTGGAAGCGTGCGCAGGCCGAAGCCTTCCTGCGGGCGACGCAGGGCGCGGGCGGCGATTCCGGGCTCCGCATCGAGATCTACCGTAGCCGGATCGTCGCCGACCTCTACGACGAGATCGAGCAGGCGGCCCGGGACGCAGAGCTCGTCGCCGCCCTGGCCGACGGCAAGGCGCGCCATATCGACAGTGAAAGCGCTGTCCGCCATATCTATCCGCTGATCGCCGAAGAGCGCTGTCTGCGCTGTCACAAGAACGCCGAGGTTGGCGCCGTGCTCGGCGCCATCGAGGTCAACCAGGCCTTCGGCCCGGTGATCGACAAGGCCCGGCGCGACCTCCTCTTCGGCCTGGCCGTCCTGCTGCCGCTGGTGGCGCTGATCGCCATCGGCGCCGTCTGGTGGGTCGGGCGCCGCATCGAGCGTTCGACCGAACGCGTCTGTGCCAGCTTCGACCAGGTGAATTCCGTGGCCGACCTGCGCGAAGTCGCCCTGGCCCGCCATGACCTCGGCTTCCAGGAATTCAACCAGATGGGCGACGCCCTCGGCAGCCTTGTCGACAAGCTGCGCCGCATCGCCGTCGACAAGGACATCCTCACCTTCGAGATCGGCCTGCTCGAGAAATTCGTCATCACCTCCGACGTTGTCCGTGACTGGCGTGAATACGTCGGGCAACTGCTCTCGGACATCAACAAGGTCATGCCGGCACATGTCCTCTTCTCCATCTTCAAGATCGACGACGAGCTGTTCGACCTCGAGATCTTCTGGCGCGGCCCGTATTCCACGGCGACCGGCGAGATGATGGAGTCGCACATCCGGCAGGCGCTGGCCGAGAGCAACAATTTCTCGGACCTCTCGTCGGTGGCCATCAACCACCACATCGTCGACCCCTCGCTGCCCGAAGTGACGCTCGGCGAATACGAGGTCTCGCTGCGCGTGAAATCCTTCTTCGTCGACTCGCCGAAGATCGGCGGCATCGTCGGCATCGGTGTGCACTCCGAAGTGCTCGAGGACGAAACCCGCCACCTCGTCATGGAAAGCGTGCTGTCCACGCTGCTCAACGTGGTCGGCTCGGTGAAGGCGATCTACAAGTACACCCGCGATCTCGAGTACTACGCCACGCGCGACCCGCTGACCGACCTCTTCAACCAGCGCGTCTTCTGGGAGCTCGCGGGCTACGAGGTCGGCCGTGCGACGCGCCACGGCTACCAGTTCGGCCTGCTGCTGATCGACCTCGACAACTTCAAGGTCATCAACGACACGCACGGCCACCCGGTGGGCGACAAGTACCTGCAGCACTTCGCGCGCCAGGTGCAGGATGCCCTGCGCGCCGGCGACATCCTCGCCCGCTACGGTGGCGACGAGTTCGTCGCCATCCTGCCCGAAGCCAACCTCGAGGCCGTCGCCCTCGTCGCCGAGCGCGTGCGCGGCGCCATTGCCGGCATGCAGGTCGAGCTGGCCGGCGGCCAGCGCCTGCACGGCACCGGTTCCATCGGCCTCGCCGTCTTTCCGGATCACGCCGAGAGCGCCAAGGACCTGTTCCTCTTCGCCGACAACATGATGTACAAGGCCAAGGCCGGCGGTAAGGCGCGCGTCGCGATTCCCACGGCCGACGACGTCGTCGAGGTCTTCCGCGACATCACCGAGAAGAGCGCGCTGGTGCTCGATGCCATCGAGGAGCGGCGGATCATTCCCTACTTCCAGCCCATCCTCGACGTGGCCACGAAGAAGATCGTCGCCTACGAGGTCCTCTCGCGCATCGAGGTCGGCGGAGAGATCATGCGCGCCGAGGAGTTCGTCGAGATCGCCGAGAAGATGGGCGTCATCCATCGCCTCGACGCGCTCGTCATCGAACGCGCGCTCGGTCAGCTGAAGGAGCTCGGCCACGATGGCTACGTCTTCATCAACCTCTCGCCGCGCGCCCTGGTGCTCAACGAGTTCGCCAAAAATGTCCGCCAGATCGTCAGCGACAGCGGCATCCCGCGCGAGCGCATCGTCTTCGAGATCACCGAGCGCGACACGGTGAAGAACCTCTCGCTGCTCGAACGCTTCCTCGCCGAACTCAAGCTCGAAGGCTTCAAGCTCGCCATCGACGACTTCGGCTCCGGCTTCTCGTCCTTCCACTACCTGCGCCGCTTCCCGATCGACTTCCTCAAGATCGAGGGCGACTTCATCGCCAACATGCTGACCAGCCCGAAGGACCGGGCGGTGGTCACCAGCATCAAGTCGCTGGCGCAGGAAATGGGCATCACCATCGTCGCCGAGTACGTCGAGTCGCAGGAAGTGCTCGACGAGCTGCACGTCATGGGCGTGCATCTCGCCCAGGGCTACTACGTCGGCAAGCCGGCGCGCCACGTCATCGATACCGACTGGACGCCGCTCCGCGGCTGATCCGCCCCGGTTTCCCACGTCCGTGCAGCCGGCCCGCGCCGGCTGCACCCGCTTGCGGAAACGCGACCGTCGCGCGCCGCCGCAACCCGTTTCCGGCTAGAATTCCACACGCATAAACCGGGAGAACGAAATGGCGTTGCGGAACTGGAACAAGGGTGTGGGCACGATGCCACTGGTCGCGCTGGTCGCTGTCGTGGCGGCGGTCGCGGGGTGGCTCTTCCTCGGCAAGGCGGACACTCAGGCCCCCGGCGAACTCTCCGCCGACGGCGTCGCCTTCGAGGTCGTCGATGCCGCGCACC
>DAORCC010000015.1:0-23245 GCA_035345235.1 Azospira sp.
TGCGGATGGCGTCCTCGTCGTGCTCGACGACGATCACGGTGTTGCCGATGTCGCGCAGCTGCTTCAGCGTCTGCAGCAGGCGGTCGTTGTCGCGCTGGTGCAGACCGATGGAGGGCTCGTCGAGCACGTACATGACGCCGGTCAGACCGGAGCCGATCTGCGACGCCAATCGGATGCGCTGTGCCTCGCCGCCGGAGAGCGTTTCTGCCGAGCGGTCGAGCGACAGGTAGTCGAGGCCGACGTTGATCAGGAACTGCAGGCGGCTGGTGATTTCCTTGAGGATCTTCTCGGCGACCTGCGCCTTGTGGCCGGTCATCTTCAGGTTGATGAAGAAATCGCGCGCCTCGCCGAGCGGCATGTGGCTGATCTGATGCAGGGTTGCCCCACCGATCCTGACGTGCCGCGCTTCAAGGCGCAGGCGCGTCCCTTCGCAGGTGGGGCAGGTCGAGTCGCTGATGAACTTCGAGAGTTCCTCGCGTACGGCCACCGAATCCGTTTCCTTGTAGCGCCGTTCGAGGTTGTTGATGATGCCCTCGAAACTGTGCTCGCGGACGGTCGCGCGACCGCGCTCGTTGAAGTAGCTGAAGGGGATCAGGTCGCGTCCGGAGCCGAACAGCACCAGTTGCTGGATGTCGTCCGGCAGTTCGCACCACGGCGTGTCGATGTCGAAGCTGAAGTGGGCGGCGAGCGATGTCAGCAGCTGGAAATAGAACTGGTTGCGCCGGTCCCAGCCGCGGATGGCGCCGGCGGCAAGCGACAGATCCGGGTGGGCGACCACGCGCTTCGGGTCGAAGAACTGGATGACGCCGAGGCCGTCGCACTTCGGGCAGGCACCCATCGGGTTGTTGAACGAAAAGAGGCGCGGCTCCAGCTCCTGCAGGGCGTAGGAGCAGACCGGGCAGGCGAACTTGGCCGAGAACAGGTGCTCGGTGTTCGAATCCATCTCGAGCGCGATGGCGCGGCCTTCGGCATGGCGCAGCGCGGTCTCGAAGGATTCGGCGAGACGCTGGCGCATGTCCTCGCGTACCTTGAGACGATCCACCACGACATCGATGGTGTGTTTCTGCGACTTGGCGAGCTTCGGCAGCGCGTCGATCTCGTAGATCTTGCCGTCCACCCGCAGGCGCACGAAGCCCTGGGCGCGCAGTTCGGCGAAGAGGTCGAGCTGTTCGCCCTTGCGGTTGGCCACCACCGGCGCGAGGATCATCAGCTTGGTTTCTTCCGGCAGGGCCAGCACGTGGTCGACCATCTGCGACACGGTCTGTGCTTCCAGTGCCTGGTTGTGCTCCGGGCAATACGGCGTGCCGGCGCGGGCGAAGAGCAGGCGCAGGTAGTCGTGGATCTCGGTGACGGTGCCGACGGTCGAGCGCGGGTTGTGGCTGGTCGCCTTCTGCTCGATCGAGATGGCCGGGGAGAGGCCCTCGATCAGGTCGACGTCCGGCTTTTCCATCAGTTGCAGGAACTGGCGGGCGTAGGCCGAGAGCGACTCGACGTAGCGACGCTGGCCTTCCGCGTAGAGGGTGTCGAAAGCGAGCGAGGACTTGCCGGAACCGGACAGGCCGGTGATGACGATCAGCTTGTCGCGCGGCAGGTCGAGATTGACGTTCTTGAGGTTATGGGTGCGCGCGCCGCGGATGCGGATTTCTTCCATGGGGGGGATGGCTGAGGCCGAGAAAGGGGTGAATGAGCAAACCTGCTAATATACGCCCTTCCCCGGCATGAACCAATCTCGCAGACCTCCCATGTTTTCACCTTCGGCCGACCCGATGACGCGCGACGAAAAGCGCGCCGGCGCGAGCCTCGCCGCCATTTTTGCGCTGCGCATGCTCGGCCTGTTCCTGATCCTGCCGGTGTTTGCCGTCCACGCCCAGGGGATCCCCGGCGGTAGCGACCTGACCCTGGTCGGCATCGCCATCGGCGCCTATGGTCTGACGCAATCGATGCTGCAGATCGCCTTTGGCGCGGCGTCCGACAGGTTCGGCCGCAAACGGGTGATCATCATCGGCTTGGTCATCTTCGCCATCGGCAGTTTTGTCGCCGCCATGGCACCGGACATCTACTGGGTGATCGCCGGCCGCGTCCTGCAGGGCGCCGGCGCGATTTCGGCTGCGGTCACGGCACTGGCGGCCGATCTCACGCGAGAGCAGCATCGCACCAAGGTGATGGCGATGATCGGGTCCTCGATCGGGCTCGTCTTCGCGTTGTCGCTGGTGCTGGCGCCGGTGCTCTACAAGGCGATCGGCATGGGCGGTCTGTTCGGCATGACGGGTGTGCTGGCGCTGGCAGCGATCCTGCTGGTCCTCTACGTCGTGCCCGAGCCGCCGCCGCCCGAGCATCACGACGACGGGCCGGTGCCGTTCTCGAAGATCGCTTTCGACGCGCAACTGCTGCGCCTCAACTTCGGCATCTTCACGCTGCATCTGGCCCAGATGGCCATGTTCGTCGTTATCCCGCTGGCTCTCGTCAACGTCGCAGGGCTGCCTTTGGCTGAACACTGGAAGGTCTACCTGCCAGCCCTGCTGCTTTCGTTCGTGTTGATGATCCCCGCGATCATCGTTGCCGAAAGGAAGAACAAGACGAAGCCGGTCTTCAATGGCGCCATTGCCCTGATCCTGCTGACCCAGCTCGGTTTTGCGGTTTTCGGCGAAGGGCTTTGGTCGCTGGCCTTCTTCCTGTTCGTCTTCTTCGCAGGGTTCAATATCCTCGAAGCCTCGCTGCCGTCGATGATTTCCCGCATTGCGCCACCGCAGTCGAAAGGCCTTGCGCTCGGCATATATAATACGACCCAGGCTTTCGGGCTGGCCGCAGGGGGGGCCTTGGGCGGTTTTCTCGCGCAGCGCTTCGGCGCCGATGCGGTGTTCGCCGTCTGTGGATTGCTGACCCTGCTTTGGCTGGGCTTCGGATTGACCATGGCACCGCTGCCGGTGCGGGTAAAACCCGGGGCGACGCCGGTCGCTGCTCAAACAAACTGAATCAACCCTCTGGAGGGAGACAACCCATGGCTTCGGTCAACAAAGTGATCCTCGTCGGCAACCTCGGTGCCGACCCCGAAACGCGCTACCTGCCCTCCGGCGACCCGGTGACCAACCTGCGCCTGGCGACGACCGACAGCTGGAAGGACAAGGCCAGCGGAGAGAAGAAAGAAGCGACGGAATGGCATCGTGTCGTCCTGTTCCGTCGCCTCGCGGAAATCGCCGGCCAGTACCTGAAGAAGGGCTCGCAGGTCTATATCGAGGGCCGTATCCGCACCCGCAAGTGGCAGGACAAGGATGGCCAGGAGCGCTACACGACCGAGATCGAGGCCGAGGAGATGAAGATGCTCGGCTCCCGCCAGGGGCAGGGCGAGCCCTCCTACGGCGGCGATGCGCCCGCCCCGTCCTACGGGGGGGCCAAGCCGGCCGCAGCAGCGAAGAAGCCAAGCTTCGACGACATGGACGACGACATCCCGTTCTAGCGCGAACGTATCGGATGGGAAGATCAAGCCGGCCCCTGGTGGGCCGGTTTTGTTTTTCGGGGGTAAAAAAAGGCCGGCGCAATGCCGGCCCAAGTACCAAGGGTTTGTGAAATCCGGGTGGAAACTCAGCGGCGGGCGACGTGCATGCGGCCGCCCTGCTGACCGATGTGCTGGCCCCGGATGCCGTGCTGGTTCTGGCCGAAGTGGTTGCCGTTGTCCGACCGCGCCTGGGGGCCGGGGTGCGTCTGCCGGTCGTGTTTCTCATGGTTGATGCGCGCGCTCTGGCGATGCTCGGCCCGTTGCAGGCGCTGCTGCTCAACGCGCCCGATGTGGCCATCACGCCCTGCGCGAGCTTCCATGCGGTTGGTGTGCGCCTGTCCGCGTTCGAGGCGGCCAGCTTCGCGCTGCGTCAGCGAACCGTTGTTGAGCCCCTGCTGGATGCGCTGCTGCTGATTGACGTTGCGTTGCACGTCGGCCTGCATCCGCTGCGACGCGGGTGAATTCGGGTTGCCAACCTGGGCATCGTGCTTCTCGCGGTAGATGTCGCGACTGAGCCGGTCCTGTGCCTGATCGATGTGGCGTGCTTCGTTGCGGGATACCTGGCCATCGCGCAGGGCGCGTGCCTCCATGCCTTCGACGCGGGCTTCGCCCTTTTCAAGGCGGGCGGCTTCTCGGGTATTCAGCTGGCCGCTCTGCAGGCCCTGTTCGATACGTTGCTGCTGGTTGATGTTGCGCTGTACAAACTCTTCGCTGGCCGATTGTGCGAACGCGGCGCCGGAAGCGATGGTCATCAGTGCGGCGATGAGGCGGGATGCTTTCATGGTGAGTCTCCTTCGTGTCTGTCAGTGTGGCGCTCAATGGGCTGGTTTCGTTGCGGTTCCCATTGAACGCTTTCGCGCCTGACGATCCCAGCGCCATTCGGTAAAACTTGTAAGCACTTGTTGCGGACCGGCTTTGGTGGAGAGCAACCACTTTCGGGCTGAAATGGTGCAGAATTGATGCGCCGCAGCATCCGTTCGAAGAGGCGGAGGCGGACCTGGTCCTGAACAGCGAGAGAAAGCATGAACAAGTTGATTCGATCCGGCGGGCACGATGGCAGGCTTGTGCCTGCCGGTTGTGCTGCCGCGATGGCCGTCTGCTGATGTCGGCCGCACACCAGAAGCAGGCGCTGGCCGGCATCGCGCTGGCCGCACTGGGTGTCGTCTATGGCGACATCGGGACTTCGCCGCTCTACGCGATGAAGGAAGTCTTCGCCGGAAATCACCCGATCCCGCTCAACGAGACGAACGTGCTGGGCAGCCTGTCGCTGTTCTTCTGGGCGCTCGTCATCGTCGTTTCGCTGAAGTACGTGTCGATCATCATGCGCGCCGACAACCGTGGCGAGGGCGGCATCATGGCGCTGATCGCGCTCGCCCTGCACGACGCGCAGGACAATCCCCGTCGCCTGAAGATCATCACCATCATCGGAGTCCTCGGGGCTGCAATGTTCTACGGCGACGGGATGGTGACCCCCGCGATCTCGGTGCTCTCTGCCGTCGAGGGGCTGGAAATCGTTGCCCCGCAATTGCATAGCTATGTGATCCCGGTCACGCTGCTCGTTCTCTTCTTCCTCTTCTTCGTACAGAAGCGCGGGACGGCCACTGTCGGTGCCTTCTTCGGGCCGGTCATGCTGCTCTGGTTCGGTACGCTGGCGGCGCTCGGCATCTACAACCTCGTTGCCAATCCGCATGTGCTGCTGGCGCTGAATCCGATGTACGGCCTCGCTTTCCTCGAAGCCAACAAGGCCATGTCGCTCGTCGCCATGGGCAACGTCGTTCTGGCAGTCACCGGCGCCGAAGCGCTCTACGCTGACATGGGCCACTTCGGCCGCAAGCCGATCACGCTGGCCTGGTACGGCTTTGTGTTGCCTTCGCTGGTGCTCAACTATTTCGGGCAGGGGGCGCTGATCCTCGCCGAGCCGGCTGCGGCCGAAAACCCGTTCTTCCTGTCGGCGCCGGACTGGGCGCTGATCCCCTTGGTCGCACTGGCCACGGTGGCGACCGTCATCGCCTCGCAGGCGGTGATTTCGGGCGCCTTCTCGATTTCGCGTCAGGCCATGCAACTTGGCTTCATGCCGCGCATGGAAGTGCAGCACACATCCGAGAAGGAACAGGGGCAGATCTATCTGCCGGCGGTGAACTGGGGCTTGCTGCTGGCCGTGTCCATCCTGGTGCTCGGCTTCAAGTCTTCCAACAATCTGGCCGCCGCCTATGGCATCGCGGTGACCGGCGACATGGTCATCACTTCGCTGCTGGCGACGGTGGTGGTCGCCAAGGTCTGGGGCTGGGGCTGGAATCGCGCCATCCTGCTGTTTTCGATGTTCCTCGTCGTTGAGCTGACCTTCCTCGCCGCCAACATCCTGAAGATCCCGGATGGCGGCTGGTTCCCGCTGGTTGCCGGCGCAGCGGTGTTCGTGCTCATGACGACCTGGAAGCGGGGGCGCGAACTGCTGAACGAACGCCTGCAGGGCGAGGCCATCCGGCTCGATGCCTTCATCGATGCGCTGCTCATGGGCTTGCCGACGCGCGTTCCCGGAACGGCGGTCTTTATGAACGCAGACCCGAATGGCGTTCCGCACGCGCTGCTGCATAACCTGATGCACAACAAGGTGCTGCACGAACGCATCGTGCTCGTGTCGGTGCAGGTGTTCGACGTGCCCTATGTGCCGGAAATCGACCGCGTCGAGGTACACAAGCTGAAGGGCGACTTCTATCGCGTCATCGTGCAGTACGGTTTCAAGGATGAGCCGGACATCCCGGCAGCGCTGGCGCTGTGTGCAGAAGCCGGTCTCGCGATGGAGATGCTCGACACCTCCTTCTTCCTCGGGCGCGAGACACTGATCCCGCGCTTCGGATCCGAGATGAGCTTCTGGCGCACCAAGCTCTTCATCGCGATGTTCCGCAACGCCGGCAGTGCCACGGCGTTCTTCAAGATTCCATCAAACCGCGTCGTCGAGCTCGGGACGCAGATCGTTCTATAGGGTGTCCGCCGTGATGCAACGGCCTTCGGCAACGGCGACGATGCGCCCGATCAGCGACGGAGCATCTCCTCCAGGATGGCGGAGAACTGCTCCGCCGTTTCGTGGCGTATCGCCGCCGGGCCGACCATCCGGGGCAGGTAGCCGCCGTCCGGCGTGAGTTCTGCACGGTATTCGAGCCGGGTGCCGCTGCCGCTCGGGATCAATCGCATCGTGCTTGTCATCGCCCTTGCCGTTCCGCTGATCTGGCGCGCACGGATTTCGTGGGGCGGCTGGAGTTCGATCTCCCGCGTTGAGCCGAAACTGATCGAAAAGGGGCCGAACCAGGCCTTTCCCTGCTGTTCCACGCGTAGCCGATTCCCCGTGCGTTCGACGATGCGGCTGCGTTCGAGATTCGGTACGAACGCCGCCATGTGATCGAAATCGGTCAGGACGTGCCAGGCTCTGGCGGGTGGTGCTGCCGTGAACATGTCGATTTCGATACGGAATGATTCGCCCTGCCGGACGACGCGGACGTCCTCCGTGCCGGGGAGGTACTGATGTGGCGTCTCATCCGCTATCGACGAGGAAATTGCCGTCCAGAGGAGGAGAGGAGCGGGCAGCAGGGTTCGCAGAAGTGACGCCACCCGCCGATGATCGGGCGCCGACCTTAATGCACCCTTAACGGCCGGCGTGATCTATAGCCGGCGAATCTTGTCGAGCAGCGCCGTCGTTGATTTTTCGTGGATGAACGGGATGGAATGCACTTTCCCGCCCCATCCCAGAACCTCCGGTGCGCCGACGATCCTTTCCACCGGCCAGTCGCCGCCCTTGACCAGAATGTCCGGCCTGCAGTCGAGGATGCGGGCGAGTGGGGTGTCCTCGTCGAACCAGGTCACCAGATCGACGCAACCCAGCGAGGCCATCACGGCGAGGCGATCCTCCAGCTTGTTCACGGGGCGGTCATCGCCCTTGCCGAGACGCTTCACGGAGGTGTCGCTGTTCAGTGCGACGACCATTGCGGCACCGAGTGCGCGGGCCTGTGCCAGGTAGGTGACATGCCCGCGGTGCAGGATGTCGAAGCAACCGTTGGTGAAAACCAGCGGTCGGGGCAGGCTGGCGGCGACTTCACGCAGTCGTCCGGGGGCGCAGATTCTGTTTTCGAAGGCAGGGGGCGGGTAGGCCGTCATGGGGTCTTCCTGACCAAGGGGCGATGGCCCGGATTCTACCGCGTCGCCTGTTGCCGCCAATCGGCAAGTGCTTCGAGGATGCCGGCAAGCGAGGGAACGACGCGTACGCCATCCGGCGCGCAGCGCAGGCGCTCGCTTCCACCGCCTCCCAGCCACAGCGCCACTGCCGGCGGCAGGCCGGCGCGCAACTGGGAGACCAGTGGCAGCACCTGGCGTGAGGGGAAGGCCGCGGAAAAGGAGAGTGCAACGACGTCGGCCGCGTGTGCCGAGGCTGCGCGCACGATATCCGCAAGCGGCGTCTGGGTGCCGAGCGGGATGCAGGCCGCACCTTCCAGCGTCAGCAGGCACTCGCTCATCAGGAGGCCGAGTACGTGCTGCTCTTCAGGGACCGTGGTCAGGACCACCCGCGGGCCGCGGCTCGCGACCGGCAGCGCCGAGATGGCCTGGCGGAGAAGCGACTGCATCTGCTCGGTGTAAAGGTGTTCCTCGAAAACCTCGAACTCGCCGCGCATCCATGCCTCGCCGACCGCCATGTTCAGCTGCGGAACGGTGTCGAGAATGAAGTTCTGCAGGCCCTGGCGGTGCATCGTCTGCGTCAGCGCACTCCGCAGCGTGGCGACATCGTGGCCCTTCACGAGCTGGATGATCGCGCTGAGCGTGCCGTCATCGACCCTTGCTGGGGCGATCGCGGCCGGGGTGGCCAGCGCCGTCAGTTCCTCGTCGCTTGCGGAGACCAGTTTTCCCGGCCGTAACCCCTGATCCATCAATCGCTTGATCATGCGCAGGCGTTCCACCTGCGCCGGCGGGTAGAGGCGCTCGCCGTTCGCGTCGCGCGCCGGCGTCGGAAATCCGTAGCGGCGCTCCCAGACGCGTAGCGTGTCCTTGGCGAGGCCGGTGTCGCGTTCTACGGCGGCAATCGAAAATTGGACGCTTTTCATATCTGTCCTGGACAAACAGTTGACATGCAGGGTTGATGTGCTTATCTTAGGTGAGCCAAAACGATTTGTCTAGGACGGTGTTTATGTGGTGTCCGGCCTGTCTTTCTGTGGGACACATCGGTTCTATCCGCCGTTTGATTGCGGCAGTCATCGATTTGCGAGATTTTTCTGCAGATGGCGGTTGGCCTGTCGCACGTTCGGGGAACTATGTTCCGGTGTTATTTGTCCATGACAAAAATGGAGAAATGAAATGAAAATGCTCAAGCGCTTCCTCGTGCCGCTTTTTGCCGCTGCCTCGCTGGCACCGCTGCCATCTGTTGCCGCCGATGCCTGTCCGCCGCTCCTCAACTACAGCTTCCCGCGCCTGGCGGACGAGAAGCCGCAGTCGCTCTGCGAATACAGCGGCAAGGTCCTGCTGGTGGTGAATACCGCCAGCTACTGCGGTTTTACCAAGCAATACGACGGCCTCGAGAAGCTCTATGCGCGGCTCAAGGACCGCGGCCTCGTCGTGGTCGGTTTCCCGACCAATGATTTCGGCGAGCAGGAGCCCGGCAGCAACAAGGAGATCGCCGATTTCTGTCGCCTCACCTACGGTGTCCAGTTCCCGATGTTCGCCAAGATCACCGTCAAGGGCGCCAACGCCAACCCGTTCTTCGCCGAACTGGTCAAGCGGAGCGACACGACCCCGAAGTGGAACTTCTACAAGTACCTGATCGACCGCAGCGGTCGCGAAGTCGTGGCCTACTCCAGCTTCTCCGATCCCGATGACCGGAAAATGCTGGCGAAGATCGAAGAATTCCTTGCCCGCAAACCCAGAGTCATCCCTGACGAATCTGCCCCGCCCCCAACCCAGTCGGAGAAAAAATCATGAACGCACCCGAGAAGTTTTTCCTGTCCGCCTTGCCGGATGTTCAAGCCACGCCGGACGAGCGTTGCCTGTCGATTCATCAGGTGGGCGTGAAAGGCCTGCGCTACCCGATCGCGATGTTCGATGCGGAGGGCACGGTCCAGCATACGATCGCCCAGATTTCGATGTCGGTCGGTCTGCCGCCGGAGGTCAAGGGAACGCACATGTCGCGCTTCGTCGAGATCCTCGAAGCCGATCGGCCGCCGCTGACTCAGGTCGGCTTCACGCGCATGCTCGAGGAGATGCTCGTTCGTCTGGAGGCGAACAGCGGCCGTATCGAACTTTTGTTCCCCTGGTTCATCCGCAAGTCCGCGCCGGTTTCTGGCGTCAGCAGCCTGCTTGACTACGATGCCCGGATGGTCGTGGAGAAGACGGAGGGGCAGTATCCCGCCCTCAGTCTCGAAATCGTCGCGCCGGTGACAAGCCTGTGCCCCTGCTCGAAGAAGATTTCGGAATACGGGGCTCACAACCAGCGCTCCCACATCACCATCTCCACCCGCCTCTCCGGCGAGATGACACTCGATGAACTTGTGCACATGGCCGAGGAAGAGGCGTCCTGCGAGGTGTTCGGACTGCTCAAGCGGCCGGACGAAAAATGGGTGACCGAGCGTGCGTATGACAACCCCAAGTTCGTCGAGGACCTGGTACGCGACATCGCGTTGCGCCTGATGCGCGAGCCGCGCATCGCGGAGTGGACGGTGAAATCCGAAAACTTCGAGTCGATCCACAATCATTCGGCCTATGCCGAGATCAGCGGCCGTAACGACTAGCAGTCCGGGACGGAGGCCGAGATGAAGCGAGAAATTCCGGTGCGCCGGATCGCCGTGGTGGGTGCCGGCATTTCGGGGCTGTCGGCGGCGTGGCTGCTGTCGCAGCGCTACGAGGTCACGCTTTACGAGGCGGCAGGCTACCTCGGGGGGCATACGAACACCGTCGACGTCACCATCGATGGTGTGACGCATCCGGTGGACACCGGTTTCCTCGTCTTCAATCACCAAACGTATCCGAACCTCTCTGCGCTCTTCGACGAGATCGATGTCGAGAGCGTCGAGACGGAAATGTCGTTCTCCGTAAGCCTCTCTTCTCCTGAACTGGAGTGGGCAGGTTCCAGTCTGGCGACCGTCTTCGGCCAGAAGCGCAACCTGCTGCGCCCCGCCTTCTGGCGCATGCTGTCCGAGGTCCTGCGTTTCAACCGGGAAAGCGTCGACTGGCTCGAAAACGATGCCGATGCGACGACGACGTTGCGCGATTACCTGGAGCGCAACAGATACTCCCCGGCGTTCGCCGACTGGTACCTGCTGCCGATGGCGGCAGCGATCTGGTCCTGCCCGACGGGGCAGATGCTCGACTATCCGCTGCTCACCTTTGTTCGCTTCTGCCGCAACCATGGCCTGCTGCAAGTGTTCGACCGGCCGCTGTGGCGGACTGTCAAGGGCGGCGGTCGCGTCTATGTCGAAAGGCTGGCCCGCGCGATTGTTGAAAACGGAGGCCGGATCATCGCGAAAACACCCGTATGCCATCTCGAGCGGTGTCGCCAGGGCGTCCTGCTCACCCTTGCAGACGGCATTGCACATTTCGACGAAGTCGTCCTCGCCTGCCACAGCGACCAGGCACTGAAGATCCTCGGCGCCAGTGCCAGCGCGCGCGAGCGCGACATCCTCGCCCGCCTGCGCTACCAGCCCAACCGCGCGCTGCTGCATACCGACCCCGCCCTGCTGCCGCGTGACCGCAGCCTGTGGTCGGCCTGGAACTATCTTTCCGATGGCACGGCGAAGGAAAGTACATCCGGCCGGCCGGTCGCTGTCTCCTATCTGATCAATCGCCTGCAGCCCTTGCCATTCGCTACCCCGCTGACCGTGACGCTCAACCCCCTGCGCGAGCCGGCGGCGGAGCACGTGCTTGCCGAGTTCTCCTACGCGCACCCGATTTTCGACGGGCCGGCGATCGCGGCACAGCGCGAGCTGGTCGAGGTCAACGGACGCGATGGCGTCCACTATTGTGGCGCCTGGGGGGGGTACGGCTTTCATGAGGACGGACTCAAGTCCGGTCTGGCCGTAGCCAATGCGCTCGGATGCTTCGCTCCCTGGCAAGCAAATCAGGGCCGCGTGGCCCGTGTGGCAAAGGCGCTGGAGGCGGTGTGAAACCTGCGTCGACTGCAATGGCAGCCGAGATCTGTTTCGGCGAGGTCATGCATCGCCGTCTGCGCCCGGCGATTCACGCCTTCCGTTATCCGGTTTTCTTCCTGCGCCTGACCCTCGACCGGCTCGATCCGGTGGTGCGGATACCGTTCGACCGCTTCGGCATTTTCAGCTTTCACGTCGTTGACCACGGCCCGCGCGACGGCACGCCGTTGCTGCCATGGATTCGCGGCCTGCTGGCCCGCGAGGGGGTCGTGGCCGACGGGAATATCGTCCTGCAGACCTTTCCGCGCGTGCTCGGCTACGTCTTTAATCCGGTCAGCTTCTGGTATTGCCACGAGCGCTCCGGCGGACTCGTTGCCGTGCTTGCCGAAGTCAGCAACACCTTTGGCGAGCGCCACAACTACCTGCTGCTGCCGCCGGATGGAAAAACCATCACTGCCGCGCAGACGCTGACCGCGCGCAAGGTCTTCCATGTCTCGCCATTCATGGCCGTGAACGGTTTCTATCGTTTCCGCTTCAAGACCGGACGCAGCGGCCGTATCAGCGTTTGCATCGACCACGCCGATGCAGAGGGGGACCTGCTGCATACGGCGATCACCGGCCAGCCGCGACCGCTGGCCGCCGGGGCGCTGGTGCGCGCCTTCTTCGCCTATCCCTGGCAGAGCGTCGGTGTCGTTGCCCGTATCCACTGGCAGGCGCTGCGCCTCTGGCTGAAGCATGTGCCTATCTTTCGCAAACCTGCGCCCCCGCTTGAGGAGACAACAAGATGAATGCGCTCGATTCGACGCTGCCGCCCGTGGAGCTTTCCGGCGCCGGGCACACCCGGGCAGCGCTGGCCATTTTCCGGCTGCTGGAAAAGATGTCCCACGGCTCGCTCGAAATCCGCCTGCCCTCCGGGGGCGTGGCATGCTTCGGCAACGGGGCGCCGCTCGCGGTCCTGGAAGTGCATGATCCTGCGTTCTTCGATGCGGTGCTGGCACGCGGCGACATCGGCTTTGCCGAAAGCTATCTGGACGGTGACTGGGACAGTCCGGATCTGGCCCGGCTGCTGACCGTGCTCGCCGACAATCGCGATGCGCTTGCGCGTGCCGTCTACGGCAGCGCCTTCCATCTCGTGGCTGCACGCATCCGTCACCTGCTGAATGCCAACACGCGATCCGGTTCACGCCGCAACATCATGGCGCACTACGATCTCGGCAACGACTTCTACCGGCGGTGGCTCGACCCGACGATGAGCTACTCGGCAGCGCTCTATTCCTCCGGTGGCGAGCGCAGCATGGCGTCGGCGCAGCTCGCCAAGTATCGCCGCATCCTGCGTTGCCTGGGGGTGCGCCCCGGCGATCGCATTCTCGAAATCGGCTGCGGCTGGGGCGGTTTCGCGGAAACCGCCGCGCGCGAAGCCGGGGCCGAAGTGCACGGCGTCACCCTTTCGCCATCCCAGCTCGCCTGGGCCGAGGAGCGCCTGCGTGTGGCCGGGCTCGATGGCCAGGTGCGGCTGGAACTGCGCGACTACCGCGATCTCTCCGGCGAGTACGACCACATCGTTTCGATCGAAATGTTCGAGGCCGTCGGCGAACGTTGGTGGAATACCTACTTTGGCCAGCTTTCCCGCCTGCTCAAACCCGAGGGGCGCGCGCTGATCCAGACGATCACCATCCGCGACGATCTATTTGCGCGTTACCGCCGGGGGACCGATTTCATCCAGCAGTACGTCTTTCCGGGGGGCATGCTGCCGTCGCCGGCGGTGTTCGCCCGGAACGCGCAACGCAGCGGGCTGGCCGTGCGCGACGCCTTCGCCTTCGGGCCGGACTATGCGCGCACCCTTGCCGGCTGGCTGGCCGCCTTCGATGCCGCATGGCCGGAAATTTCGCGCCAGGGCTTCGATGAATCCTTCCGCCGCCTGTGGCGCTTCTATCTCGCCTACTGCGAGGCGGGATTCCGGAGCGGCTGCACCGACGTCCACCAGTTCGAACTGATGCGCGACTGATCATGCGCCAACTGTCCACCCTCCTTGCATTGGGCCTCGCGCTTGTCTTGCCTGTCGCACCGTCGCTGGCCACCCAGGACATGCGTGTGCTGCCGACGGCTGAGGCGCACGCCGACTGGCGGCAGTGGGGCAGTGGCGAGATGCGCTGGTACGGCTTTGCGCTCTACCGTGCCACGCTCTACGTCGCGGGGCGCGAACCGGTCGCCGCTGTCGGAAACGGGGGCGACGATTCACCCTATGATTCGCCATTCGCGCTCGCGCTCGAATACCGGCGCGACATCCCCGGCGCCCGCATCGTCGAAGCAAGCGTGGACGAGATGCGCCGCCTCGGCGCAGCCGACAGCGATCTGCAACGCTGGGAGGGCGAGATGAAGCGACTCTTTCCCGATGTGAGGAAGGGCGACACGATCACCGGCTTCTTCCTGCCCGATCGTGGCGCCCGCTTCTACCTTGGAACCCGGGCGCTCGGCGAGATCGCCGACGTGGACTTCGCGCGACGCTTCTTCGCCCTCTGGCTCGATCCGCGCACCGCCGCCCCGGCTGTACGTGCGGCCTTGCTGCGACTGCCGCCGGGCTGAGGGTCCCCCGATGCCGACCCGGCAATGGCTGGCCTACGGGCTGCTTGGACTGCCGCTGGCGATGGCGGCCCTGCCGGTCTATGTCCATGTGCCACGACTCTATGCCGACGCCGGCATCAACCTGGCCTTGCTCGGTGGACTGTTGCTGGCCACCCGCCTGCTCGATGCCGGCATCGATCCGCTGCTCGGCGGGTGGGCCGACCGCACGCCGCGCCGTTCGCGCCTGATCGTCGTCGCGCTGCCCTTCCTCGCGGTGGGCATGCTGCTGCTGCTCAACCCGGCGAGTGCCGGGAGTTCGCCCCCGCTGCTCTGGCTGACGGTGGCGCTGATTGCCACCTACTTCGGCTTCAGCCTGGCGAGCGTTGCCTATCAGGCCTGGGGGGCGGAAATCGGGCGCGATAGCGGCGAGCGTACGCTGCTCACCGCCAGCCGCGAGGGCTTCGGACTCTTCGGCGTGATCCTCGCGAGCCTGCTGCCGCTGCTGTTTGCCAGTGATACGGCGGCCGGTCTGGCCCGCCTGTCCTGGCTCTTCGTGCCGCTGCTGGCGCTGTCGGCCGTCGTCACCGTGCTCGGTGCTGCGGGTGACAGGCAGTGCATCGCTCGCGTTGCCCCGTCCCGTCACGCATCGCTGACAACGCTGCGCCACGCCTTCCGCGACCGGCGCTTCGTGCGCCTCGTCGGGATCTTCCTGCTCAATGGCATCGCTGCGGCGCTACCGGCGACGCTGGTGCTCTTCTTCGTTACCGACGTCCTCGCTGCGGAGGCGATGAGCGGAATCTTCCTCGCCCTCTACTTCGTCGCCGGGGCCGCCGGTCTGCCGCTCTGGGTGTGCCTTGCCCGCCGTATCGGCCGCATCCGCGCCTGGCTCGTGTCGATGATGGTCGCGTGCATCGCCTTCGTCTTCGCAATTTCGCTGGGCGCCGGCGACGTCGCCGCCTTTGCCGCAGTCTGCCTGCTGACCGGCCTTGCGCTCGGCGCCGATCTGGCGCTGCCGCCGGCCTTGCTGGCCGACATCGCCGAAAGCCCGGCGGCGAGCGCCGGGGCAGGGGGCTACTTCGGCTGGTGGAACCTCGTTGCCAAACTCAATCTGGCGCTCGCCGCCGGCCTCGCGCTGCCACTGCTGGCGCTGCTCGGCTACGAGCCGGGCGGCGATACGGGTGGCGAAGCGGGACTGCTGGCACTGACGCTTGTCTATTGCCTGCTGCCGGTTTTCTTCAAGGCTGCCGCTGCCACGCTGGCCTGGCGCTGGCGCAACGAACTGGAGGTGTGCTCATGAAAAGCCGATGCTGGTGTGCGCTGGTCGCCTTCCTGACCCTGGGGCTGGCAGGGTGCGCCGGCATTTCCGTCGAACGCTACCGGGCCGAACAGCCGGTGCTCGACCTCGCGCGCTATTTCAACGGCACCATCGACGGCTGGGGCATGTTCCAGGATCGCAGCGGCGAGGTGATCAAGCGCTTCACTGTCGTGATCGAGGCTTCCTGGCAGGGCAATGTCGGCACGCTGGACGAGCATTTCACGTGGGCCGACGGCACCACGTCGCGACGTGTGTGGACGATCACCCGGGATGGCGAGGGGCGCTATCGTGGCCGCGCCGACGATGTCATCGGCGAGGCGACCGGCGAGGCCGCAGGCAATTCGCTGCACTGGCGTTACGTGCTGGCCTTGCCGGTCGGCGACAAGGTCTATCACGTGGACTTCGACGACTGGATGTTCCTCATCGACGAGCGGGTGATGCTCAATCGTTCGGTGATGAAGAAGTGGGGCTTCCATCTCGGCGAGGTGACACTTTCCTTTACGCGGCGATGAATGCTCCGGTCACCCACTGGCGCGGGCGTCGCGCCTGGCTCTTCGGCGCGTCGAGCGGCATCGGCGCCGCGCTGGCGCGCCGCCTGCTGGCGGAGGGCGCGCGTGTCGCCATTTCGGCGCGCAGCGCGACGCGGCTGCGCGCGGTCGTCGATGTGGCGCCTCAGGCAATGGTGCTGCCCTGCGATGCGACCGATGCCGCGTCGATGGCGGCAGTCGCGACGACGATCGTCGGCGCCTGGGGGGGCATCGATACGGCGATCTATCTTGCCGGTGACTACGTGCCGATGCGTGGCTGGGAGATCGATCTCGCGGCCGTCGAACGCACGCTGGCGGTCAATGTCGGCGGCGCCTATGCCTTCGCTGCCGCCGTCGTGCCGCACCTCCTCGCGCAAGGCTGCGGGGACATGGCGCTGGTGGCGAGCGTCGCCGGCTACCGTGGCTTGCCGAAGGCGCTGGCCTACGGGCCGAGTAAGGCGGCACTGGTCAATTTTGCCGAATCGCTGGCGCTCGACCTCCAGCCGCGGGGTGTCGGCGTGCGCCTGATCAATCCCGGCTTCGTCGCGACGCAACTCACCGCGAAAAACGATTTCGCGATGCCGGCACTGCTGACGCCGGAAGCGGCCGCCGACGAGATCCTCGCCGGTTATCGCGGCAAGGACTTCGAAATCCACTTTCCAAAGCGCTTCACGCGCTTCATGAAGCTGCTGGCCTTGCTGCCGGCACGAATCTATCTGCCGCTGGTGCGGCGCTTTTCCGGAGGTTGAGTCATGAATGCCCAGTCACCGCTGGACCGCCTGATCGATTTCTACCAGACGCTGACGCCGGAGGGCGTGGCGCGTTTTCCCGAGTTCTATTCGAACGATGCGTTCTTCAAGGATCCGTTCAACGAGGTGCGCGGTGTGGCGGCGATCCAGGGGATCTTCCGCCACATGTATCGCCAGATCAGCGAGCCGCGGTTTGCCGTTACCGAGCGCATCGAGGCGGCGAACGGCGTGATGCTGGTCTGGGAGCTGTACTACCGGATGCGTTTCACCGGCAGCGAGATGCAGGTGATGCGCGGGGTGACGCACCTGCGCCTGGACGAGCGCGGCTACGTCACTTATCACCGCGACTACTGGGATGCTGCCGAGGAGCTCTACATGAAGCTGCCGGCGATCGGCTGCCTGATGCGCGGGCTCAGGCGGGCCATTGCCGCCTGAGCTGCGGGCTGGCCGTCGCTACTGGACCGGTGCCGGTTGCTGCGTGCTGCCCGAGTCCGGTGGCGGCACGTCGAGTGATTTTGCCTTCTCCGGCGTGATGATCTCCATCACATTGACGACTTTCTTCACGCCGGCGGTGGTGCGCGCGATCTCGATTGCCGAGTCGGCTTCGGGGCGCGTCACCATCCCGAGCAGATGCACGGTCCCTGCCTCGGTCACCACTTTCACAAGATTGGCGCGGAACTTGCCGCCATCGACGAAACGCCCCTTGACCTTGGAAGTGATGTAGGCGTCGTTGCTCCGGTTCTGGAAAGTCGAGGGTGGTCCGATCTGCAGTTCGTTCCAGACGTCCTGGACACCGGAGATTCCGCGCACCATGCGTTCGATGTCTTCCTTCGTCTTCTCGTCAGGGACCTCGCCGGTGAGCAGCACCTTGCGGTTGTAGCTCGTCTGGTTGACGTGCACCTTCTCGCCGTACTTGTTCATCAGGTTGCCAAGGATCTTCCACTCGATGCCTTCATCCTCGGTCTGCGTGCCGAAGGTGCGACGATCCATGACGGCGAGCGCGCCCGCGGTGGCGCCGGTGGCGACCGCGGCAACGCAGCCGGAGAGGGTGGGGGCAATCAGCGCTGCCAGCAGGGCGGCAATCAGTGTTTTCTTCATTCTTCAACTCCCAGTAGCAGACAGTCGATGCCATCGCACAGGCAATGGATGGCGAGCAGGTGGGTCTCCTGGATGCGCGCCGTCCGCTCGGCCGGCACGCAGAGATGGATGTCGCCTTCGCGCAGCATCTGGCCGATCTTGCCGCCGCCCCTGCCGGTCAGCGCGACCACGCTCATGTCGTTGTCGTGCGCGGCCTCGATCGCCTTGATGACATTGACGGAGTTGCCCGAGGTCGAGATGGCGAGCAGGACATCGCCGGCGCGGCCGAGCGCGCGCACCTGCTTGGCGAAGACGACATCGAAGGCGTAGTCGTTGGCGACAGCGGTGAGGATGGAGCTGTCGGTGGTCAGGGCGATGGCAGCCAGTTCCTGGCGCTCGGCCTCGAAACGGCCGACCAGTTCGGCGGCGAAGTGCTGTGCGTCGCCGGCGGAGCCGCCGTTGCCGCAGGCGAGAATCTTGCCGTCGTTGACGAGGCAGGCGACCATCGTCTGTACGGCATCGGAAATGGGGGCGGCGAGCAGCTCCATGGCATCGAGCTTGGTCTGGGCGCTGTCCTGGAAATGCTGGCTGATGCGTTCGATGAGGTCCATGCGGAAAGGCTTGTAGCGAGTAATAAATGTCGGGCGATTCTAACCCGGATTGTCCGTCGGGCGGCCCGGGGCGCTGTCGTCAGCCCTGACCTGTGAACAATCGCGCCACCTCAGAGGATCACGTACACCTCGAATTCAACGCGTTGCCAGGGGTTGCGGTGCCGCTTCATTCTTGCCACCCGCGCCTCGACCTTGTCGCCGCGATCCATTGCCGCAGCGAGGGCCCGGTTCTCGGCGCGCGGCACGTAGCCGAGCTGGTGGCCGTTCCATTCGACACGGACGGCATTCGCATCATGCCGGTTCTCCGGCTCCCTTTTCAGTAACAGTTTGTCACCGGGGCGAATCTCGCCCCAGACGGAGGACAAGGCGTAGTACTGGCTGCCGGCGAGCGGCGAGCGCTGGACCAGAATCGTCACTTCCTCCGCACGGGCGTGGGGGAGGGCGAGCACGAGACTAATGATCAGCGCCGGCAGAAAACGCATCGCGGATCCATTCGATGTCGGTGTCAGCGAGTCCGGACAGCAGCACGCAGTCGAAACGGCAGGGGGTGTCGGGCACTCTCGCCAGGTAGTGGCGTGCAGCGAGAATCAGTCGCTGACGCTTGGCTTTCGTGATGCTGGCCGCCGCCCCGCCGTAGCCGGCATTGCGACGCAGGCGCACTTCGACGAAAACCAGTGTCGCGCCTTCGCGACAGATGAGGTCGATCTCGCCGCCACGGACGCGGAAGTTGCGCGTCTCGATACGCAGGCCCTGCCGGCTCAGGTAGGCGGCGGCAAGCGTCTCGGCGCGGGCGCCGTCCGTGGTATCGTTGGGCTTCGAGAAGAACATCCGTGTCATGACAGAAGAATTCCCTGCATTGTATGTGGTCGCCACGCCGCTCGGAAACCTCGGCGACCTCACCGTGCGCGCCGCCGAAGTCCTGCGTCGCGTCCCCTGGGTCGCCGCCGAGGATACCCGCCACTCGGCCCCCCTGCTGCGCCATCTGGGTTCGCCGGCGCGCCTGCTGCCGGCCCATGAGCACAACGAGGAAGCCGCGGCGCAGCAGGTGATCGAGCGGCTCGCGGCGGGCGACCCGGTGGCGCTGATCTCCGACGCGGGTACGCCGGCCGTTTCCGATCCCGGTGCCCGGATCGTCGCCCGCGTGCGCGAAGCCGGCTACAGGGTCGTGCCCTTGCCGGGGCCCTGTGCGGCCGTCGCGGCGCTCTCGGCCTCCGGTCTTGGCGCACCGCATTGGTTGTTCCACGGGTTCCTGCCGGTGAAGTCACGGCAGCGCGAGGAGACACTGCGCGAACTCGCGGCGCATCCCTGTGCCCTCGTGTTCTACGAGGCGCCGCATCGCATCCTCGAAACGATATCGGCGCTTGCCGAAACGCTGGGCCCGGCGCGTCGCGTCGTGATCGCGCGCGAGCTGACCAAGCTCTTCGAGACCATCCATGTCTGCCCGCTCGGCGATGCGCTGGCCTGGCTGGAATCCGATGCCAACCGGCAGCGGGGAGAATTCGTGCTGATCGTCGATGCGCCCGAGGCGGAGGACGGTGACGATGTGGAAGCCGGGCGCGTCCTCCAGTTGTTGCTCGACGATGGCCTGCCGGTCAAGCAGGCGGCAAAGCTGGCCCATGCGATCACGGGCGCGCCGAAGAATGCGCTTTATGAGCGGGCGCTGGCGCTGCGTGGTGACAAATAGCCTAAAATTGCGGAATTGCTCCGCCTGCATGCCCCATTATCCCCAGACCATGAAAATCACGCTCACCCGCCCCGATGACTGGCATCTGCACCTGCGCGATGACGACGCTCTCAAGGCTGTCCTGCCGCATACGGCCCGCCAGTTCGCGCGCGCCATCGTCATGCCCAACCTGAAGCCGCCGGTCACCACGGTGGAACAGGCCGCCGCCTATCGCGCGCGCATTCTTGCCGCACTGCCGGCAGGCATGGCTTTCGAACCGCTGATGACGCTGTACCTGACCGATGTAACGTCCGCAGAGGAGATCCGCGCCGCGGTCGCGTCCGGCTTCGTCAAGGCAGTCAAGCTTTACCCGGCGGGGGCGACGACCAATTCTGACGCCGGCGTTACCGATCTCTCCCGCTGTGATGCGCCGCTCGCAGAAATGGAGAAGCTCGGCCTGCCGCTGCTGGTCCATGGCGAGGTGACTGATCCGGCGATCGATCTCTTCGACCGCGAGGCGGTGTTCATCGAGCGGGTGCTCTCGCCGCTGCTCAGGAGATATCCTGCGTTGCGCGTCGTCATGGAGCACATCACGACGAAGGATGCTGCGGAATTCGTTGCGGCTGCCGGCGCCAATGTCGGTGCGACGATCACCGCCCACCATCTGCTCTACAACCGCAACGCGATCTTCCAGGGCGGCGTGCGGCCCCACTGGTACTGCCTGCCGGTGCTCAAGCGCGAAATCCACCGCGAAGCACTGGTCGGGGCGGCGATTTCCGGGAATCCGAAATTTTTCCTCGGCACCGATTCGGCGCCGCATGCCCGGCTGGCCAAGGAGGCCGCCTGCGGTTGCGCCGGCTGCTATACGGCGAATGCTGCGCTGGAGCTCTATGCCGAGGCCTTCGAGGCTGCCGGTTCGCTCGACCGGCTGGAGGGCTTCGCCAGTCATTTCGGCCCCGATTTCTACCGCCTGCCGCGCAATTCCGGCACGGTCACGCTGGAGAAGCGACCGCAAACGTTGCCGGCGGCGTACGATTACATCCCGGGCGACACCCTGGTGCCGCTACGTGCCGGTGAAACGCTGGCGTGGACCTTCGTCGACTGAGCCCATTCGAGACCCTGCCATGAGGAAAATCGCGCTTCTCGCCCTGCTGCCCCCGTTCCTTGCCGGCTGCATCAACGACGGTATCGGCATGCGCATCGACGGCCCTGAACATGCCGTTTCGCTGGTGCGCGAGCAGAAACTGTTCTGGGAGAAGCGCATGGACCTCGAGGTGATCGTCGCCCGGCTGCCCGATTGTCAGCGCCGCCACAAGCTGCAGCCCGCCGCCGTGAGCCCGAACTTCAAGGTCGAGGTATACATGACTGCGCCCAACACCTTCCTGCTCGAACAGGGGAAAAACCTGTACTCGGTCGAAACACAGACCTGCCAGAAATTCGCGAAACTCGACGAGCCGCCGAAGGAGGGCAAGGGTGAACTGGTCGGCGTCTTTCGCGAGGACAACGGCAAGCTGGTCTTCGTCGCCGCGCAGCCGGCGACGCCGCCGGCCAGGTGATCCTCCGGGGCTGCTCATGCAGCCCTTCTTCTTTTGTCTGTCCGCCGTGTCCTCCACTCCCTTCGCCAACCCGCTCTACTTCCCGCTCGCGCCGCTGCTTGCCCGCCTGCCGCCGGCGCCGGACGCCCTGGCACTGGCGGAACTCGCGACAAGCCTGTCCGTGCATACCGCCTCCGGGCAGGTGTTGCGTTTCGTTCCGCCACAGGACGACGGTCTCGGCTACGAGGCACGTATTGCCGTGCGCGGGGAGGTCGAGACCCGGCCGGACAACTGGCACGACTGGTTCAATGGCCTCGTCTGGCTGACTTTTCCCCGGGCCAAGGCAGCGCTCTCCGCGCGCCATGCGGCGGAACTGGCGTGCCATGCGGAAGCACGTGGTGCTGTCCGTGATGCGATGACCCATTTCGACAAATGCGGGGCTGTGGTCGTAGCCGAGGATGCGTCGCTGCTCGAACTGATTGCCGGCTTCCGCTGGCGGACATTGTTCGTCGAACGTCGGGGTGATGTGATCGCCGGGTTGCGTGTGTTCATCTTCGGCCACGCCACCTACGAAGCGCTGCTCCAGCCATTCCGGGGTCTTACCGCGAAGTGCGTGCTGGCCCCGGTGGCGCCCGGCTGGCTGCAGATGCCGTTGAACGAACAATTGAGCGAGATCGATGGCCGGCTGGCGGCCGATCTCGCGGCGGGGATGCATGGCGATCCGCAAGGGCTGCAGCCCTTGCCCCTGCTTGGCGTCCCCGGCGTCGTGCCGGACAGCGACGACCCGGCGTACTACGACGACGTCTGGCAGTTCCGGCCGGGGCGTCAGCGCGGCAGTACGCGCGCGCCGTCGCCGTTGCCTTCGATATAGACCTTGTCGCCGACCCGCAGTCCGCTGTCGCCCTGTTGCGTCACGGAAACGAGCACACCATTGCCGGTGCGTACGACGATCTGCTGGCCGGCGACCGGCTGGTCATGCTTCTTCTGGATCTCGTTGCCGGCATAGGCGCCACCGATCGTGCCGAGGACCATCGCCACGTCGCGGCCGTTGCCGCCGCCAATCAGGCTCCCCAGGCCGAGGCCGACCACGCCACCGACCACGGCGCCAATGCCGGTCTGGTGGGTATTGTTGATCTGGGCCGGATAGATGTGCTCGACCGTGCCGGCCCGGATTTCCATTTCGCCGGGGCCGCCACCGGGCGCGGCACAGGCCGCGAGAAGGGTGACGAGGGTGGCGGCAACGAAGGCTTTCATGGCGTTCAGCATCGTGTTTCTCCCTGGAGGGTGTGGGTTGCTTCGCGTAATGGAGGGGGCCGGCAACGGCGGCGCCTATATAATAGCGCCCGAAGCTGGCCAGGCAACCGCCGGGTGCGCAAGCACCGGGAGGAAAGTCCGGGCTCCGCAGAGCAGGATGCCGGTTAACGACCGGGCGTTATAAGGCGCAAGCCCCAAGGCGACGGAAAGTGCAACAGAGAACAGACCGCCGATGGCCCATTCGTGGGATCAGGCAAGGGTGAAACGGCGAGGTAAGAGCTCACCGCGGACGTGGTAACACGGACGGCACGGCAAACCCCATCCGGAGCAAGGCCAAATAGGGAA
>DAORCC010000016.1:0-23074 GCA_035345235.1 Azospira sp.
TGCTCGTACCGCTCGAAACAAGATACCCGCCGCTCGCAGATACGACTGTCGGTAATCTCCAGGTCGAGGCCATCGTCGTACTCGGTGCCGGCCGCTATCAAAACGCGCCGGAATTCGGCAGTGACGATGTGATCGGTGCGGGGCTCGACAGGTTGCGCTATGGGGCATTGCTGGCAAAACAGTCACGCAAGCCGTTGCTCCTCAGCGGCGGCGCGCCGGATGGTGGCGCCTTCAGTGAAGCCGAGGCCATGCAGGCCGCCTTGCAGCGGGATTTCGGCCTGCAAGCGCGGTGGGTAGAATCGACGTCTGCGAATACCGCCGAGAACGCGCGACAGTCGGCGGCCGTACTCCATCCTGCCGGCATCCGGCGGATTGCACTGGTGACGCATGCACTGCACATGCCGCGCGCCGTTGCGGCCTTCGAGGCCGCCGGCTTCTCCGTGCAGCCTGCGCCAACGGGGTATATCGCGGCCGGGCCAGCGACCGCGCTGGATTTTGTGCCTCGTGCCGGTGCCATGCACAGCAGTGCAAGGGCTCTGCATGAGTGGATCGGACAGGCCTGGTATGCCTTTGGCCGATGAACATTTGCGGGCGATTGCCGTCGAATGGGTGCCGGCACAGGATTATTGAGGAGCTATGCATGATGCGGATGTTGATGGAACTGATCGTACGTTTCACGGCGCTTGTGGCGCTTTCCCTTACTGTTTCCGTGGCAGGCGCAGGGGATGCGGGTTCGGTTGTGCTGGGGGCGCACGACCAGCCGATCCATGATGCAGCGCGGGCCGGTACCGGCAAGGATGTCGAGAAAATCCTCAGGGCCGAGCCTGCCGCGCGTGAGGCACGCACGCAGCATGGTTCGACGCCCTTGCACCTGGCAGCGACCAATCCCGATTCGTCGGCGCTCAAGGCGTTGCTGGCAGCGGGGGCCGACGTCAATGCGCGCGATAGCGAGGGGCTGACGCCCCTGCATATGACGGCTTACACACAGAATGCAAAGAACGCCGAATTGCTGCTGCAGGCCGGTGCCGACCCGTATGCGAAGACGAATGCCGGGCGCGACCCGACTTCAATGGCGCGCAAGACGCGCTCTGACGAAGTGTCAGGGGTGATTTCGCTCTGGATCCTGAAGGGGTGCAAGGCCGGCAAGCCCTGCTGATGGTGCGCTAGTTTGTCGCGCGCCTTGGCATCGACAGGCTGCCCTGCCAGCGCGCCGACAATACGTCTGCAGGCTCGGGTTTGCCGAACAGGTACCCTTGCAGCAGGTTGCAGGCGTGACTGGACAGGAAATCACGCTGCGCTTCCGTCTCGACGCCCTCGGCGACAACACGCAAGCCGAGGTTTCTCGCCAGCGCCAGCGTCGCAGCGCTGATCGCCGCATCGTTCTCGTCCGTCTCGATGTCACGCACGAAGGCGCGATCCAGCTTGAGCGTGTGGATCGGCAGCATCTTCAGGTACGCCAGCGAGGAATAACCGGTGCCGAAATCGTCGATGGCCAGCTCGACGCCGCTGTCGCGCAGGGCGCGCAATTGGCCGATGGCGCGTTCCGGATCTTCCATGGCCACCGATTCGGTGATTTCAAGCTCCAGTTCGCCAGGGGAAAGGCCGAAGCGGGTGATGGCGGCCTGTACCTGGCTGACCAGATCCGGCGAACGCAATTGGTGGGCCGAGACGTTGACGGCGACGTGCTTGAGGTCGAAGCCGGCCTCCCGCCACAACGCCATCTGCCGGCAGGCCTCGTTCAGCACCCAGGTGCCAATGGCCTCGATGACGCCGGTTTCCTCGGCGATCGGAATGAACTTGAGTGGTGGTATCAGGCCGCGCTCCGGATGGCGCCAGCGGATCAGGGCCTCGACGCCGCGGACCAGATTCTTCGTGGCGCAGACCTGCGGCTGGTAATGCAATTCGAATTCGCTGTTGGCGAGCGCACTGCGTAAATCCCGTTCGAGCTCGAGACGTTCGGTAGCAGCGGCCGTCATTGCCGGGCTGAAGAACTGGAAGTTGTTGCGCCCCTTTTCCTTCGCGTAGTACATGGCCGTATCGGCATTCTTCATCAGCGTGTCGACATCTTCGCCGTTGGCGGGGAAAAGGCTGATGCCAACGCTCGGTGTCGTATGCAGCTGCTTGCCTTCGATCTCGTAAGTGTCGCCCAGTGTCGCCACGATCTTTTTCGCGACGAGTGCTGCGTCCATATCGTTGGCGAGGCTGGTCAGCGTGACCACGAACTCGTCGCCACCGAGGCGGGCGACGATATCGCTCTCGCGTACGCACGCAGACAGCCGGTTGGCAACCTCGATCAGCAGCAGATCGCCGACATGGTGGCCGAGGGTGTCGTTGATGACCTTGAACCGGTCGAGGTCGATGAAAATCACGGCCAGTTGCTGGTTTTCGCGGCGGGCGGCGAGCAGTGACTGGGCGAGCCGGTTTTCGAGGCTATAGCGATTGAACAGCCCCGTCAGTGCGTCGTGGTGCGCGAGATGGTCGATTCTTGCTTCGGCGGCCTTGCGTTCGCTGATGTCGGTGAAGCTGGCGATGTAGTTGGTCAGTTCGCCCTTGGCATCGTGGATTGCAGAGATGGCCGCCCATTTCGGATAGATCATGCCGTCCTTGCGCAGGTCCCAGAGCTCGCCCTGCCAGTAGCCGGATTCGTGCAACGCAGCCCACATCAACTGGTAGGTTTCGCGGGGCGTCTTGTGTGCGGAGAGGACGCGCGGATCCTTGCCCAGCAATTCTTCCGGGCGATAGCCGCTGTCGCGCTCAAGTGCCTGGTTGACCGCAATGATGCGGTTGTTGCGATCGGTGATCAGGATCGCCTCGCCGCTGTTCTCGAACACCTTGGCATAGAGGCGCAGGGCATCCTCCGCACGCTTGCGGTCCGAGATGTCACGCCAGGCGCAGTAAATTGCCTGGCGGCCGGCGAGGTCGATGACTGACAGCGTTACCTCCGCGGTAAAGGTCGAACCATCGGCGCGGGTGTGAATCCACTCGAAGCGGTGCAGGCCCTTGTCGCGCGCCAGCGCCATCATCCGTTCCGCCTTGCTGTACGAATCCTCACCATCCGGCTGGACCGGCGGCGACAACTGCGACGGATGGGTGTTCAGGAACTCGTCCTTGCTGGCGTAACCGAGCGTGTGGATCGCCGAGTCGTTGCACTCGACGAAGCGGCCTTCCTCGATGATCCACACCGGATCGGGCGAGCACTCGAACATCGTGCGCAGCCGGCTCTCCGCGCTCTGCCGGAGCGTCATGTCGCGCAGGGTCTCGACGACGGCGACGATATTGCCTTCCTCGTCGCGGATCGGGCCGGCGTCGATCTCCAGGTACAACTGGTTGCCGCGCAGGGGCATGACGCACCAGTTCTCGGTGTGGACGCCCTGGGCGACCTCTAGCGACTGGTGGTAGATCGGGTAGTAGTGGTCGATCTCTTCCAGGCGATCCTCGACCATCAGATCGGCCAGGCACGGGCGCTCGATACCGTAGAAGGCCCGCCAGTGATTGCGGGTGCCCAGGACTTCGCTCGAAACCATGCCGGTCAGGGTCTCGCAGGCCTTGTTCCAGACAATGACCTTGCCTTCCGCATCAAGGACGAACGTCGGCACCACGAGCTGCTGCACCACTTCCGTGGTGAAGCTCAGGCCGCGGTAGTTCGCGATTTTCTTCGTTTCACGCCTGCGCCAGGGGAGAGCAGCAGCCATTGAATCACTCTGGGATGTTTATTAGCCAATACTTAATTATCGGCCGGTAATCCGGAAAAATGAAGCTTACTGGTGAGCCTGTTTGGAAAAATATCCTGTCCTGAGTGCGGTGCCATGTCGTGGCATCAGCCAAGAGCGAGTTCAATGAGCAGGCTGCTGCGTGACCCAAGGCAATCGCGGGCCGCTGCCGCCGCTGTTTCAGGATTCTCCGTTGCGAGATAAGGCAGGCCGAACGTAGCCGCGGCGTGATCGAAATGCAGTTGTTGCGGCGTCCGCCAGCCGGTTTCATATTCGGGCAGGCGGGCAGGGGGAAGGTAGTCGAAGATGCCGCCACCGCCGTTGTTGACGACGATCACGACCAGCGGCCGTTCCCGCATCAGCACGAGGCTGCCGAGGTCGTGCTGGGCGGTGAGGTCGCCGATGACGGCAACGGTCGGTACACTCTCGGCGATGCCGGCGGCTGTCGCGATGTTGCCGTCGATGCCGCTGGCACCGCGGTTGGCATGGATGACGAGATGCCGGCGGCTGCCTCCTGACCAGGCGGCGAGCTCGCGGATCGGCAGCGAGTTGCCACAGAACAGCCGGCTGCCGTCAGGCAAGGTGTCGCAGAGTATCGAGAACAGCCGGCCTTCTGCTGAGGCCGGCTGCTCCGCGGCGGCAGCAGCTTCAGCTGCGCGAAAGCCGGTCATCCATGATGCCGGGGCCTGTGCCGAAATGGTGCCAGCGAGATGTTCGCAGACGAGGCGCTCGTCGCCGCGCAGCAGGATCCGTGTGCTGTGCAGCGGATCCGGCCAGCGGCCATTTGCGGTCACGATGTAGTGCTCCGTGCAGTCGGCCAGGTAAGTCTGCAGCGTTCGCGTGACCGGCATCTCGCCAAAACGCAGCACCCACGCCGGGCGCAGTGCTGCGCGTTGCCCGGCGTCGCGCAGCCAGCGTTCGTGCGCAACGCACAGGTGGGCGCTTGGGTGGGGGCCGAAGCGCAGTCCGCTGTGCGGGTCCGCGAGGACCGGGCACGCGAGGGCCGTTGCGAGGGCGTCGACTGCTGCCGCGAAACCGTCTGACTGAATGCCGCCTCCGCAGACGATGACACCGGCGCGACCCGACAACCGGTCGGCCAACCTGGCAATGCCTCTCCCGTCGGGAACGAGCATCGGTGCGAAGACTTCCGGCGGCGGTGCCGACATTACCGTGCCTGGCATGACTTCGGGATCTGCCGGCAGCAAGGGTTCGCGAAACGCGAGGTTGATGTGAACCGGCCCGGCGAGTGGCCAGCGCGTTTCAGCGACTGCCTGTGCCGCGAGTTGCTGCAGCCACGAGCGGGAAAAGCCGGCGAATGGCGCACCGGGTGCATGGAAGGCACGCAGCTGGCCGGCGAAGAGCTGTTGCTGGTCTATCGTCTGGTTGGCACCGCACTGCTGCAGTTCCGGCGGCCGGTCCGCCGAAAGCAGCAGCAGCGGCAGCCGGCTTTGATTTGCCTCGATCACGGCCGGCAGCCAGTTCGCTGGTGCAGTGCCCGAAGTGCCGATCAGCGCGACCGGCCGTCCCTCGGCACGAACGCGGCCGAGCGCGAACCAGGCTGCGCTGCGCTCATCGACAATCACGGTGCAGCGCAAGGCCGGCTGGCGCAGGCAGGCCAGCGTCAGTGGCGTCGAGCGTGATCCCGGCGAAATCACGATATCGCGTACGCCGGCCGCAGCGAGCCCGGCGGCCAGCGTCGTTGCCCAGTCGAGGTTGAGGCGTCCGGTTTCAGTCGTGTCCGTCATCCGCGGGTTCCCGTCTGTTGCGTACCGGCATCCGCATCGCGCAGTGCGGCAAGCATGGTGCCGAGCTTCGCCTCGGTCTCATCGAATTCGTGAGCCGCGGTCGAGCCTGCTACGATGCCGGCCCCGGCGCTGAGTTCGATGCGGCCGGGCGTGATCAGTCCGCATCGCAGCGCAACGGCAATTTCCCCGTTGCCGGCCCGGTCGATCCAGCCAAAGCCGCCGCCGTACCAGCCGGGCCGCCGCTCGTCGTGATGGCGCAGCCATTCGCGTGCAGCGGCGGTCGGCCAGCCACCGACCGCCGGCGTCGGGTGCAGGCGTGCGAGCAGGTCGAAGACGCCGACACCGGCATGCGTGTGTCCGCTGATCGGCGTATGGAGATGCTGGAGTTCGCGCAAGTGCATCACCGTCGGTGCGGGTGGAATGTCCAGCGTACGGCACAGGGGCTGCAGGGAGGCGCGGATCGCCTCGACCACCAGCTGCTGTTCGCGCAGATTCTTGTCGACCGCAAGTTCAGCCTCACCCCAGGCTGTACCTGCCAGCGCATCGGTCTGCACTTGGCCGTCACGGAAGGCGAGCAGGCGTTCCGGCGTTGCGCCGCAAAACAACCCCTTGGCCGTTCCCATGGCGAAGACCGTGGATTCACGGTGTTGGCTCAGCAGGCGACGCAGCAGCGCAGCACCGACGCGATCGTCAGCCAGTGACAGCCGCCGGCTGCGCGACAGTACGAGCTTGCGGACCTCGCCGTTGGCGATGGCCTGTAGTGCGGCATCGACACGCGGTTGCCAGGCGCGTTGCGCCAGCGTCGGGTCTGCCAGATGCCCGACAACGGGTCGTTGCGGTTCGCCGGGTTCCGCAGCGAGCAGCGCCTGCCAGCGCGCTACGGCACTCGCCGCCTCGCGCGCGGGCGTCGTGAAACTGGCACGCAATGCACCACGGTCGTTATCGAGGACGACGGCGGCAACCCCGAGCTGGGCGTTCGGCAGCACGTCGGCGCTATCGTCATCGAAGGCAAAGCCGATACAGGCGAAGGGTTGGAAATCGGTGCCACCGGCGTCGTGCAGCCATTGCTGGGCGATGCCGTTGAAGGCTGCCTGCAGCGCGGTGAAGCGGGCGGGGCCGGCGGAAGTGCAGACCACCGCGCGGCCGAGGCCGAGGCGATGGCTGCCGGAATCTGCTTGCGACCAGTAGCAGATCTCGGCTGCCTTCGGCTGGCGATCGAGCCAGTCGTGACCTGCATTGCATGTGTCGTCGTGTCCGAGCGGCAGGGTGACCGTGAGCAGGGCACCGCTCGGCGCATTGGCAGCCAGGCTGTCCAGGCGGCAAGCGATATCGCGCCACTGCGCTTCGTTCAGGGCAAGCAGCCCGGACGGGGTCTTCATCGTGATGCCTCCAGCAGCAATTCGGCGACACGCCGGCGTTCGAGCTTGCCCATTGCATTGCGTGGCAGCGACGCGACACGGATGATCTGCCGTGGCCGCAACGATGACGGCAGCGACGTCCGGCACCAGGCCGCGACGCTGTCCACTTCCGCGCTGCCGACGACGAGGGCCGTCAGGACGTCGCCCCAGATCGGGTCTCGCCTGCCGGTCACGGCTGCATCGTCGACGCCGGGGCAATGGGTGAGTTGCGCCTCGATATCGGCCGGGTGCACGTTTTGGCCCCCGCTGACCAGAATGTCGTCAGCACGGCCGATGACGGTTAATCGACCCGCGGCATCGATACGGCCGAGGTCGCCGGTCGTCAGCCATTGTCCGGCGTCTTGCGGCGCTTCGCCGAGGTAGCCGAGCATGCGCTGTGGCCCACGCAGGCAGATGCGGCCATCGGCGTCGATGGTGAGTTCGACGTTTGGCAGTGCGGTCCCGACGAGGCCTTCATGCCAGTCTTCCGATGGCGTCAGCGTGGCAATCTGTGCGGCCGATTCGCTCATGCCGTAACTGACGTAAAGCGGCCAGCCCGTAGCGCTTGCGCGTTGCCAGAGCTGGTGTGAGAGGGCCGCACCGCCGATCAGCACACAGCGCAGCGAGGCAGGCGGTGGCGTCTTGCCTGCGATGTCGAGCATTTGCGCCAGCATTGCCGGTACCAGTGAAACGTGGCTGGCGCGTCCATCCCGGATGTCTGCCCAGACGGCCTCGGCGCTGAAGCGCTCGTGCAGCCGAACGGCGGCGCCCGCCCGGAAGCAGCGCCAGAAGATCGCGAGGCCGCCGATGTGCGTCAGCGGCAGGCAATCGAGCCAGGTGTCGGCGTTCGTCAGCGGAATGCGAGTGCTGCTGGCCGCTGCTGCCGCCAGCAGTGCCCGGTGTGGCAGGACGACGCCCTTGGGCAGACCTTCGCTGCCGCTGGTGGTGATGACGAGGGCGGCGTCTTCGGCCGCGGTGGTCGTCGGTGCGATGCTATTGGGCAGAGGGGCGGGGAGCGCCGGAATGCGCCAGAACGGCTGTCCCGTGGCCGCTTGCAGCTGTGGCCAGTGCAGATCCGCAGTGTCGGGGTCGAGCGGCAGGAATGGGTGGCCGCGCCAGTGAGCGGCGAGCAGACCCATGAGCAGATCACGCCCGCGGTCGGCCAGCGCCACGATCGTGCCCGGCGCAACATCGCTGAATGCCGCCGCCTGCCTGCCCGCCGCAGCCGCGAGGGCTTCCCACGAGAGCGTTTCGGAACCGCAATGCAGGGCAGCAGCGGCCGGCAAGCGCCGGGCCTGCTCGGCAAGCAGATCGGCGAGGCTCACGGGCTTTGGCCGAGGGGCGTCAGGTGTCAGCATGCGCTGATTATACGAAGCGTCACAGTTCGTCACCCTGTTTCATGTCAAGACAGTGCCGGCTCTGCTATCCTTGCCGGCCTGTCGACCCGCATCATCCATGTACCGCTCATCCATTTCCCTTCTCACCGTCGTCGTGCTCCTGGTGGCGTGCGCCACGAACAAGCCGGCGCCGGCATGGCGAGCCGAGTCTTTCTCCGAAGAAACGCCCTTCGAGTATCGCTCTCCGGCCACGCCGAACGAAACCTGCTCCGTCGGCCAGCGGGCCCTGCTCAGCCAGGGCTACCAGGTGGAAAGCCTGCAGGCGCAGATGGTCAAGGGGCGGAAGTTCTTCGAGCCTTCACCCGGGCACCACATGGAACTGACGATTTCGCTGGTCTGCCTGCCGACACAGTCGGGTTCCGTGCTCTATGCGTCGGCCCTGCAGACTCGCTATGAGCTGAAGACGAGCACGACCAGTGCCGGTGTCAGCGTCGCCGGCATGGGGTCGATTTCCCTGCCGTGGCTGTCCGACAAGGATTCGCTGGTCAAGGTCGGCGAGGAGACGGTTGCCGATACCGAGTTCTACCAGCGACTCTTCACGCTGATTCGCTCGATGGAAGATCTCACGCTGGCTGACTAGCCGGCGCAGCGCTGGACGGCATCGGCAGCAAGGGCTCGAAGCCGACCCCGGGGCCTGTCGGCAACTGCAGCCGGCCATCAGTGATCGTGGGGGTGACCCCGTTGTCATCTTCCAGCCAGTCCGAGGTGGCCAGCCCGTGCGCGAGCGTGCCGCTTCCGTCGTCGCCGGGCCCATCTTTGCCACCGGGTTCCAGAGAGGCCGCGAGATGTGCGGCCGCGAGTGTGCCGCAGGCCCCGTCGATGCCGCTGGTGACGATGCAGGCGACGCCGGCGGCCCGTGCCTGCCGCGCGATTGCTGCTGCCGGCAGGATCCCACCCTGTGCCGCCAGCTTCAGCGTCAGCCGGCGCACAGGCGGTGCGGCGAAAAAGGCATCGTGATCGAGCAGCGACCAGCTTTCGTCGATGGCAAGCGGGAAGGCGCATGCTTCCTGCAGCGCACGCAGTCCGGCGAGCGTTGGTGTACGCAGCGGTTCTTCCAGTGATTCGATCGGCAGCGCGGCTGCCGCGCGACAGAAGCGCTGCGCTGTCGCCATGTCCCATGCGGCGTTGGCGTCGAGGCGCAGGCGGGTGCTGTCCGGCAGCCTTCGGCAGGCTTCACGCAGCGCCGCGATTTCGGCGTCGGGGTCGGCCAGGCCGAGCTTCAGCTTGATCACGCTGAACCCGCGATCAGCCAGTGCTTGCAGCCGGGCAGGGGCAGCGTCTTCGAGCGCGCCGGCAGCGGCATTGACGGCGAGCGTCGGCGCAGCAGACGGTGAAAGCCACTGTGCGAGCGTGCATTTGGCCGCCCGGGCCTGCAGGTCGAGCAGGGCGCATTCGATGGCGGCGCGTGCCGCCGGGGCGGTCATCGCCGTCGTCGAGAGTCCGTTCAGCGCGTCGTCAACGCCGAGCGTGACAATCCTGTCGCACCAGTGCGTCAGCGCGGCGATGGCGGTCGCATGATCCTCGCTGCCATGCGTCGGCAACGGGGCGCATTCACCCCAGCCGTGACGGTCTTCGCTATCGACAAGTTCGAGCAGCCAGCCGCGGCGTTCCTCCAGGTGGCCACCGGCGCTGCGCCACCTTGCCCTGAGGGGCAGCGCGAACGGATGCAGCCGGGCGGCGATAATTCTCACTGGGGTTACGGGCGGCGGCGGTACTTGGCGAAATCCGGCTTGCGCTTTTCCAGATAGGCGTTGCGCCCTTCCTGCCCCTCGGCGGTCTGGTAGAAGAGTCCGGTGGCGTTGCCGGCGAGTTCCTGGATGCCGGCCAGCCCGTCGGTATCGGCGTTGAATCCGGCCTTGATCATGCGCAGCGCCATCGGCGATAGCTGCAGCATCTCGCGACACCACTGGACGGTTTCCGCTTCCAGCAGTTCGAGTGGTACGACGGTGTTGACCAGCCCCATCTGCAGTGCCTGCTGCGCGTCGTACTGGCGGCAGAGCAGCCAGATTTCCTTGGCTTTCTTCAGGCCGACGGTGCGCGCCATGAGGCCGGCGCCGAGGCCGGCGTCGAAGCTGCCGACGCGTGGGCCGGTCTGTCCGAAGCGGGCGTTGTCGGCGGCGATGGTCAGGTCGCAGACGAGATGCAACACATGGCCGCCGCCGATCGCATATCCGGCCACCATGGCCACGACCGGCTTGGGCAGGCGGCGGATCTGCATCTGCAGGTCGAGCACGTTCAGGTGCGGCATGCCGCCTTCGTCGATGTAGCCTTCGGCGCCGCGCACGCTCTGGTCACCACCGGAGCAGAACGCATCCGGCCCCTCGCCGGTGAGGATGATGGCGCCGACCTCGCTGTCGTACTGGGCGCGGTGGAAGGCATCGATCAGTTGCTTGATCGTTTCCGGGCGAAAGGCATTGCGCTTTTGCGGCCGGTTGATGGTGATCCTGGCAATGCCTTCGGCGAATTCGTATCGGATGTCGGAGTAGGACTGGCGCGTCTGCCAGTCGAGGGCGGTTCGGATCATGTCGGGCTGATTTAGGGCTACCGTGGGTCGGTCGATGGGACGAGTATACCGCGCCGATCTGCCCCTATAATGGGGTCATAACTAGAGGGCAGGGGGCCATGTGGCGCGAGGGGGCGATATGCAACGCACGATGCTGACAGTTCAGCGGCTGGTCGCGGTGTTCCTGGCCGGGTTCGTGCTCTTCAACTATCCGATACTGGCGCTCTTCGACAGGGCGGCGACGCTGCTTGGCGTGCCGCTTGTCTTTGTCTATCTCTTCGCTGTTTGGGCCCTGGTGATCGCGGCGATGGCCTGGGTGGTCGAGCACCCCGAGCGGCACGATGGCCGCGAGCGGAGCGGGGGAGGCTAGCCCGGTGCTGCAGAGCCCGATCGTCATTGGCGCCTCCGCCGTCTATCTGGCGCTGCTGTTCGCCGTTGCCTATTGGGGCGACAAGCGGGCCGACGAAGGTCGTTCGGTCATTGCCAACCCGACGATCTACGCACTTTCGATGGCCGTCTATTGCACGACCTGGACCTACTACGGTAGCGTCGGTCGTGCCGCGGTGACCGGCGTCGGCTTCCTGCCGATCTACCTCGGCCCGACGCTCGTCATGGCCCTTGGCGGCTTCCTGCTGCTGAAGATGATCCGTACCGCCAAGGCCAACCGCATCACGTCGATCGCCGACTTCATCGCGTCGCGCTACGGCAAGAGCCAGTTGCTGGGCGGCCTGGTGACGGTCATTGCAGTGATCGGCATCGTGCCCTACATCGCGCTGCAGTTGAAGGCGGTCGCCAGCAGCTACGACCTGATCGTCGGCTACCCGGCGCTGAAGGCCGTCGTGGAGTCCAACGAGCCGGTGCTGGCGGATACCACGTTCTGGATCGCGCTGATCCTCGCGGCCTTCACCATCCTCTTCGGGACCCGCCATCTCGATGCGACCGAGCGTCACGAGGGCATGGTCGCCGCTGTCGCGCTCGAGTCGGTCGTCAAGCTGCTTGCCTTCGGTGCCGTTGGCCTGTTCGTGACCTATGGCCTTTATGATGGCTTCGGCGATGTCTTCGCGCGCGCACTGGCGGACGAGAGATTGGCAAAACTGACGGCGGTGGCTGCAGGAAACCGCAGCTATGCGACCTGGTTTTCTCTGACTTTCCTCGCCGGTCTCGCCATCCTTTTCCTGCCGCGCCAGTTTCAGGTGACGGTCGTCGAAAACGTCTCCGAGGCCCATCTCAAGCGGGCGATCTGGCTATTCCCGCTCTATCTGTTGCTGATCAACCTGTTCGTGCTGCCGATTGCGCTCGGTGGCCTCATGCGTTTTGCCGGACAGGGCGTCGATGCCGATACCTTCGTGCTGACGTTGCCGATGGCGGCACAGCAGGAATGGCTGGCACTGCTGGTTTTCGTCGGCGGCCTCTCGGCAGCGACCGGTATGGTCATCGTCGAGACGATTGCGCTGTCAACGATGGTGTGCAACGACCTGGTAATGCCGCTGCTGCTGCGTGCGCGGGCGCTCGCCCTGCACGCAGAACACGATCTTTCCGGTTTGCTGTTGCGCATTCGTCGCGGCGCCATCGTCGTCATCCTGCTGCTCGGCTACCTCTATTTCCGCTTGGCCGGCGATGCCTACGCATTGGTCGGCATCGGCCTCATTTCCTTCTCGGCCGTGGCCCAGTTCGCACCGGCGATGATCGGCGGCATGTACTGGCGCGGCGGTACGCGCGACGGTGCATTGGCCGGCCTGCTCGCCGGCTTTGCTGTCTGGGCCTACACGCTGTTGCTGCCATCGTTCTCGAAATCCGGGTGGATGCCGGCCAGCTTCGTTTCCGACGGCCTGTTCGGCATCGAATTGCTGAAGCCGCACCAATTGTTCGGGCTGACCGGTCTGGACGATATTTCCCATTGCCTGTTCTGGAGCCTGGCTGCAAATGTCGGCGCCTATATTGCGGTTTCGCTGATGCGTGCGCCAACGGCAGCGGAAGCCAGCCAGGCGACGCAGTTCGTAGATGCGCTGAAAACGACACGCCCCGTCGGGTCGGCGCTCTGGCGCGGCAGCGCGGATGCTGCCGAGCTGATCGCCCTCGTCGGTCGCTTCCTCGGTCCGGCGCGAGCCCAGACGGCCTTTGCCGCCTACGCCCGCCGGCACGACATTGCCGACGTTGCCAACCTCGAGGCCGATGCCGATCTCGTGCATTACGCCGAGTCCCTGTTGGCCGGTGCGATCGGCAGCGCCTCGGCGCGCGCGATGGTCGCTTCGGTCGCGAAGGAAGAGCCGCTTTCGCTCGGCGAGGTGATGAACATCCTCGATGAAGCCTCGCAGCTGAGGAGCTACAGCCGCGAGCTCGAACGCAAGTCGCGCCAGCTCGAGGATGCCACCGGTGAACTGAAGGCCGCCAATGAACGGCTGCGCGAGCTGGATCGCCTCAAGGACGACTTCATGGCTTCCGTCAGCCACGAACTGCGTACGCCGCTGACTTCGATCCGGGCTTTTTCGGAAATCCTGCGTGACGACCCCAAAACCGCGCTGCAGGACCGCGAGCGCTTCCTGTCGATCATCGTCAGCGAGACCGAACGCCTGACACGCCTGGTGAACCAGATCCTCGACATGGCCAAGATCGAATCCGGAAACGCCGAGTGGCTGGTCGAGGAGGTCGATCTCGGCGGTATCGTCGAACAGTCGGCGGCTGCGACGAGCCAGTTGTTCCGTGACAAGAATGTCGCGCTCGAGCTGGATCTCGCCGGCGGACTGCCGCTCCTGCGCGGCGATCGCGACCGCCTGATGCAGGTCGTGATCAACCTGCTCTCGAACGCGGTCAAGTTTGCTCCCGCGGGCGCAGGCAAGGTGCATGTCCGCCTGTTCCGCGCGCAGGGGGAATTGCGCGTCTCGGTGAGCGACAACGGGCCGGGCATCCGGCGCGAGGATCAGGAGGTGATCTTCGACCGCTTCCGTCAGGGGGGCGATTCCATGACCAGCAAGCCGACGGGTACCGGGCTGGGCTTGCCTATCAGCCGCAAAATAGTCGAATATTTCAGTGGTCGCCTGTGGGTCGAGAGCGAACCAGGGCAGGGGGCGAGTTTCATATTCTCCCTGCCGCTGCAGAACAACGAGGGAGAAGACAACGCATGAGCAAGAAGGTCCTGATTGCCGACGATGAGCAGAATATCGTCATTTCCGTCGAATTCCTGATGCGCCGTGAAGGTTTCGAAGTGTCCGTTGCCCATGACGGAGAAGCGGCCCTTGAGCGCATTCGTGCCGACAAGCCCGACCTCGTGCTGCTTGACGTGATGATGCCGAAGAAGAACGGCTTCGATGTCTGTCAGGAGGTGCGTGCTGATCCCGCCTATGCCGGTACCCGCATCCTGATGCTGACCGCGCGTGGGCGCGATACCGAGGTGGCCAAGGGGTTGGCGCTCGGCGCCGACGGCTACATGACCAAGCCTTTCTCGACGAAGGATCTGGTCGACAAGGTTCGCGAACTGCTGGGGTAGCGATGAAGCTGACGCCAGAGCGCAGGCTGTATATCGCGACTGCGGCCGTCGGCGCTTTTGCCGCGGGACTGCTGTGGGTCGCCGTCAAGCTGACGCAGTCGGCGGCAGCCGGACAGGAGGATGCGACGGCGGCACTCTTCGTGGTCGGACTGTTCGCCGTGGCGGCAGCCTATGCCGTGTTGAAGCCTCTGGTCGATCTTTTCGTGCGGGCGCCGGCGGCGCTGGCCGAGGAAACGCGCATCGTCATCCGCGACAGTGCCCGGCGCGTGAAGCCGGTGGGCGGCGTCGAGATCCAGGCATTGGCCGAGGCGATCAACGAACTGGCCGGACGTCGCCAGTCGCTCGAGGAGGATGTCGCGGCCGAGATCGCACGGGCACAGGCCAGCCTCGAAGCTGATCGCAACCGGTTGGCAGTGCTGATGGCCGAATTGCGCCAGAGCGTCGTGGTCTGCAACCTCGATGGGCGCATCCTGCTGTACAACCAGCGGGCACGCGAAATCCTGTCCGCCGGTGTCGGCAGCGAACTGATCGGCCTCGGGCGCTCGCTCTACGCCGTGTTCGAGCGCAGCCTGATTGCCCATGCGCTCGATCAGGTCGGACGCCGCCTGCAGGCTGGCGAGACCTCGCCGGCAACCGAGTTTGTCACGACGACGCCGGCAGGGCGCCTGCTGCGGGTGCACCTGGCACCGGTGACCGGGCATCGGGAGGGCGATGGCGGGGATGGGGATGTGTCGATGACGGGGTACGTACTCCTTCTCGACGACATCACACTGACCTTCGAGAAGGAAAACAAGCGCGATGCGCTGATCCAGTCGCTGACCGAAGGCGGCCGTGGGCCGCTCGGCAACATCCGCGCGGCAGCGGAGATGTTGAACAACTATCCGGACATGGAGGCCGAGCAACGGGCGCGCTTCCTGTCCGTCATCCGTAACGAGGTGGAAGGGCTGTCCGGCCGCGTCGAGCAGGCCTCGAAAGCTTACGCACGCGAACTTTCCGCACGCTGGAAACTGGAGGAAATGCGCGGCGCTGACCTCGTGGCCTTCGCAGTCGCCCGTGTTTCGGCGCGCTGCGGCCTGCCGGTCAAGGAAGAGGACATCGACGACGGGGTCTGGATGAAGGTCGAGAGCTTTTCCTTCCTGCAGGTGCTCTGCTACCTGACGGCCCGCCTGCGCGATGAGTATGAAGTGAGCGAGGTGCGTCTTTCGCTGTCGTCGGATGGCGAGCATGCCTGCCTTGATCTTGGCTGGCTGGGCACGGCGATCAACTCAGAGACGGTCATGAACTGGGAGATCGAGCCGATGCGCAGCGCCGGCGAAGATTCACCGCTATCGGTGCGCGATGTACTCGACCGCGGCAACGGCGAGATGTGGTTCCAGCGCAAACGGGCATCGCACCGGGCTGCCTTCCGCTTCCTGCTGCCGCTGGCACAGCCGCCGGAGCAGAAGGTGGCGGCGGCCGAGGTCGCGCGCGGCAGTCGGCCGGAGTATTACGACTTCGATCTCTTCTCGTGGTCCGAGAAGAGCCACACGCTCGACGACCGCCTGCTCTCGGAGCTCGACTACACCGTCTTCGATACCGAGACGACCGGCCTCGAACCGTCGAACGGTGACGAGATCATCCAGATCGGCGCGACACGCATCGTCAACCGCCGCCTGCTGACGCACGAGGTCTTCGACCAGCTGATCGATCCGTGCCGTCATCTTCCCGAGGCCTCGGTCAAGATCCACGGCATCACGCCGGAAATGCTGGTCGACCAGCCGCCGATCGGCAAGGTGCTGCCGCAGTTCCGCGCTTTCTGCGCCGACACGGTTCTGGTGGCGCACAACGCGGCCTTTGACATGCGCTTCCTTCAGTTGAAGGAACAGGCCACGGGTATCCGTTTCGATCTGCCGGTGCTCGATACGCTGCTGCTGTCGGCCGTTCTGCACCCGAATCAGGAATCGCACCGACTGGAGGCGATTGCCGAACGCCTCGGTGTCATCATCGTCGGACGCCACACTGCGCTGGGCGATGCCTTCGTCACCGGCGAGGTCTTCTTGAAGATGGTGCCGCTGCTGGCCGAAATGGGCATCCATACACTCGGCCAGGCACGCGAGGCTGCCGAGAAGACCTACTATGCCGGCGTCCAGTATTGAGCCCCGGTCCGGGTTGATGTCTCAAGCGGCAGGCGGCGGCACGCTCCGCCATGCGGCGTGCGCGCCCGCGCCCGCGTTGCCACCCGGCGCCAGCGTACGCGAGGCCATTGCATTGCTTGACCAGCAGGGCGCCGACGCGCTGGCCGTCGTCGATCGGGACAGCGGCGCCCCCCTTGGCATCCTGACGCTGCGCGATATCCTTCGTCGCGTTGTGCTGGCTGGCGGAGATCTCGCACAGCCGGTTGCTTCGGTGATGACGGGTGGCGTACTGAGCCTGTCCAGTGAAGCGACGCTTCATCAGGCCGGTGTGACGATGATCCGGCGGGGAGTTCGCCATCTTGTGGTTGTCGATTCGGACGGGCGCTTCGCCAACATCGTTTCACAGGCCGACCTCTTCTCGCTGCCGAGCGCGCGTGCCACTGAGCTGGTGGAGGCCATCGCGCAGGCGCAGGACATCGCGCAGCTGGCGATCATTGCTGCCGAGGTACGTGGCTTCTGCCGGCAGATGCTGACCGAGGGACTGTCCGCCGATGCGCTCTGCCAGCAGATTTCCTCACTCAATGACCTGATCAGCCTGCGTGTCATCGATCTCGTTTCGGCGATGCACGAGTTGCCCTATGTGCCCTGGTGCTGGATGGTATTCGGCTCGGAAGGGCGTCTCGAACAGACGCTATCCACCGATCAGGACAACGGGCTCGTCTTCGCCGCCGAGTCACCGGAATCCGCCGCATCGTTGCGCGCCATCTTTTTGCCGTTTGCCCGCGCCGCCAATGAAGCGCTCGATGCCTGCGGTTTTCCTCTCTGCAAGGGGAACGTGATGGCTTCGAATCCCGGTCTTTGCCTGTCGGTGGCCGAATGGAAGGAGAAGTTCCTCGGCTGGCTGCGTGTGGCCGAACCGGAGGCAATCCTCGGGGCGACCATCTACTTCGATCTGCGCGCGCTTTATGGCGACGAGACGCTGGTCTCCGGACTGCAGGCCTGGCTGCTTGCGCAGGTCCGGGAATCGCCCGCCTTCCTGCGGGCGATGGCCGAGTCCGCGCTCAACTGGCAGTCACCGCTCGGCTGGTGGTCGAACTTCCGCTACGACGACAACCCGGAGTTTCCCCATACGATCGATCTCAAGCTGCATGGCGTGCGACCTTTCGTCGATGCGGCGCGCATCTGGGCACTTGCCCGCGGCGTGTCGGCGACGAACACGGCGGCGCGCCTGCGTGCCGTCGGGCCCCTGCTGCATCAGAAAGCGGAGGAAACAAGCGCATTCCTGGGGGCGCTGTCACAGGTCCAGCGCATGCGCCTCGCCAATCAGGTTGCTGCCACGGAGCCTGCTGCAGCCAACCGGGTTGATCCCGATCGCCTCAATGAGCTCGATCGTCAGATCCTCAAGGAGGTCTTCCGCCAGGTCAAGCAGCTGGAACGTCTGATCGAGGTCGAATTTCTCAGGACGAGTTGATCAGGCAGCGGTCAGTGTCGCCGGGCCATGTTGCCGTTCGGCCAGCCAGGCAAGCCCGAGCGCGGGCAGTGCCGCACGCAGGCGCTCCGGGTGCGCTGTCGCCGAAAGCCGCAGGCGGCCGCTTCCGCCTGCGGCATCTCCTGCCAGCCGCAGACACTGACGGGCGACGGCTTCAGCCACATCGACCAGCTCCGCGCGCCCGGCGACCAACGGCCCCAGCACCGGTGCAAGAAAGCTGTAGTGGGTGCAACCCAGCACCAGACGGTCGGCGCCCGCAGCCAGCAGTGGTTCGACATGGGCGGCGATCTCTGTGGCGAAGCCAGCATCGGCAATGTCCAGCGCCTCGACCCTTGTCGCCCATCCGGGGCAGGGCTGGATGATCACCTCAGCGTTGCTTGCGTGCTCGCGGATCAACGTGGCCAGTCGTTCACTCTTCGCCGTTGCTTCCGTCGCCAGCACGGCGATGCGTTTCGTGCGTGAGCCGGTCGCTGCGGGTTTAACCCCCGGTTCGACACCGACGATGGGCAGGTTCGGAAAACGCTCGCGCAGGGCGCGCACTGCGGCAACGGTCGCCGTGTTGCAGGCAACGACCAGCATGCCGCAGCCCTGGCTCACCAGGTGCTCCCCGATCGTGACCACGCGCCCGCGGATGAAGCCTTCCGGCTTGTTGCCGTAGGGCACATGTGCCGTGTCGGCGACATAGGCCAGATCCGCCCGTGGCAGCGCCCGGGCGATGGCCGCGAGGACGGAAAGGCCGCCCAGGCCGGAGTCGAATACGCCGATCATGGATGCGGGGTCCGGGTCCCGGAAAATGCGGCAAAGATCCCGAGTCCGACAAAGGTGCCGCCGCCGATCCGGCCTCCGATCCTGCGCACGCCCTCACCCCGCAGCAGCGGTGCGATAACGCCGGCGGCAAGCGCGTAGGCGCTGTCGGTCACGGCGGCGATGGCGACGAAGATGGCACCAAGCAAAAGTCCCTGTGCCATGGGCGCTGCGGCGAGATCGAGGAACTGCGGCAGGAAGGCGGCGAAAAAGACGGTGGTCTTCGGGTTGAGCAGGGCGACGACGAAGCCGTCGCGGAAAAGTCGGGCAAGCGGGATGGTCGCCCGTGTACCTGCTGCGGTAGAAACTTGCGTACCGCGCAGCATCTGCACACCAATCCAGACGAGGTAGGCGGCGCCGGCATATTTGACAAGGGTGAAAGCGAGCGCCGAGACGGCGAACAGGGCAGCCAGTCCGAGTGCCGCGGCGCCTGCATTGCCCAGGTTGCCGAGCGCGACCCCGGCGACCGAGGCGAGCCCGGCACGGCGCCCCTGCACGAGACTGCGGGTGACGATGTATAGCACGCCCGGGCCTGGTGTCACGGCAAGCACGAGGCTGGCAAGGAGAAAGGCCGAGAGCAGCGGCCAGGCGGGGAGCAGTTCAATCATTGTCGGAGGGTTGGAATTCATGCGGTGCCGGATGCAGTCAGCATCGCATGCGACAGGGTGCGGGCGCAATCGGTTGATCAGCGCGCTGCGGTCACCACCATTTCCACCCGATAGCCAGGGTTCGCCAGCTTCGCTTCGACGCAGGCGCGGACCGGCGCCGTGCCTTCCGGCACCCACTCGTCCCAGACCTCGTTCATGGCCGGGTAGTCGCGCATGTCAGTGAGGTAGATGGTGACCATCAGCAGGCGCGACTTGTCGCTGCCGGCCTGCGCCAGCAGCCGGTCGATGCTGGCGAGCACTTCGCGGGTCTGGCCGGCGATGTCGGCGCTGAGTGACTGCGGGACTTCGACCAGATAGACGGTGCTGCCGTGGGCGACCACATCCGAGTAGCGGCGAGTGGTGCCGAAGCGTTCGATGTTTCGTGCGTTCATGCGGTTCTCCAGACGAAAAAGCCGGCCCGGGGCCGGCTTCATTGCGATGGCGGCAATCAGGCCTTGACCGGAATCTTGCCGATCTTGATCTGCCATTCCTTCGGGCCGGTGTTGTGGACCGAGGTGCCCGAGGAATCGACCGCCACCGTGACCGGCATGTCCTGCACATCGAACTCGTAGATGGCTTCCATGCCGAGGTCAGCGAAGCCTACGACCTGAGCCGACTTGATCGCCTTGGCCACCAGATACGCGGCACCACCGACAGCCATCAGGTAGGCCGACTTGTTGTCCTTGATCGCCTCGATGGCGACCGGGCCGCGCTCGGACTTGCCGATCATCGAGATGAGGCCGGTCTGCTCGAGCATGGTGCGGGTGAACTTGTCCATGCGGGTGGCCGTCGTCGGGCCGGCCGGGCCGACCACTTCGTCGCGCACCGGATCGACCGGGCCAACGTAGTAGATGACGCGGTTGGTGAAGTCGACCGGCAGCTTCTCGCCCTTGGCCAGCATGTCGCAGATGCGCTTGTGCGCGGCATCGCGGCCGGTGAGCATCTTGCCGTTGAGCAACAGCTTCTGGCCCGGCTTCCAGGCGGCGACCTGTTCCTTGGTCAGCGTGTTCAGGTCTACACGGGTGGCCGACTTGAGGTCCGGCGTCCAGGTCACGGCCGGCCAGTCTTCCAGCTTCGGCGGCTCGATCTTTGCCGGGCCGGAGCCATCCAGATGGAAGTGGCAGTGGCGCGTCGCAGCGCAGTTCGGCACCAGCGCGACGGGCAGGTTGGCGGCGTGGCAAGGATAGTCCAGCACCTTGACATCGAGCACGGTGGTCAGGCCGCCGAGCCCCTGGGCGCCGACGCCGAGGGCGTTGATCTTTTCCATCAGCTCCAGGCGCAGTTCTTCCGGGCGCGTCAGCTTCGCGCCGGTCGCTGCCTTGGCCTTCAGTTCATGGATGTCCACCGGCGCCATGATCGATTCCTTGGCGAGCAGCATGGCCTTCTCCGGCGTGCCGCCGATGCCGATGCCGATGATGCCGGGCGGGCACCAGCCGGCACCCATTTCCGGGATCTTCTTCAGGACCCAGTCGACCAGGTCGTCGGACGGGTTGAGCATGGCAAACTTGGACTTGGCTTCCGAGCCGCCGCCCTTGGCGGCGCAGATGACTTCGACGTGGTGGCCTTCGACGAGCTCGAAGTGCACCACGGCCGGGGTGTTGTCCTTGGTGTTCTTGCGGGCGCCGGCCGGGTCGGCCAGCACCGAGGCGCGCAATGGGTTGTCCGGGTTGGCGTAGGCGCGGCGGACGCCTTCGTCGATCATTTTCTGGATGCTCATCGTCGCATCCGGCCAGGTGACCTGCATGCCGACCTTGATGAAGACCATGCCGATGCCGGTGTCCTGGCAGATCGGACGGTGGCCTTCGGCGGCCATGCGGGAGTTGGTCAGGATCTGGGCAATGGCATCCTTGGCCGCGGGGCTCTCCTCGCGCTCGTAGGCTTCACCCAGCGCCTTGATGTAGTCGAGCGGGTGGTAGTAGCTGATGTACTGGAAAGCGTCGGCGATCGACTGGATCAGGTCTTCCTGCTTGATGGCGGTCATGAGGGCTCTCTCGTTCAGTGGTGTTGTTTGGCTTTGTGCTGCAGGCTCAGTGTTTCATTCATCAGCTTGTCCACCCAGGCCATGGCGGCGGCGGAGACAAGAAACACGACGTGGATGATGACCTGCCACTTGATCGTGTGTTCGGACAGGTTGCTGGCATTGATGAAGGTCTTCAGCAGATGGATCGAGGAAATGCCGATGATGGCGGTCGAAAGCTTGATCTTCAGGACGCCGGCATTGACGTGAGAGAGCCACTCCGGCTGGTCCGGATGGCCTTCGAGGTCGAGGCGCGAGACAAATGTCTCATAGCCACCGACAATGACCATGATCAGCAGGTTGGCGATCATCACGACGTCGATCAGGCCGAGGACGACGAGCATCACGTCGGTTTCGCTGAGATGCTTCTCGGAAAATGCATTGTGCACCAGGTGCGAAAGCTCGACCATGAACAGGTAGCAATACACCATCTGCGCGACGATCAGGCCGAGGTAGAGCGGCGCCTGGATCCAGCGGCTGGCGAAAATGGAGGTTTCGAGAATCTTGACGATCTGGTTCATCGGAAGTTGGCCGGTCGTGTCAAAGAGCGGCGATTTTAGCATTCTTGCCATGCTGCAGTGCGGCAAAACCGCGCTGCAGCAAGACTTTCAGTGTAAGGGGGATGTAAGATTGACAGCGTCTAATCGCATTCTTTCGCTGCACCCATTCTAGATACCCGTAACAGCAACACTGCTCAGGAGATGGAACATGTCCCAGAATGAATCCGTACAGCTTTTCCACCCCTCTGCCGATTTCGTCAAGCAAGCGGCGATCTCCGGCATGGATGCCTACAAGGCGCTGTGCGATGAGGCCGAAAAAGACTACACCGGTTACTGGGCCCGCCTGGCCCGTGAGCATGTCAGCTGGAAGCAGCCGTTCACCCAGGTGCTCGACGAGTCGAACTCGCCGTTCTTCAAGTGGTTTGCCGATGGCAAGCTGAACGTCTCGTACAACTGCCTCGACCGCAACGTCGAAGCCGGCCTCGGCGACAAGGTTGCCATCATCTTCGAAGCGGACGACGGTTCCGTCACCAAGGTCACCTATAAGCAGCTGCTGGCCAAGGTCAGCCAGTTCGCCAATGCGCTCAAGGCGCGTGGCGTCAAGAAGGGCGATCGCGTCGTCATCTACCTGCCGATGGGCGTCGAAGGCGTCGTCGCGATGCAGGCCTGCGCCCGTATCGGCGCCATCCACTCCGTCGTCTTCGGCGGTTTCTCGGCCCAGTCGCTGCGTGACCGTATTAACGATGCCGGTGCCGTTGCCGTCATTACCTCGGATGGCCAGTTCCGTGGTGGCAAGGCCCTGCCGCTGAAGACCATCTGCGACGAAGCTTTCGGCCTCGGTGGCTGCGAGTCGGCCAAGGACGTCATCGTCTTCAAGCGTACCGGTGGCGAGTGCAACATGGTCGCGGGCCGTGACATCTGGTGGGACGACGCCATTGCCGGCCAGTCGGAAACCTGCGAGCCGGAGTGGGTCGACGCCGAGCATCCGCTGTTCCTGCTTTACACCTCGGGCTCGACGGGCAAGCCGAAGGGTGTCCAGCACTGCACCGGCGGTTACCTGCTGCACGCCATCCTGACGATGAAGTGGACCTTCGACATGAAGGCCAACGACGTCTTCTGGTGCACGGCCGACATCGGCTGGGTGACCGGCCATACCTACGTGACTTACGGCCCGCTCGCCTGTGGCGGTACCGAAGTCGTCTTCGAAGGCGTGCCGACCTACCCGGACGCCGGCCGCTTCTGGAAGATGATCCAGGACCACAAGGTC
>DAORCC010000017.1:0-23064 GCA_035345235.1 Azospira sp.
GGCGACGCGGGCCTCCTGCGCCTCGACGGCCGCCTGGCGGTCGGCGATCACGCCTTCCAGCGACTCGATCTCGCGCTGACGCTCGAGGAAGCCATGTTCGGCGGCATCCGGTGCGAACAGCGTCACGCTATGCGGACCGACAATGTCGCCGGTCTTGGTGACCAGCACCTGTCCCTCGGACAGGGTTTCGCGCTGCGCCAGTGCAGCCGGCAGCGATTCAGCGACACGCACGCCGCGCAACCACTCGCCGAGTGGCGCGCCGATGCTGTCGTCACTGCAGCGGATCTTCGCCAGAAGGCTGTCGGCGGCAGGCGCGGCGGCCGTTGCGGTCGCGCCGGAAAGCAGTACGGTGACCTTGGCGCCCGGCCGGTCGCCGGCCCAGGCCGCCACGTTGGAATCGCCGGCCTCGACCGCCGACAGGCGCTCGCGCAGCACGGCCTCGACGGCATCTTCCCAGCCCGCCTCGACATGGATGCGTTTCCACAGCGGCCGGCGCGTGGAAAGTTCATGGCGCTGCAGCCACTCCCCGATCTTCGACCCGCTCTGCATGCGTTTCTGCAGCTGTTCGAGGGCGCTCCGGCGGGCCTCGGCCTCGCCGCGCGCCTGCTGCGCCTTATGCACGTCCTGCTGGATCTCGCGACGGCGGACTTCCAGTTCGGGCAGGCGCTGCTGCGAGGCCATGACACGCTCCTGTGCCGCCGCTACGTGTTCGTGCAGCGACTCGTGCTCGGCTTCCTTGAGCGCAATCTCTTCCTCGTCCGGCTTCACCAGCGCCGCGGCTTCCTGCTCCAGGCGCTCGCGCCGGCTGCCGATGTTGAACAGCGTGCGCTCCGCGTTCGCCTTGTGCGCTTCCTCGACACGCAGTTTCTGCTCGGCTTCGGCGACGGCGGCACGCTGGGAATTGACCGCCTCCTGCGCCGCGCCCTGTGCCTCCTCAACCAGCGGCAACCGCTCCTGCTGGGCTTCCAGACGCATCTCGGCCTGTTCGGCGCGCTCGTCGGCGAGGCCCGAAAGTTCGCGCCAGCGGCGCTCGTCGCCGTCGGCCTTCTCCAGCTGTGTCTGCCACTGCTGCTGCTCGGCCTTGAGCTGGATGACGCGCTGCTCGAGATCCTGCTGCGCCTCGCGGCGATGGCGGAGTTCCGTTTCCAGTCGCGCCACTTCGGCATTGGCGGCAAACAGCTCGCTCTGCGCGTTGTGCACACCGTCGGAAGAGCCGAAATGCTGCTCACGGGCCGCTTCCAGCTTGGCCTCGATCTCGCGCAGGCCGGCGTTCTGGCCCTCGAGCTCGTTCGTGGCACGCTCGACATCGCGCTGGGCGCGCTCGCGCTCGGCCTGCGCCTCGTTGCGCTTGAGCAGCCACAGCAGCTGCTGCTTCCTGGTCAGTTCGTTGTTGAATTCGTGGTACTGGCGGGCGACCGCGGCCTGTGCCTCAAGGCGCTCCATCTGGGCGCCGAGCTCGACGCGGATGTCCTCGATGCGGGTCAGGTTCTCGCGCGTGTCGGCAATGCGGCCCTCGGTTTCCTTGCGCCGCTCCTTGTAGCGGGTGACGCCGGCGGCTTCCTCGAGGAACACGCGCAGCTCGTCCGGCTTCGCCTCGATGATGCGCGAGATCATGCCCTGGCCGATGATGGCGTAGGCGCGCGGGCCGAGGCCGGTCCCCAGGAACAGGTCGGTGATGTCCTTGCGGCGCACCTGCAGATTGTTGATGTAGTACTCGGACTGGCCATTGCGCGACAGCATGCGCTTGACGGAGAGCTCGGCGTATTGCGACCACTGGCCGGCGGCACGGCCGAGCGAGTTGTCGAACACCAGCTCGACGGCGGCGCGCGCCACCGGCTTGCGCTGGCCGGAGCCGTTGAAGATCACGTCCTGCATCGATTCGCCGCGCAGTTCCGAGGCCTTCGATTCGCCGAGCACCCAGCGCACCGCGTCCATCACGTTGGATTTTCCGCAGCCGTTGGGGCCAACCACGCCGACCAGCTGCCCCGGCAGGGCGATGGTGGTGGGGTCGACGAAGGATTTGAAACCGGCGAGTTTGAGCTTTGTCAGGCGCATGTCGGGAATCTTGGTTGTTTTCTGGGTCAGGCGCCCCGAAACGAGGGGCTATAATATCACTTCTGCATCCCCTTTTTGGACCCTCAAAGCATGCCCAGCCTGCCTTCCAAGACGCTCGAAACCTTCCCCAATCCAGCGCCCGGACGCGATTTCCACATCCACATGGAAATCCCCGAATTCACCTGCCTGTGTCCGAAGACCGGCCAGCCGGATTTCGCGACGCTGATCCTCGACTACATCCCGGAAAAGACCTGCGTCGAGCTGAAGAGCCTCAAGCTCTACATCTGGTCCTTCCGCGACCAGGGCTGCTTCCACGAGGACGTTACCAACCGCATCCTCGACGACCTGGTCAAGGTCACCAAGCCCCGCTTCATGCGCCTCACCGCCAAGTTCTACGTGCGCGGCGGCATCTTCACCAACATCGTTGCCGAACACCGCAAGAAGGGCTGGAAGCCGCAGCCGCGCGTCGAACTCGCCGAGTTCGCCACCCAATCCAACACGCGAGGCTGAAAAATGCGCGAAAAGAAGATCACCGACGACCAGCTCGACCGTCTCGAAACCCTGCTCGACGACCCCGTCTTCGACGAGGCAATGCGCCTTGACGAGGTGCAGGGCTACCTCTGCGGCGCCCTCGCCGGCCCGGTGCCGATCCCCGAGGCCGACTGGCTGCTCGAGATCCTCGGCAGCGAAGCCGGGCTGGAGACCGAGGCCGGGCGCGAAGCCGCCGCCCTGCTGCGCGTGCTGGCCGACGAACTGCGCATCGAACTCGCCGACGAAGACCCGCTGATCCTCTACCTCTACCCCGAACACGATGCCGACGACGCCCCCAGCGACTACGAGCCGTGGTGCCTCGCCTACCTGCACGCCGTCGATACCGCGGCCGAAGACTGGTTCGACGGCCTGACCGACGAGGAAGAGGTCGAATGGCTGGATGAACGCCTGTTCCCGCTGATGGTGCTCACCGGCGAAGCCGAGGCTGCCGCCAGGGAGCACGGCGAACAATGGCCGGAAGGCAAGGAACTCGAGGAACTGCGCGAACAGGCCCGCGAAGACCTCGCCCGCGCCGTCTCCGAAATCTACCTGTTCTGGCAGGCCAAGCACGGCGCCGGCACGGTGCGCCGCGACGGCGGCAAGGTCGGCCGCAACGACCCCTGCCCGTGCGGCAGCGGCAAGAAGTACAAGCAATGCTGCGGGAAGGCTGACTGAACCTCACAGTCGCCGAGGCCGGCAAGAAGGCGCTCATCAGTTTGGGGAGCGCATTTTTTGAGCTGATCTCTTGTGTCAGCTGTGCAGAAAGTTAATTGACGCTGACACCTTTAGTGCCCGGAGATTTTCCTGTTCTGGCAGGCCAAGCGCGGTGCCGGCACCGTCCGCCGCGACGGCGGCAAGGTTGGCCGCAACGACCCCTGCCCCTGCGGCAGTGGGAAGAAGTACAAGCAGTGCTGCGGGAAGGCTGACTGAACCTCGGTAACACCTGATCCGGCAAGAATGCGCTCGTCAGCTTGGCGAGCGCATTTTTTTCGGGCTTGATTGGTGTTGGGGGGAAAAACTAATCGATGCTGACCCGTTTGGTGATTACTCAATTATTCAATTCCGCGAATTGTGCATACCTCGCCCGGATATCCAGCTTTCTTTGCCTGCGATACGTGAAAACGCAGATGAGATCGCCACTGATTATCGTCACAATAGGTCGGTTCAAACTGATAGGCACGATTCAGTGCTGAGCACGCCTCAGCATAGAGGCCTTCATCGAGATATTGATAACTCACAAAATATACGTTTGGCCATACGCGTTCCGGCTCGCGTCGAATTTGTGCTTCAACCAAGCTGATGTAGCCCTGCCTTTGCGCTGGTGATAGACGGCCCAAATCCTCGCCGGGGAATGAGCGCATCATTTTTTTCCGGATTAAATTGGGGTTTGTTTGATTCAAATCCTGCGCTTTATCCATATCCGTCTTGCGCTGCACCTTCTTTTCGTCGTAACCATTTGTATAGCCGACGATAACTTCGCTGCCATTGGGTTGCCGAACAACATCGACGGAAGGCAGAAATGCGAGGTTGTAATACACCGCACTCGCCAGATCATATTGTTTGTCCTGTTCTAGAGCCTGAGCCAGGCTGCGCAACTCTTGCTGTGTGCGCAGCAGGAGTTGCCGGCGATCTTCCTGCATTCGCTCTGCCGCGTTCGCTGCCGGCATATAGGCCTGCGCCCGAATGAGATCGAACTGCAACATGCGTTGATCAACTTTGGCTGAGGGATCCGGCTGCAAGGTAATTGTATGTTCGTGCGTGGTGTTCTTGCGCGCAACGTCACTCAGAATCGTCGGCAAATACCCGCGCTTCAGTACAGCATAGATCGTCGTTACGTCATTACTTTTGTGGTAGTTGACGTTATCGGACTCAACAAAAACCCCTTCGCTATTCGCGTAGCTAACCATCAGGCTTGGATGAACCGTTGTATTCATCACAAAGTCTTGGTCGAATGCATAACGCCGCACCAACCGTTGCATCAGGTCTAGACTTTTCCGCTGATTGCCGTTGGGAATCATTCGCCAAACGGTCGCACCAGGCAGCGGATTTCCCAGCGAGTCAACGATGTTCACGCGCCAAACCAAGGTATCGGTATTCATTCTTCTAATCACTTCCGTCCAATCGGCTTGCGCCATCTCTGAAAGAAGGAGGCACGAGCAAACGAAAAAGAGACAAAAGCGTTTAAACCAACGATACATCGCAGGACTTATCTGAAGAATTAAAGAAGTGAATGCGGTCAGCATGAGGTATCCCGGGTTCCACGGACAGATTTGAAAGTAGGCAAAATGTCTGTGGAGGTGTGTGATGGGAAAGCTACAGCTAAAGGGGTCAGCATCATTCCGTTTTCCGATCTTGTGACCAGCTAAAGGGGTCAGCATCATTCCGTTTTCCGATCTTGTGACTACCTGGCAGAAAGATGAGAGTGTATCCGCCACCGCCAGTCCGGGATATATGACTTCCGGCTAGGAGTCACCGCCAGCTGCAGGAACTTCGCCTCCCTGTCCCCAGTCACAGCCTTGCATCCCCGCTGTTTCTGAACGACCACCCAAGGAGACAGATCATGACGCGAACCACCTACCCCGCCCTCCCGACCGGCAGGATTTCCCCCGCGGGCTGCTTCCTTTCCACCAGCCACAACCCGACGCAAGTGCGCATCGATTCGCCGGCACTGCAGGTGATGACCGACCTGACCCGACTGCCGGCGGCGATCATCTGCCGCAGCGCCTTCGTGCACGAGGCGCATCAGGCGATGATCCACCGCGGCGTGCGCATGCTGTTCGTGGCGAACGAGGACCGGCAGCTGGAGGGGATCGTGACCGCCAGCGACCTGCTCGGCGAACGGGCGATGCAGGCGATGAGCCGTTACGAACTGACGCGCGAGGAGTTGCGTGTCGAGCACATCATGACGACGGCAGCAGCCCTCGAGACGATCGAGCTGGCGATGGTGACCCGTGCCGAAGTCGGCCACGTGATCGCGACGCTGCAGACCTGCGGGCGGCAGCATGCCTTCGTGGTCGACCGCAATGCCGCCGGGCGGCAGATCATCTGCGGCGTTTTCTCGGCGACACAGATCGCCCGGCACCTGGGTGCGCCGGTGCATGCCGGGGAGATTGCGCGTACCTTTGCCGAGATCGAGGCGGTGATCGCGGGGAGCTAGGGCGGGTACGGGAGCACCAACAACCGTCATTCCGGCGGAAGCCGGAATCCAGAATTGTGAACGTACTGGACACCGGCTTTCGCCGGTGTGACGGTTTTTCTTCAGCTCTCGGCGCGGGCAACGAGGCGCTGCGGGTGCAGCTTGCCATCGGCGTCGGCGCGGCCAAGGCCGAGCAGCGCCTGTGCGGCATAGACCCGACAGGGGCCGAGCAAGCCGGCCTGAGGGCACGGGACGGGATTGCCGTTGGCGAAGCGTGCGTGTCCAGCCGCATCCAGTTCCACGACCGGCAGCCCCTGCAGCAGGGCATCCACGGGCAGCAGCAGCGCCTCGCGCTCGCCGTCCGGGCAGGCTTCGATTTCTTCCAGCGTCAGCGCGCGCGGCAGCTGCAGGTCGGCGACGCCGGTGCGGCGCAGCGCCGTGAGATGCGCGCCGCAGCCGAGCGCCTTGCCGATGTCCTCGGCCAGCGTGCGGATGTAGGTCCCCTTGCTGCAGCGGACGCGGATGCGGGCTATAGGCGTGGCGAACGCCTGCAGATCGAGGGCGTGGATGGAGATCGTGCGGGCGGCACGTTCGACCTCGATGCCCTGGCGGGCGAGTTCGTAGAGCGGGCGGCCGTCCTTCTTCAGCGCCGAATACATCGGCGGCACCTGCTGCTGTTCACCGCGGAAGGCCGGCAACACGGCGGCAAAGGCGGCCTCATCGACCGCGACCGGGTGTTCCTCGATCACCTCACCCTCGGCGTCACCGGTGCGCGTGGTGATGCCAAGGCGCAGTTCGGCCTCGTAGGTCTTGTCGGCGTTGAGCAGGTCGGCGGAAAACTTGGTGGCCTCGCCGAAGCACAGCGGCAGCAGGCCGGTGGCCATCGGGTCGAGGGTGCCGGTATGGCCGCCCTTTTCGGCGGAGAAGAGGCGACGCGCCTTCTGCAGCGCGTCGTTGGAGCTCATGCCACCGGGCTTGTCGAGGAGCAGGACGCCGTCGACGCGCCGCCAGCGGCGCTTCGGCGCCTGGTTCATGCCTCGGGCTTGGCCTCGGTTGGTGGCAGCTCGGCCTGTTCCGACTGATCGGAGACGCGCGAGGCCTCGTCGATCAACTTGGAGAGATCGGCACCACGTTCGAGCGAGGTGTCGTGGATGAAGTGCAGTTGCGGCGTGGTGTGGATGCGCACGCGGCGCCCCAGTTCTCGGCGCAGGAAACCGGAGGCCTTCTGCAACCCGAGCTGGACCTCGGCGATCTTCGTTTCATCGGCCAGCGTGCTGAAATAGACACGGGCGTGGGCATAGTCCGGCGTCACCTCGACTTCGGTGATGCTGACCATGCCGACGCGCGGGTCCTTGACCTCGGCCCGGATGAGCTCGGCCAGCTCGCGCCGGATCTGTTCGTTGACGCGATCCTTGCGCGAGAAGCCGGCGTTGTGCTTAGAGGGTGCGGGCAATTTCCTTGATCTCGTAGACTTCGAGCTGGTCGCCTTCCTCGATGTCGTTGAAGTTCTTCAGCGACAGACCGCATTCGAAATTGGCCTTGACTTCCTTGACGTCGTCCTTGAAACGCTTGAGCGAATCGAGCTCGCCGTCCCACTGCACGACGTTGCCGCGCAGCAGGCGGGCACGCGCGTTGCGCCGGACCACGCCATCAAGCACGTAGCAGCCGGCGATGGTGCCGATCTTCGAGGCGCGGAAGACCTGACGGATCTCGACCGTGCCGATGATCTCTTCCTTCTTCTCCGGCGACAGCATGCCGGACAGCGCTGCCTTCACCTCATCCACAGCGTCGTAGATGATGTTGTAGTAGCGGATATCGACGCCGAAGCTCTCGGCCGCCTTGCGGGCACCGGCATCGGCACGGGTGTTGAAGCCGATGACGACGGCCTTGGAGGCCTGTGCCAGGTTGATGTCGGATTCGGTAATGCCACCGACCGCACCGTGGATGATGTTGACCTTGACTTCGCTGGTCGACAGCTTCTGCAGCGACTGCACCAGCGCCTCCTGCGAACCCTGGACGTCGGCCTTGATGATCAGCGGCAGGGTCTTGACTTCGCCTTCGGCCATCTGGTCGAAGATGTTCTCGAGTTTGGCGGCCTGTGCCTTGGCCAGCTTCACGTCGCGGAACTTGCCCTGACGGAACAGCGCGATTTCGCGCGCCTTCTTTTCGTCGCCCAGGACGACGGCTTCTTCGCCGGCGGCCGGAACATCCGAGAGACCCTGGATTTCGACCGGAATCGACGGGCCGGCTTCCTTGATCGGCTTGCCGTTTTCGTCGAGCATCGCGCGGATCTTGCCGAACATCTGGCCGGCCAGCAGCATGTCGCCCTGACGCAGCGTGCCGGTCTGCACCAGCATTGTCGCCACCGGGCCGCGGCCCTTGTCGAGACGCGCTTCGATGATCAGGCCCTTGGCGGGGGAATCCTTCGGCGCCTTCAGTTCAAGCACCTCGGCCTGCAGCAGCACCTGTTCGAGCAGGTCGTCGATGCCCTGGCCGGTCTTCGCCGAGACACCGACGAAGGGCGAATCGCCGCCGTATTCTTCCGGCACGACTTCCTCGGCCACCAGTTCCTGCTTGACGCGCTCGGCGTTGGCTTCCGGCTTGTCGATCTTGGTCACGGCGACGACGATCGGCACGCCGGCCGCCTTTGCGTGGTGGATCGCTTCCTTGGTCTGCGGCATGACGCCGTCGTCGGCCGCCACCACCAGGATGACGATGTCGGTCGCCTTCGCACCGCGGGCACGCATGGCCGTAAAGGCCTCGTGACCCGGGGTGTCGAGGAAGGTGACCATGCCGCGCTCGGTTTCGACGTGATAGGCGCCGATGTGCTGCGTGATGCCGCCGGCTTCACCGGAGGCGACGCGGGTACGGCGGATGTAGTCGAGCAGCGAGGTCTTGCCGTGGTCGACGTGACCCATGACGGTCACCACCGGGGCACGTGGCTCCAGCGCATAATCCTTGTGTTCGGCGGTATCCTCGAGGAAGGCATCCGGGTCGTCCAGCTTGGCGGCGACCGCCGTGTGGCCCATTTCCTCGACGATGATCATCGCCGTTTCCTGGTCCAGCACCTGGTTGATGGTGACCATGGAGCCCATCTTCATCAGGGCCTTGATGACTTCGGTGGCCTTGATCGCCATCTTGTGCGCCAGATCGGCGACGCTGATGGTTTCCGGCACGTGAACTTCGCGAACGACCGGCTCGGTCGGCGCCTGGAAGGCATGTTCGCCTTCATCCTGCTTGCCGTGCTTGCCGCCACCCTTGCCACCGCGCCAGCCGGAGCCGGCATCGCCACCGCGGGTCTTGATGCCGCGCTTCTTCTGCGCATCGTTCCAGGAGCCCTTCTTGTCGTCACCCTTCTTGGCATCCTTGCCCTTGGCATCCGCCTTGACCGGACGGTGCAGGGTCTTGTCCTCGCCCGTCTTCTCGGCGGCCGTGGCGGCAGCGGCCTTGGCGGCCTCCGCGGCCTTGGCGGCCGCAATGGCCTTTTCCTCGGCTTCCTGACGCAGACGCGCCAGCTCGATTTCGCGGGCCTGCTTTTCCTTGAATTCGGCAGCCTGCAGTTCGGCCAGACGGGACGAACGACGGGCTTCCTCAGCGCGCTGGCGAAGCTCCTCCTCGCCGATCACCGAGGCCAGCGAAGGTTTCGCTGCCTTCTTGGCCGGCTTGGCGGCAACAGGTGCTTCCACCGGTGCTTCGACGGATGCGGCGACTTCAACCGGCGGCGGCGCTTCGACGACCGGAGCGACTTCGACGACCGGTGCCGGGATCGGCTCAGGCGCAACGACCTCAGGTTTGGGAGGTTCCACGACGACCGGCGCTTCCGCTGCGGCGGCTTCCGCAATCAGTTCGGCCGGGTCGCGCTTGACCAGAACACGCTTCTTGCGCACCTCGACCTGAACGGTACGGGTCTTGCCGGCCGAGTCATGCGCCTTGATCTCGCTGGTCTGCTTGCGCGTCAGCGTGATCTTGGTCTTGGTCTGGGCTTCGCCATGCGCGGCGCGCAGGTAGTCGAGCAGCCGGGTCTTGTCGGTTTCCGAGAGCAGGTCCTCGGCGTTCGACTTGTTGACGCCCGCCTTCTGCAACTGCTCGATCAGTGCGTTGGCCGGTAGCTTCAGCTCGCCGGCAAACTGGGCAACGCTTGTTTGCGCCATATGGTATTCCCCCTGTGTTGCTTATTCGAACCAGTGCGCGCGCGCGTTGGTGATCAGCTGTTTGGCACGATCGGTATCGATGCCGGTCATTTCGGTCAGTTCGTCGACGGCCAGGTCGGCGAGGTCGTCACGCGTCTTGATACCCTTGTTGGCGAGCTTGGCAGCGAGCGATTTGTCCATGCCTTCAAGGCCGATCATGGCTTCCTCGACGCCCTCGAGCTGTTCCTCGGTGGCGATTGCTTCGGTCAGCAGCACATTACGGGCACGGTCGCGCAGTTCCTGCACGGTCGCCTCGTCGAAGGCATCGATTTCCAGCATCTCGTGCAGCGGCACGTAGGCAATCTCTTCCAGCGTCGAGAAGCCCTCGTCGATCAGGATGTTGGCAACTTCCTCGTCGACGTCCAGCTTTTCCATGAACAGTACGCGGATGGCGGCGGTTTCGGCTTCCGACTTCTTCTGCGACTCTTCCTCGGTCATCAGGTTGATCGTCCAGCCGGTCAGTTCCGACGCGAGGCGGACGTTCTGGCCACCGCGGCCGATGGCGATGGCGAGGTTGTCCTCATCCACGACCACGTCCATGCTGTGCTTTTCCTCATCGACGACGATCGACGACACTTCGGCCGGGGCCAGTGCGCCGACGACGAACTGTGCGGGGTCGGCCGACCACAGCACGATATCGACACGCTCGCCGGCGAGTTCGTTGGTCACGGCCTGGACGCGGGCGCCGCGCAGACCGACACAGGTGCCGATCGGATCGATACGCGGGTCGTTCGACTTGACGCCGATCTTGGCGCGCATGCCGGCATCGCGGGCGGCGGCCTTGATTTCCATGAGGCCATCGTCGATTTCCGGCACTTCGAGCTCGAACAGCTTGACGATGAATTCGGGGGCGGTACGCGACAGGATCAGCTGCGGGCCACGCGCCTGGCGGTCGATCTTGAGCAGATAGGCCTTGACGCGGTCACCGATGCGCAGGTTTTCCTTCGGGATCATCTGGTCGCGCGGCAGCAGGGCCTCGACCTTGCCCGATTCGATGATGGCGTTTCCACGCTCCATGCGCTTGATGGTGCCCGAAACGATATGCTCGCCGCGCTCAAGGAAGTCGCTCAGGATCTGCTCGCGCTCGGCATCGCGGATCTTCTGCAGGATCACCTGCTTGGCGGCCTGGGCGCCAATGCGGCCGAAATCGATCGGCTCGAGCGGCTCCTCGATGAAATCGCCGACCTGGAATTCCGGATCCTCGACCAGTGCCGCGGAGATGGGAACCTGCAGGTGCTCGTTCTCGAAGTCGTCGTCGGCGACGACGGCCCAGCGACGGAAGCTGTCGTGCTCGCCGGTTTCGCGATCGATCGCCACGCGCACATCGGCTTCGTCGTGGATGCGCTTCTTGGTCGCCGACGCCAGTGCGAGTTCCAGCGCGCCGAAGACGATATCCTTGGGTACGTTCTTTTCACGTGCCAGCGCATCGACCAGCAGCAGAATTTCACGGCTCATTGTTTCCTAACCTCCTGTTGCCAAGCTCAGTCGAACTTGGGGACCAGCCGGGCACGTTCGATGTTGCCCAGATCCAGTTCTGCCTCGCCCGATTCGAGGACGAGACGTACCTTGCCGTCCTGCAGACCCTGCAGGACACCATTGAAATTGCGCCGACCGTTGTGGGGAATGCGCAGCTTTAGATGAATTTCCGACCCGGCGAAACGCTCATAGTCAGCCGGTTTCTTCAGCGGACGGTCGAGGCCGGGAGAGGAGACTTCGAGTCGGTCGTAGTCGATGTTTTCGACGGTCAGCACGCGTGAGAGCTGGTTGCTGACGGCAACGCAGTCGTCGATATCGACGCCACGTTCCTTTTCCGGCTTGTCGATGAAGATGCGCAGGACGCGCGCGCGCGGGCTCATCTCCAGGTCGACCAGTTCATAGCCGAGACCGGTCACGGTTTTTTCGATCAGTTCGTGCAGATTCATGCGCTACAAATAAAAAATGGGCGCAATGCCCATCAAAAAACCTCCCGCCCTGCCTCGCTCGCCCGGTCCCGGGCCTGCCGAAACCGTTCCCAAACCGGCTACCGGCGGAAGAAACCTGTGGATTATAACGGAAAAATCAGCCGCAAGGCAAACCTGAACGGCGCCCGCCTGCTACAGCAGGCGGGTCTCGGGAGTCTCTCAGCCGCGCTCTGGCCCCGGCTTGCGCGGGCCTGAACGGCGCCCGCCGCGCTTGCCACCGCCACCGCCGCCCGGTCGCTGCCCGGGTTGCCCGGACTGTCCCGGCTTGCCGCCTGCGGATCTGTTGCCGCCGCCCGGACGCCCGCCACCGGGTTTTCCACCGCCACCATGCTTGCGTCCGCCGTTGCGCTGCTGCGACGGGGCCGGCGCCCGGTTGCCATCAATGGCCCGATCGAGCAATTCATCACTGGCGGGGTCATCAAAATCGACATCGCCCATCGTTTCCATCGGCGATCCGCGGCGCCCGCGAGACGGTGGTGGTGCACGATTGCCGTCCACTTCGATGCCACCGCGCGGCGCCCGATTGCCGTCGGGTTCGCCCCGATCCCGCCCGCGACCGCCCTGCCCCAGGCCCACATCACGCATCAATGCCTCGACTTCGGCATCCTCGAGCTCATGGGTCTTGCCACGCTTGAGGTGCGGCGGCAGCAGGAACGGGCCGTAGCGCACGCGGATCAGGCGGCTGACGGTGGTGCCGACAGCTTCGAACATGCGCCGGACTTCGCGGTTGCGACCTTCGAACAGGGTCACCCGGTACCAGTGGTTGGCGCCGTGGCCACCGCCGTCCTCGATCGAATCGAAGTGGGCCGGTCCGTCTTCGAGTTCAACGCCTTCGCGCAATTGCTCGATCTTTTCCTCGTCGAGATCGCCCAGGACGCGCACGGCGTATTCACGCACCAGCTGGTAGCGCGGGTGCATCAGGCGGTTGGCCAGTTCACCGGACGAGGTGAACAGCAGCAGGCCGCTGGTATTGAAGTCGAGGCGGCCAACGGCGATCCAGCGACCGTTGTTCATGCGCGGCAGTGCATCGAAGACGCTGGCACGCTTTTCGGGGTCGTCGCGCGACACGATCTCGCCTTCCGGCTTGTGGTACAGAACGACACGCGGCACGCGGCCGGACGAGAACTTCGCTCGCACCAGCTTGCCGTTGACCTTGATCCGGTCGGTCGGGCCGACCAGCTGGCCGACATGCGCCGGCAGCCCGTTCACGCTGACGCGGCCGGCGACGATCATCTCCTCCATATCCCGCCGCGAAGCGATGCCGGCCTGGGCCAGCACCTTGTGCAGCCGCTCGGGCTTGGCCTGCGCGGCTGCACTGGTGCGGCCACGACGGCCACCCGGTATCGGTGCGGAAGACTGCGGATTGTGCGGATTGTTAGGATTGCGCGCGGCACCACGGCGGCCACGGCGCGGCTTGTCGCCGGAAGCGGCATCCTGCGCGTCAACGCTGGCGTCGGCCGGCTGCGCGTCGGTGTGCGGGGTCGCCTGCGGCGGCCGGAAGGGAGTACGGCGGGGTCTGTTAGCCATTGGCCAGTTCCAGTGTCTGGTGGATTTCTTCAAGCGGCGGCAGTTCGGTGAGGCTGCGCAGGCCGAGGTCATCGAGGAATTTCTTCGTGGTTGCGTACAGTGCCGGTCGCCCCGGCGTGTCACGATGGCCGACGGCATCGACCCAGCCACGCTCCTCGAGCACCTTGATGATCTGCGTCGCCACCGTGACGCCGCGGATCTCCTCGATGTCGCCACGCGTCACCGGCTGCCGGTAGGCGATGATCGCCAGCGTTTCGAGCACGGCGCGCGAGTATTTCGGCGGCTTCTCCGGGCTCAGGCGGCCAAGATACGGCAAGTACTCGGCACGCGTGCGGAAGCGCCAGCCGCTCGCCATCTGCAGCAGTTCTACGGGGCGCGTGGACCATTCCTCGCGCAGCTCGTCGAGCAGTTTGCGCACGACGTCCGGCCCGATTTCCTCGACGAACATCTTGCGCAGATCGCCGACGGTCAGCGGCTGCTGCGCAGCAAAGAGCGCCGCTTCCAGCACGCGCTTGATGTCGGCCGGATTATCCGGCGTCGCGTTCGGGGGGATCGCCGGCGGCAGCTTCGGCTCCGGAATCTCCGGCAGCATCAGCTGCTCTTCCCTGTGGCGGTTCCGTGATTCTTCCATCGGCCAACCTCACGTAAATCGGGTCAAAGGCTTCGGTCTGGGTGATCTCGACCAGATGCTCGCGTGCCAGCTCGAGCATCGCCAGAAAATGTACGACGACCCCGGCAACACCCATGCCGGGATCGAACATGCGGATGAATTCGACGAAACCATCCGCGGTCCGCAATTCGCGCAGGATGATGCCCATGTGCTCGCGCACCGAGAGTTCCTCGCGCTGGACACGGTGATGCGTGTGCAGCTTGGCCTGCCGGAGGATGGTCGCCCATGCCTGCTGCAGGTCGTCGACGCTGACGTCGGGGAAGCGCTGCTCCAGCGACTTCTCGACCCAGACTTCCACCCAGATAAAATCGCGTTCTGCCTGGGGCAGCGCATCGAGCTTCGCGGAAGCGAGCTTCATCTGTTCGTATTCGATGAGGCGCCGTACGAGCTCGGCGCGCGGATCCTCGACTTCCCCGTCCTCGGTATGCTTCGGCCGCGGCAGCAGCATCCGTGACTTGATCTCGATCAGCATCGCCGCCATCACGAGATAGTCGGCGGCAAGCTCCAGATTGCGCGAGCGCATCGCCTCGACGTAGTCCAGATATTGCCGCGTCAGCGGCGCCATCGGGATGTCGAGAATATTGACGTTCGCCTTGCGGATCAGATAGAGCAGCAGGTCGAGCGGACCCTCGAAGGCGTCGAGCATGACCGCCAGCGCATCGGGCGGAATATACAGGTCGAGCGGCAATTGCTCCAGCGGTTCGCCGTAAATGCGTGCCACCGGGTCTGCCGGGATGGCAGCCGCGGACGCCGCAGCCGGAGCGTCGGCGAGATCGAGCAGTTCGCCTTCGTTTGCCATCAGCGGTAGTTGAGGCCCATCGCCTGACGCACGTCGGTCATCGTCGCGCGGGCCAGGCAGCGGGCCTTCTCGTTGCCGTCCGCGATGATCTCGCGGACCAGCGCCGGCTGGTCGAGGTAGCGCTGCGCACGTTCACGCATCGGCGCCTGTTCCTTGAGGATACCGTCGATCACCGGCTGCTTGCATTCGATGCAGCCGATCCCGGCCGACCGGCAGCCGGCCTGCACCCATTCCTTGGTCGTGTCGTCCGAATAGACCTCGTGCAACTGCCACACCGGACAGCGCGACGGATCGCCCGGATCGGTGCGGCGCACGCGGTTGGTGTCGGTCGGCATGCGCTTGATCTTCTGCGTCACCGAAGCTTCGTCCTCGCGCAGCGTGATCGTGTTGTTGTACGACTTCGACATCTTGTGTCCGTCGAGGCCGGGCATCTTCGAGGCTTCGGTGAGCAGCGCACCAGGTTCGACCAGAATCATCTTGCCGGTGCCTTCGAGATGGCCGCAGAGGCGCTCGCGATCTTCGTGCGACAGGCCCTCGACTTCGTCCATCAGCGCATGCGCCTTGGCAATCGCGGTCGCGTCGCCGTCCTGCTGGAAGCGCGTACGGAAATGTTCATAGCTGCGCGCCCGCTTGCTGCCAAGGCTCTTGATGGCCGCCTGCACCTTTTCCTCGAAGTTCGGCTCGCGGCCGTAGAGGTGGTTGAAGCGGCGGGCGATTTCGCGCGAAAACTCGATATGCGGCACCTGATCCTCGCCGACCGGCACCTTGTCCGCGCGGTAGATGAGGATGTCAGCCGACTGCAGCAGCGGATAGCCGAGGAAGCCGTAGGTCGACAGATCCTTGCTCTCCAGCTTCTCCTGCTGGTCCTTGTAGGTCGGCACACGCTCGAGCCAGCCGAGCGGCGTCATCATCGACAGCAGCAGGTGAAGTTCGGCGTGTTCCGGCACCTGCGACTGGATGAACAGCGTCGCCTGCTCGGGGTCGACACCGGCGGCCAGCCAGTCGATGACCATGTCCCAGGTCGCCTTCTCGATACCCTGCGGGTCGTCGTAGTGCGTGGTCAGTGCATGCCAGTCGGCGACGAAGAACAGGCACGGATAATCGTGCTGGAGCCTGACCCAGTTCTTGAGGACGCCATGGTAGTGGCCGAGGTGCAGGCTGCCCGTGGGGCGCATGCCGGAGAGGACGCGTTCCTGATACATGTTTGCTTTTGCTTTAGGTCTGGAGCTGGAAAATCGTTGCGATGATGACAGTGACAACGGTCATCAAGGGCCGAAGGATGCTGCCAAGGATACCGGTAAACAGCAGAACGAGCAGGATCGGGAAACCCCAGCGTTCAAGCTGTGCGAACTTCCAGGCGAGCCGATGCGGCAGCAGGCTGACGGCAATGCGCCCGCCATCCAGCGGCGGCAGGGGGAACAGGTTGAGGACCAGCAGGCTGATGTTGATGTAGATCCCGGTCTTGGCCATTTCCGACATCGGGACGCTGAAATAGTTGAGCGGCAGCATCCAGGCGGTCTTCAGCACGAGCGCCCAGATCATGGCCATGACGAGATTTGCCCCCGGCCCGGCGGCGGCGACCCAGAGCATGTCGCGCTTGGGCTGGCGCAGGTTGCCGAAGTTGACCGGCACCGGCTTGGCCCAGCCGAACAGGATGCCACCGGTCGACAGCAACAGGATGGCAAGCGGCACGACGATGGTGCCTATGGGATCGATGTGCTTCAGCGGGTTGGCGGTAATACGGCCTTCGAGATAGGCGGTCGGGTCACCGAAGTGCTTTGCCGCATAGCCATGCGCTGCTTCGTGGAGCGTGATGGCGAGCACGATCGGCAGTGCCGCGATGGCGACTGCCTGGACCATGGCCGAAAGATCGAAACCGCCCATTTCAGTCGAGGCCGAAGGGGTCCAGGCTGCCGCGCCCGGCGCGGACAAGCTCCGGCACGCCGCCGGTGAGATCAATCACCGTCGTCGGCTCGGTACCGCAGTGCCCGCCGTCGAGGATCAGTTCGAGGCGGCCATCGAGGCGATCCTGGATTTCCCAGCCCTCGGTCAGCGGGGCCTCGTCGCCGGGCAAGGACAGCGTTGCCGTCAACAGGGGCTCGCCGAGTTCGGCCAGCAAGGCCAGCGCAACCCTGTGCTCGGGAACGCGCAGACCGATCGTCTTGCGCTTCGGGTGGAGCACGCGCCGCGGCAATTCCTTCGTACCTTCGAGGATGAAGGTGTAGCTGCCCGGCGTCGTTGCCTTGAGCAGGCGGTACTGGGCGTTGTCGACGCGTGCATACTGCGCGATCTCCGAAAGGTCGCGGCACATCAGCGTCAGGTGGTGACGTTCGTCGACCTCGCGGATCGCCCGGATGCGGTCGACCGCGTCCTTGTCGCCAAGATGACAGCCGAGCGCATAGCAGGAGTCGGTCGGAAAGGCGATGACACCGCCTTCGCGCACGATCTCCGCCGCCCGTGCCAGATGGCGCGACTGGGGATCGTCAGGGTGAATCTGCAGGTAAACAGTCATTGCCAGTCGTCAGAAGACTCTCCAGACGGGCTTCAGGCCGTCCGGCAGGTAGCCGAGCATGCCGAGATCGACATAGCTTTCCTGCGGCCCGTGAAAATCGGAACCGCGCGATGCAAGGAAGCCGAATTCGCGGGCGAGGCGGCCATAGGTGCCGACGTCGTCAAGGGAATGGCTGCCGGATACGACCTCGATTGCCTGGCCGCCGAGATCGCGGAATTCGCCCAGGAATCGCCGCATGGCACCCATCGAAACCTTGTAGCGTGCCGGATGCGCCACTACGGCAACGCCACCGGCACCGACGATCCAGCTCACGGCATCGGCGAGATCCGCCCAGCGATGATCAACATAACCCGGCTTGCCGGGAACGAGGTAGGTCTCGAAAACGCTGCGCACATCCTTGCAGCGCTTCGTCTCGACAAGGTAGCGGGCAAAGTGGGCGCGCGAGATCAGGTTGGGATTCTCGGCGTAGCGTATTGCCCCTTCGAAGGTATTCGGAATTCCGTGGCGCTCGAGTTCCGCCGACATGCGCCGCGCACGGTCAATGCGGCCGGCGCGGATCGAAGCCAGGCCATCGTTCAGCGCTGCATTGCCGGGATCGAAATTGAGGCCGACGACATGAATCTGGGTGCCTTCCCACTCGATCGAGATTTCGACCCCGGAGACGAAGGCCATGCCGCATTCCTCGGCCGCATCACGTGCGGCCGGCAGGCCGGCGATGTCGTCGTGATCGGTCAGCGCCAGCAGTTCGACGCCGTTACCTGCCGCACGATAGGCGACCTCGCGCGGGGCAAGCAGGCCATCGGAAGCCGTGGAATGACAATGGAGGTCGACGTTGGGCACGAAAGGAAGCGCGGCGGAGACTTACGGGAAGCCGCGGATGATAGCACAGCAGGCCGCCAGGCCTCGGCCCGGCGGCTCGCCGGAAATCAACCCATCTGCGATTGCAGGTAATTCTCGATGCCGACCTGCTTGATCAGGCCAAGCTGGGTTTCCAGCCAATCGACGTGCTCTTCCTCGCTTTCGAGGATGTCTGCGAGCAGTTCGCGGGTCACGTAATCCGCAACCGATTCGCAGTAGGCAATGGCTTCCTTGAGCAGCGGCAAGGCCTGTAGCTCGAGCTTGAGGTCACACTCGAGCATTTCCTTCGGGTTCTCGCCGATCATCAGCTTGCCGAGCGCCTGCAGGTTGGGCAGGCCTTCGAGGAAGAGCACGCGCTCGATCAGCTTGTCGGCGTGCTTCATCTCGTCGATCGACTCGTGGTACTCGTGCTCGTTGAGCTTCTCCAGCCCCCAGTTCTTGTACATGCGGGCATGCAGGAAGTACTGGTTGATCGCGGTCAGCTCGTTGGTCAGCACCTTGTTCAGGTACTGGATGACTTTCTTGTCGCCTTTCATTGCGCGCTCCTTCCGTTGGGGGTGCTCTGAATCTAGCACATCCCATGGCGCGCGCCAGAGGATCAGCTGCGGGCCGCGCAGGCGCATCCACCGGCACTGCCGCAGGTCTGCTGCAGTTGCGAGCGGACATCACGCGCGCATTTGCCGCAGCAGGTCGCGACCCCCAACTCGCTGCGCAGCGCCTTCATCGTCGTCGCACCCTGCGCAATGGTGACGGCGAGTTGTTTGCTGGTGACGGCCTGGCAGACACAGACGTACATGGCGAACTCCTGAACACATTCATTTGTTGCGAACGATTATCATCCAACAATCTCCGTAATGCAAGTCGTTCGCATTTGCGGATGATTGCCGTCTGGCGTTGCCTCCGGATTTCTTGCCTTCCGCGCGGCCAAACCGGTATAGTCCGACCCGCAAACGGGAGAGAACTGCACCCATCCGAACGCAGTCGCCGAAGGCGCAACGCACCCGCAACCGCTCAGGCAAAAGGACCGTTTCGCAGCATCGAATTCTCTGGAGAGCGATGCCGGATCGATAGATCCGGACCATCCACCGACGGGGCAAGTCACTGATTCAGTGACAAATCTCTCAGGTACCAAGGACAGAGGGGTGAGCTTTTCAAGGCTCGCCCCTTTTTCGTTTCTGGAATCCTGTTCAACACCCTCGCCCAAGGGACTGATATGACGCAAAAAACAGTACTCAATGACGTTCATCGCGCAGCCGGCGCCCGCATGGTCGATTTCGGCGGCTGGGACATGCCGGTCAACTATGGCTCGCAGATCGAGGAGCACCATGCCGTGCGCTCGAACTGCGGCATGTTCGATGTCTCGCACATGTGCGCCGTCGATGTCGTCGGCCCTGACGCCAAGGCCTTCCTGCGCCGGCTGGTGGCCAACAACGTCGACAAGCTGAAGACGCCCGGCAAGGCGCTCTACTCCGCCATGCTCAACGAGGCTGGCGGCGTGGTCGACGACCTCATCATCTACTACCTGAACGACACCACCTTCCGCGTCGTCATCAACGCCGGCACGGCGACCAAGGATCTCGCCTGGATGGCCGCCCGCCAGAAGGATTGGGGTCTGAACCTCACCATCACCGAGCGTCGTGATGGCAACGCCCCGCTCGGCATGATCGCCGTGCAGGGCCCGAACGCCAAGGCCAAGGTCTGGGAAGTGCTGCCGCAGGTGAAGACGGCAACCGAAGGCCTCGGCCCGTTCTTCGGTGTGCAGGTCGGCGAGTATTTCGTTGCCACCACCGGCTATACCGGCGAGGAAGGCTTCGAGATCGCCCTGCCCGCCGCGCAGGCCGCCGACCTGTGGCGTAAGCTGCATGCAGCCGGCGTCGCCCAGTGCGGGCTCGGCGCGCGTGACACGCTACGTCTGGAGGCCGGAATGAACCTCTACGGCAACGACATGGACGAAACCGTCTCGCCACTCGACGCCGGACTGGCCTGGACCGTCGACCTCAAGTCCGAACGCGACTTCGTCGGCAAGGCCGCACTGCTCGCCAACGGCCAGAAGGCCCAGTTCCTTGGCCTCGTGCTGCTGGACAAGGGCGTGCTGCGTGGCCACCAGAAAGTTTTCGCCGCGCAGGGCGAAGGCGAAATCACCAGCGGCACCTTCTCGCCGACCCTGCAGCAGTCGATCGCGCTGGCCCGCCTGCCGATGGGCGTCGCCATCAACGACACCGTCGAAGTCGAAATCCGCGACAAACGCCTCAAGGCCAAGGTCGTCAAACCCGTTTTCGCGCGCAACGGCAAGGCCGTCGCCTAAGAACCCACCCAAGGAGATAGAAAAATGTCGAACGTACCCGCCAACCTCAAGTACACCGAAAGCCACGAATGGGTCCGCGTCGAAGCGGACGGCACCGTCACCATCGGCATCACCGATCATGCGCAGGAAGCACTGGGCGACCTCGTCTTCGTTGAACTGCCGGACGTCGGCAAGACCTACGCCGCCGGCCAGGAAACCTGCGTCGTCGAATCCGTGAAGGCTGCCGCCGATGTCTATGCGCCGATCGCCGGCGAAGTGACCGCCGTGAACCAGGACGTCGTCGACGCACCGGAAAGCGTGAACCAGGACGCCTACGCCGCCTGGCTGTTCAAGCTCAAGCCCGCCAACGCTGCCGATGTCGACGCGCTGCTTGACGCGGCAGCCTACGCAAAAGTCGCTGACGCCTGAGGAACAGCGAGATCACCGTCACCCCGGCCTCTCAGCAAGCTCGGTAGCAGCCGGGCTTTGCCGACGCCGGGGCCCCGTTTGTCAGCCAACCGGATTCCGCTGCCGCCAGGGAGATTCCTTCGGGATGTTCCCGCCGCGATCACGGATTGGCACCGAACCCTCCGAGGATATTCCGTATGACCACCCTGCCGCTCAGCGCGCTCGAACAGCACGACGAATTCATCCATCGCCACCTTGGCCCGAACGCTGTTGAACAGGCGACCATGCTGGCCGCCATCGGCGCCGGCAGTCTTGATGACCTGATCGACCAGACCGTCCCTGCCGGCATCCGCCTCCCGGCACCGCTGCCGCTCGCCGCACCGCTGCGCGAGCACGAGGCGCTGGCCCGCATCAAGGCGCTCGCCGCGAAGAACGTGGTGAAGAAATCGCTGATCGGCATGGGCTACTACGACACGCTGACGCCGAAGGTGATCCTGCGCAACGTCCTCGAAAATCCGGGCTGGTACACCGCCTACACGCCGTATCAGGCCGAAATCGCCCAGGGCCGCCTGGAAGCGCTGATGAACTTCCAGCAGGCGGTGATCGACCTGACCGGCCTCGAGCTCGCGAATGCCTCGCTGCTCGACGAAGCCACCGCCGCCGCTGAAGCCATGACCATGGCGCGCCGCGCCTCGAAGTCGAAGTCGAACGTCTTCTTCGTCGACGAGGACTGCTTCCCGCAGACCATCGACGTGGTCAAGACCCGCGCTGCGTTCTTCGGCTTCGAGCTCAAGTTCGGCACGCCGGACGAGGCCGCCCAGCAGGAATGCTTCGGCGCCCTCTTCCAGTACCCGAACGACCGCGGCGAAGCGACCGACCTCTCCGGCGCCATCGGTGCCGTCAAGGCCCGCGGCGGCGTGGTCGCCGTCGCCACCGACCTGATGGCGCTGGTGCTGCTGAAGTCGCCTGGCGCGATGGGCGCCGACATCGCCTTCGGTTCCTCGCAGCGCTTCGGCATCCCGATGGGTTTCGGCGGCCCGCACGCCGCCTTCTTCGCCACGCGCGAAGCCAATGTCCGCTCGATGGCCGGCCGCATCATCGGCGTCTCCAAGGATGCGCGCGGCAAGACCGCCTACCGCATGACGCTGCAGACGCGCGAACAGCACATCCGCCGCGAGAAGGCCAACTCCAACATCTGCACCTCGCAGGTGCTGCTCGCCAACATGGCCGGCATGTACGCCGTCTATCACGGCCCGCAGGGCCTGAAGACGATCGCCGGCCGCATCCACCGCCAGGCAGCGATCCTCGCCGAAGGCCTCAAGCGCGCGGGTGTCACTGTTGCCAACAAGAGCTTCTTCGATACCTTGCGCATCGACCTCGGCGCCCGTGCACTGGCGGTCTATCAGGCTGCCCAGCAGGCCGGCTTCAACCTGCGCCAGGCCGTCAACGGCCAGCTCGGCCTTGCGGTGGACGAGAAAACGACCGCCGACGATGTCGCCGCGCTGCTCAGGCTCATTGCCAACGTCAATGCCGACATCGCCGCGCTCGATGCCCACGTCGCCGCCAACGACCCGGCTGAAGCACTGCTGCGCGACGACGCCATCCTCACGCATCCGGTGTTCAACAGCCATCACACCGAACACGCGATGCTGCGCTACCTGAAGAAGCTGCAGAACCGCGATCTGGCGATGGATCACTCGATGATCTCGCTCGGCTCCTGCACGATGAAGCTCAATGCCACCAGCGAGATGATCCCGGTCACCTGGGCGGAATTCGGAGACATCCACCCGTTTGCCCCGCTCGACCAGGCGCAGGGCTACCTGGAGCTGATCGGTAGCCTCACCGACTACCTGAAGACCGTCACCGGCTTCGACGCCATCTGCATGCAGCCGAACTCCGGCGCGCAGGGCGAGTATGCCGGCCTTGTCGCCATCAGTCGTTACCACGCCAGCCGCGGTGACGCCCATCGCAACATCTGCCTGATTCCGAAGTCCGCGCACGGCACCAACCCCGCCACGGCCCAGATGTGCAACATGCAGGTCGTGGTGGTCGATTGCGACGACAACGGCAACGTCGATGTCGCCGACCTCAAGGCCAAGGCCGAGCAGCACGCCGCCAACCTCGCCTGCCTGA
>DAORCC010000018.1:0-4169 GCA_035345235.1 Azospira sp.
CCAAGGTCTGCCCGCACGAACTGCAGCCCTTCGAGATGTACTGGTTCTCGCGTGCGCACAATTTCGGCAAGACGCAGGAGTACCACATCTTCGACTGCATTGAATGTGGTTGCTGCAGCTTCGTCTGCCCGAGCCGCATTCCGCTGGTGCAGTACTTCCGTTTCGCCAAGAGCGAAATCTGGGCACGCGAAAAGGAAAAGAACGCTGCCGATCAGGCGAAGGCCCGCTTCGAGTGGAAGACCGAACGGGAGGAGCGCGAGAAGGCAGAAAAGGCCGAGAAGCTGGCCAGGGCCGCAGCCGCGCAGGCAGCGAAGAAGGCCGCTGAAGCAGCTGCAGCGGCAGCGACGCCGGCTGCTGCCAGCGACGCAACACCGGAACCGGCGACCGAAACTGCCGTAGCCGTGACGGCACAGGCACTGTTGCCGGCCGCCACCGAACCTGCCACGACGACCGACGCACCGGTCGACGCGGAAGCCGCCAAGAAGGCGGCCATCGCGGCGGCCATGGAACGTGCCCGCGCCCAGCGGGCCGCCATCCAGCCAAAGAACACCGAGAACCTGACGCTGCTGCAGCAGAAGGACATCGCCGCCGTCGATGCACTGCGCCAGCAGGCTGGCATCGAGCCCTCACCCGCGGCGGAAGCGGAGGAACCCAAGTCGTGATGGATTTCAGTACTCCGCCCTACCTGCTGAAAAACGCCAGCGTACAGCGCGTCATGCTGCAGGTGCTGGCCGCCCTGTTGCCAGGCATTGCGGCCTACGTCTGGATCTTCGGGCCGATCATCCTCGTCCAGCTGGCACTGACGACCGCGACGGCACTTGCCGCCGAGGCCGCGATGCTGAAGCTGCGCGAAAAGCCGCTCGCGATGTTCGTGTCGGATGGCAGTGCGATCGTCACGGCCTGGCTGATCGCACTCACCTTCCCGCCGCTTTCACCCTGGTGGCTGGTCGTTGCCGGTACCCTGTTCGCCGTCGTCATCGCCAAGCACCTGTATGGCGGCCTTGGCCAGAATCCGTTCAATCCGGCGATGGTCGCCTTCGCGGTGTGCATCGTCTCCTTCCCGGCGCTGATGTCGCAGTGGCCGTCGGTCGGCCTGCAGGTCAGTTTTGCCGACCAGGCGCGTGTTGTCTTCGGCATGATGCCGCGGCTGGACGCAATTTCCGGCGCGACGCCGCTGGATACATTGAAAACCGCACTCAAGCTCGAGGAAGGCACGGTCAGCGTCACGCAACTGCTTGCCGACCAGACGGTCTATGGCTTCTTCGCGGGCCGCGGCTGGGAATGGGTCACCGGCGGTTATCTGCTCGGCGGCATCTTCCTGCTCTGGCGCGGGATCATCTCGTGGCACGCCCCGCTATCGTTCATCGCCGGTCTGACCCTGCTTTCCGGCGCCCTCTGGGCGTGGCACCCCGCACAGTTTGCCAACCCATTCTTCCACCTCTTCTCCGGTGGCGCCATGCTCGGCGCCTGGTTCATCGTCACGGATCCTGTCTCCGGCTGTACGACGACGAAGGGCAAGCTGATTTTCGGCTTTGTGGCCGGCGCCCTCGCCTACCTTATCCGCGTTTTTGGCGGCTACCCGGATGGCGTCGCCTTTGCCGTGCTGCTGATGAACATCTGCGTACCGCTGATCGATCACTACACGCAGCCCGCTATCTTCGGCATGAAGGACAAACCGTGAAGAAGAAGGAACCGACGGCCGTGACGATGGCGGCGCGCACCGCCGCCATCCTGTTCGTCTTCGTCATCATCTTCACCGGTGTGCTCTCCGGTGCCTACCTGTGGACAAAGCCGGCGCTGGAAGCCTCCGCCGCCGAAGAAAAGATGAAGCTGATCGACGAGGTGCTGCCACGCAGCGCCTACGACAACGAGCTGCTCAAGGACACCGTGACGCTGCCCGCGAGTCCCCTGCTCGGCACCGACGAGCCGACGACCGCCTATCGCGCCCGCAAGGGCACCCAACCGGTCGCACTGGTGCTCGAAGCGGTGGCGCCGGACGGTTACTCCGGCAAGATCCGGCTGATCCTTGCCGTCAACCTTGATGGCAGCATCGCCGGCGTGCGCGTGACGCAGCACCGCGAAACGCCGGGGCTGGGCGACTACATCGAGCCGAAGAAGGACAGGAACAAGGAGCGGCCGTGGATCACGCAGTTCAACGGCCACGCCTACGCCGCCACGACCGACAAGGAGTGGAAGGTGAAGAAGGACGGCGGCCAGTTCGACTTCATGGCCGGCGCCACCGTCACGCCGCGCGCCGTGATCAAGGCCGTGCGCAAGGCAACGAAGTACGTCGCCGAGAACCATGAGGCGCTCCACGCGTCGAAATAAACGGGAACACACGCCATGATCGAACGCGACGAATTCCGTACCATTGTCCACAACGGCATCTGGAAGCAGAACACCAGCCTGATCCAGATCCTCGGCCTGTGCCCGCTGCTCGCAGTTACGACCAACATGGTCAACGGCGTCATGCTCTCGCTCGCCACCATCCTGGTCATGGCACTCTCGAATTTCGCCGTTGCCAGCCTCCGGAACTTCATTCCGCACGAGATCCGAATTCCGGTCTTCATCCTCATCGTCGCGGCACTCGTCACGGTGGTCGACTTGCTGTTCAACGCCAACCTGCACGAACTCTACCTGGTGCTCGGCATCTTCATCCCGCTGATCGTCACCAACTGCATCGTGCTCGCCCGCGTCGAGGCCTTCGCGGCCAAGAACCCGCCGCTGCAGGCCACTTTCGACGGCATTTTCATGGGGGTCGGCATGCTGTGGACCCTAGCCGTGCTCGGTGGCCTGCGCGAATTCATCGGTGCCGGCACGCTGTTCTCAGGCATCGACCTCGTGTTCCCCAACCTGCAGCCGCTGCAGGTACTGCCCGCCGACTACCCCGGCCTGCTGCTGGCCATCCTGCCGCCCGGCGCCTTCATCCTGCTCGGCTGCATGATCGCCTGGAAGAACTGGGTCGAGGCACGAGCCGCCAGACGGCAGCAGCGCACGGCCGTGCCGGTCGCTGCTGGCGGCTGCCACTGATGAACCCCGCCAAGCGGGCCGAAATCTTTGCCCGCCTGCAGGCCGCCAATCCGGCACCGACCACCGAACTCGAATACAGCTCACCGTTCCAGCTGCTCATTGCCGTCCTGCTTTCTGCGCAGGCCACCGACGTCTCGGTCAACAAGGCGACGAGAAGGCTGTTTGCCGACGCACCGACACCGGCCGCAATGGCAGCGCTGGGCGAGGAGCGGCTGGCCGACTACATCAAGACCATCGGCCTCTTTCGTACCAAGGCGAAGAACGCTATCGCCACCTGCAACATCCTTTTGTCACAGCATGGCGGCGAGGTGCCACGCTCACGCGAGGCGCTGGAAGCGCTGCCCGGCGTCGGCCGCAAGACTGCAAACGTCGTGCTCAACACCGCCTTCGGTGAACCGACGATCGCCGTCGACACGCACATCTTCCGCGTTTCCAACCGCACCGGGCTGGCACCGGGAAAGACCCCGCTTGCGGTAGAGCTGAAGCTGCTGAAAACGGTTCCGGAGCAGTACCGGCGGGACGCACATCACTGGCTGATCCTGCATGGACGGTACGTCTGCACTGCCCGTCGACCGCAGTGCGACCGCTGTCTGATCGTCGATCTCTGCGAATTCAAGGGCAAGGCGATCGGCTGAAGCGCTCGACGCCGCTCGCCCCCACTCCCCGCCAACCGACATCGATGACCGTCGCAACCGCCCTCGTATCCGGCAGGCAAGCGTCCCCGCAATTGGTCGAGGATGCCGTACGCCGCGCCATGCAGAAGGCCGACCTGGGCGTCGTTGGTGGCGTCCTGCTTTTCATGACACCAGAATTTTCTCGCCATCCCGAATCCGCCGTTCTCGCAGCAGCGCGCGTCACCCGCTGCACCCAGGTGTTCGGATGCGTTGCCGCCGGCATCTGCAACGAGCGCGAATGGCGGCTCGATGGCCCGGCAGCAGCGGCAATGGTGATCGGCGATGGCTTGTCCCTGGTCTCGACAGGAGATGATGCTCCGCTGCTATGCTGCACAAGCAGCCCCTTCCCCTCCACGTGGGCAAACAGCCGCCGACTCGGCCTGCACTTCCACGGCAGCAACGGCCAGGGCGCGGTCTGGCAGTCGGCCCGCCTGGCTGGACAGGGGATCGCTGAAACCCAACTGC